>NZ_FOIH01000017.1:0-167200 GCF_900111535.1 Pseudomonas sp. NFR09
CACCGAAAGCTGTCACATACCCAATTTGCTGAAGCGAGGCCCAGGCCGCGACTCAGTACCCGAATTTCTTGACGACCATAGAGCATTGGAACCACCTGATCCCATCCCGAACTCAGTAGTGAAACGATGCATCGCCGATGGTAGTGTGGGGTTTCCCCATGTGAGAGTAGGTCATCGTCAAGATTAAATTCCAGAACCCCTGATTGCTAACGCAGTCAGGGGTTTTGTTTTGGGCGGTCGGAAAGACAGCTAACATCCCAATTCGGCCAACAACTGCCCACAGTGCTAAAGTCGCACCCTCGATTTTGCCTTTCCCAAGGAAGCCGTTATGCCGGATGCGACGTCCCTCAGTGCTGGATTCATGGTGGTTCACGGCAACCGCCTGGACGAACTTCGCAGCCTGGTGGTCAGTTGGATGCGCCGGTACCCCTTGGCTCCCTTGGAAAACGAAATCGCCCTGGTACAAAGCAACGGTATCGCCCAGTGGCTCAAGTTGGCTCTGGCCGAAGACCCGGAAGACGACGACATGGGCGGTTGCGGCATCGCGGCGGCAATCGATGTGCAGCTCCCTGGCAGTTTCATGTGGCAGCTCTACCGTATGGTTCTGGGCCGTGACGAAATCCCGCCCAAATCCCTGCTCGATAAAGCCCCACTGACCTGGCGCCTGATGCGCCTGCTTCCGGAGCTTATCGATCAGCCGCACTTCGAACCGCTGCAGCGCTTTCTCACCCACGACACCGACTTGCGTAAACGCTACCAACTCGCCGAGCGCCTGGCTGACCTGTTCGACCAATACCAGGTCTACCGTGCCGACTGGCTGGAAGATTGGGCCGCCGGCCGCCACCAATTGCGTAACGGTCGAGGTGAATCCAAACCCCTTAACCCAGCCAACTGCTGGCAAGCCGAACTATGGCGCGCGCTGCTGTTGGATGTTGGTGAAGAAGGCATGGCCGAAAGCCGCGCCGGCGTTCACCAACGTTTTATCGAGCGCATCAATACACTGGAAAAAGCGCCCGAGGGCCTGCCATCCCGCGTCATCGTTTTTGGCATCTCCTCGTTGCCCGCCCAGGCGCTGGAGGCCCTCGCCGGCCTCGCGCGCTTCAGCCAAGTCCTGCTCTGTGTGCACAACCCTTGCCGCCACCATTGGTCCGACATCGTCGCCGACAAAGACCTGCTGCGTAACGAATACAAGCGTCAGGCGCGTAAAGCGGGCATGCCGGTCACCATCGACCCACAAACCCTGCACCAGCACGCCCACCCGTTACTGGCGGCCTGGGGCAAGCAAGGTCGTGACTACATCAGCTTGCTGGACAGCTACGACGACCCCAACAGCTACCGCGCCGCTTTCCGCGACGGCCGCATCGACCTGTTCAGCGACAGCGAGCCGGCAACACTGCTCAATCAACTCCAGGACGATATCCTCGAACTGCGCCCACTCAATGAAACCCGCGAACTATGGCCCGCTGTGGATCTGGAGCGTGATACCTCAATCCGCTTCCACATCGCCCACAGCGCCCAACGCGAAGTGGAAATCCTCCACGACCAACTGCTCCAACGCTTCAGCGCCGACCCCACGCTGCGCCCCCGGGATATTATTGTCATGGTCCCTGACGTCGACAGCTATGCGCCGCACATCCGCGCCGTGTTCGGGCAGCTCGAGCGCAATGACCCACGCTTCATCCCCTTCACCCTGACCGACCAAGGCCAACGCGGCCGCGACCCTCTGCTGATCGCTGTCGAACACCTGCTGAAACTCCCCGACAGCCGCTTTCCCGTCAGCGAAATTCTAGATCTGCTTGATGTTCCAGCCTTGCGCGAACGCTTTGCCATCAAGGAGCGCGACCTGCCCACGTTGCACCGCTGGATAGAAGGCGCCGGCATCCGCTGGGGGCTCAACGCCGAACAACGTGCAGACCTCGGCCTGCCAACCGGGCTGGAACAAAACAGTTGGCGTTTCGGCCTGCGCCGCATGTTGCTCGGTTACGCCGTAGGTACAGGTGCAGCGTGTGACGGTATCGAGCCCTATGACGAAATCGGTGGACTCGACGCTGTCCTGATCGGCCCCCTGGTCGCCGTGCTCGACGCACTCAACGATGCGCACCAAGCCCTGTCTCAACCCGCTCCCGCGAAGGAGTGGGGCGAACGCCTGCAACGCTTGACGCAATTGTTTTTCTTGCCGAGTAGCGAACACGACGAATACCTGCTGGGCCAACTAGAACAACTCAGAGAAACCTGGCTGGAAACCTGCGAGTCCGTCGGCCTTAACGACGACTTACCTCTCACCGTAGTCCGTGAAGCCTGGCTAGCGGGTTTGGACCAAGGGCGCCTGTCCCAACGCTTCCTCGCCGGGGCTGTCAATTTCTGCACCCTGATGCCTATGCGTGCGATCCCTTTCAAGCTGGTGTGCCTGCTCGGTATGAACGATGGTGACTACCCGCGCGCGCAGCCCCCGTTGGACTTCGACCTGATGGGCAGTGACTACCGCCCCGGCGACCGTTCACGCCGCGAAGACGACCGCTACTTGCTGCTCGAGGCGCTGCTTTCAGCCCGCGACCAGCTCTATATCAGTTGGGTCGGCCGCAGCATCCGCGACAACAGCGATCGCCCGGCCTCGGTGTTAATCGGCCAACTGCGTGACCATCTGGCCAGTGGCTGGCACTGCGCTGACAGTGACGAGCCGCTGATCGAAGCCATGACCCAGGAGCATCCGCTGCAACCGTTCAGCGCTCGCTACTTCCATGAGGGCGATTCGCTGTTCAGCTATGCGCGCGAATGGCAGTTGCTCCACGAAGCATCCGATACCACCCCGACAGAACACGACCTGGCGCCCCATCAACAGGACGAGCCCCTGACCCTCGGCCAGCTACAAGACTTCCTGCGCAACCCCGTCAAACACTTCTTCAGCCAACGCTTGAAAGTATTCTTCGAGGCCGCCGAAGTACCGCTGGCCGACGAAGAGCCCTTCGTGCTCGACGCACTGCAACGCTACAGCCTGAGCGATAGTCTGCTCAGTGCAGCACTCACCGAACCCGATCACTTCGACCAGGCGTTGAACGTCCAGGCTTTGCGCCTGCAAAGCAGTGGCCTGTTGCCGATGGTGGGTTTCGGCGAGTGCCTTCGCAACGAACTGATCGAGCCATTGCCCGATCTGCTGCGACGCTACCAACAATTATTGGCCCTCTGGCCCACCCCGCACTCCGGCGCCGAACCGATCAGTTTTGAGCATCGCGGCATTCAGTTGGAAGGCTGGATCAGCGGGCTGCATAGACGCAGTGATGGTGGGTTGCTCAGCGTCACCACCATCCCCAACAGCATCGGCTCGATCAAGACCCGCAAGTGGCATCGCCTGATTCGGCCCTGGGTCAATCACGTGGTTGCCTGCGCTTGCGGTCTGCCGTTAAGCACCGGCTTGGTGGCCAGTGATGACACTCTGCTGCTGCCACCGCTGGATCAAGCCAATGCCCAGGAAATTCTCTGCAACTTGCTGCTCGCCTGGCACACCGGGATGAGCAAACCGTTGCCCATCGCCGTCAAGACCGCGTTTGCCTGGCTCGGCCAAACTGACCCGGCCAAGGCCGAAGCCGCTGCGGGTAAAGCCTACGAGGGTGACGGGCTCAATAACGAAGGCGAGCGCCGCGAAACCCCAGCGCTCACCCGGCAATTCCCGGACTACGCCACACTTATTGCCAGCGAAGAATTCGAAGGTTGGTGCGAAACCCTTTATCGCCCCCTGCTCAACGCCCCCTGGCGATCACTCACAAGCGAGGAGGCCGGCGCATGAACCACAAACCCTTGGCCCTGGCCTTCCCGCTCAACGGCAGCCAGCTGATTGAAGCCAGCGCCGGCACCGGCAAAACCTTCACTATCTCCGCCCTTTATCTGCGCCTTGTCCTCGGTCACGGTAGTGAAGGGTCTGGCTTTGGCCGCGAACTGCTACCGCCTCAAATCCTGGTGGTGACCTTTACCGACGCCGCCACCAAAGAGCTGCGTGAACGCATCCGTATCCGTCTGGCCGAAGCCGCACGCTTTTTCCGCACAGAAATTGAACAGCCCGACGCCCTTATCGCTGATCTGCGTGACGAATATCCCGCCGACCAATGGCCGGCCTGCGCCAACCGGCTGGACATCGCTGCGCAATGGATGGACGAAGCCGCCGTTTCGACCATCCACAGTTGGTGCCAGCGTATGCTGCGCGAGCACGCCTTCGACAGTGGCAGCTTGTTCACCCAGACTCTGGAAACCGACCACAGCGATCTGCTCGGCGAGGTGCTGCGCGACTACTGGCGGCTGTTCTGCTACCCGATGCATGACGATGCGCTCAATTGGGTGCGCAATAACTGGGGCGGGCCTGCTGCGTTGATGCCGCGAGTCCGTGCGCTGTTCGGCAGCGAACGGCCCGTCGGAGAGACCCGCGAGCCCCCCGAGCTGATCGACGCCTGCCTCCAAGAACGCCGTGAAGCGCTGATGCAACTCAAGGCACCGTGGCAGCAGTGGGCCGCCGAGCTACGTGATATCTGCCTGCAAGCCGTGGCGGCCAAGGCCGTCGATGGCCGCAAGATGCAAGCCCGCTACTTCGAGCCCTGGTTCGAGAAGATCAGCGCGTGGGCTGCTGACGACACCCTCGAACAACTCGATATCGGCACCGGTTTCACTCGCCTGACACCCGACGGCATGGCCGAAGCCTGGAAGGGCGAGCCGCCGCAGCATCCCGGTATCGATGCCATGGCCGGCCTCAAGGCTGCCCTGGATGCCTTGCCGACGCCCGACGCCGCCGTGTTGCAACACGCGGCCGGTTGGGTCGGCAAACGCTTCGAAGAGGAAAAGCGTCGACGCGCCGAAATGGGTTTCGACGACATGCTCATCCGCCTCAATGCCGCCCTGCAATCCGAGGGAGGCGAGCGTCTGGCGAGCGTGATCCGCGAGCAGTTCCCGGTGGCGTTGATCGACGAGTTCCAGGACACCGATCCGGTGCAATACAGCATCTTCGACAGCATCTACCGCATTGAAGAAAACCACCTCGACAGCGGCCTGTTCCTGATCGGCGACCCCAAGCAGGCGATCTACGCCTTCCGTGGCGCCGACATCTACACCTACTTGCGCGCCCGCCAGTCCACCACCGGCCGCCATCACACCCTGGGTACCAACTTCCGCTCCAGCCATGCGATGGTCGAGGCGGTGAACCATGTGTTCCAGCGTGCGGAAACGGGCCGGGGTGCGTTCCTGTTCCGCGAGCCGGATGGCAAAAACCCCGTACCGTTCCACTCGGTGCTGTCCCAAGGCCGCAAGGAACACTTGCAGGTCGATGGGCAAACGTTGCCGGCATTGAACCTCTGGCACTTGCCCACCGACCAGCCGATTTCCAACGTGCAGTATCGTCAGCAGCTGGCGGCGGCCTGTGCCACGCACATTGTTGAATTGCTCAACGGCGGCCAGCAGGGCAGGGCCGGTTTCCTGCAACCGGACGCGAGCTTCAAAGGCGTGCTGCCGTCAGATATTGCCATCCTGGTGCGCGACGGCAAGGAAGCCCAGGCGGTACGCGCAGAACTGGCCGCCCGTGGTGTGCGCAGCGTTTACCTGTCCGACAAGGACTCGGTGTTCGCCGCCCAGGAAGCCCACGACCTGCTGGCCTGGCTCAAGGCCTGCGCCGAACCAGACGTGGAGCGCCCTCTGCGTGCCGCCTTGGCCTGCGTCACCCTGAACCTGTCTTTACCGGAACTGGAGCGTCTGAACCAGGACGAACTCGCGTGGGAAAGCCGCGTCATGCAGTTCCGTGGCTACCGCGCAATCTGGCGCACCCAAGGCGTGCTGCCGATGCTGCGGCGCCTGCTGCATGACTTCAAACTGCCGCAAACCCTGATCGCGCGCAGTGATGGCGAGCGTGTGCTGACCAACCTGCTGCACCTCAGCGAACTGCTGCAACAAGCGGCCTCGGAACTGGACGGCGAACAGGCGCTGATCCGCCACCTGGCCGAACACCTGGCGCTCTCGGGCCAGGCGGGTGAAGAACAGATCCTGCGCCTGGAAAGTGATGAGCAACTGGTCAAGGTCGTGACCATCCACAAATCCAAAGGCCTGGAATACGACCTGGTTTTCCTACCGTTCATCTGCTCGGCCAAACCGGTGGACGGCAGCCGCTTGCCGCTGCACTACCACGATGAACACGGCAAATCCCAGGTCAGCCTGCGCCCAACGCCCGAGTTGATCGCCCAGGCCGACAACGAGCGCCTAGCCGAAGACCTGCGCCTGTTCTACGTCGCCCTGACCCGGGCCAAACATGCGTGTTGGCTGGGCATTGCCGACCTCAAGCGCGGCAACAGCAACAGCTCCGTACTGCACCTTTCGGCACTGGGCTATTTGCTTGGCGCAGGCGCATCGCTGGGAGAGTCCGCCGGTTTGGCGCGCTGGCTCTTGGACCTTCAAGAAGGTTGCACGGCAATCAACTACGCCCAAGTGCCCGAAGCGCAAGACATCCTCTTCCACCCACCGCGCAACCAAGCCACGCTGCGCGCGCCCCTGCTGCCCAAGCGCAAGGCGGCGGAAAACTGGTGGATTGCCTCCTACAGCGCCTTGCGCATCGGCGACAGCATGAGCGCTGCCACGCTCGAAGCGCCGGAAAGCCCACAGGCCCAAAAGCTGTTCGATGACGAACGCCTCGACCCCGACGCACCCCGCGAAGTGGCGGCGTCCGGCGGTGACATTCACCGCTTCCCACGTGGGCCCAACCCCGGGACCTTTCTCCACGGGCTGCTGGAGTGGGCCGGGGAGGAGGGCTTCAACGTCACACCCGAGGCGATCGAAAAAGCCGTGGGCGCCCGCTGCAATCGGCGCAACTGGGAGGGCTGGATCACCACCCTCGGCAGTTGGCTCGGCCACCTGCTGCAAACACCATTGCCGGTGGAAAACGGTCACGTTTCCCTCAGCCGGTTGCAGCAGTACCAGATTGAAATGGAGTTCTGGTTCGCCAGCCACAAAGTCGACGTACTCGCCCTCGACAAACTGGTGTGCCAATACACCCATAACGGCGTCTCCCGCGTCGCCGCCGAACCGGTGCTGCTCAACGGCATGTTCAAGGGCTTTATCGATTTGACCTTCGAACACGACGGACGCTATTACGTCGCCGATTACAAATCCAACTGGCTTGGCCCCGACGATTCGGCCTACACCCCGGACGCCATGGAACAGTCGATCCTCGAGCATCGGTACGACCTGCAATACGTACTTTACCTGCTGGCCCTGCACCGCCAACTCAAGGCGCGCCTGCCGGACTACGACTACGACCGCCATATCGGCGGTGCGCTGTACATTTTCCTGCGTGGTACGCAGTCCGCGAGCCAGGGGGCGTATTTCACCCGGCCGCCACGAGAGCTGATCGAAGGCCTGGACCTGCTGTTCCAGGGCAAGCCGATCCCGCCCAGGGTTGAGCCCGCCTGGGAACAAGGAGTGTTGTTATGAGCCTGTCGCCATTACCGCTGGAGGAGCTGACCCCTCTCAGCCGCGCCGCCGACCTGGTGCAATTGCTGGCGCGTTGGGTGGAGCGTGGCTGGTTGCGTGCCCTGGACAAAGCCTTCGTCGGCTTCCTGCACGAGCTCGATCCACAGGCTGACCCGCTGGTGCTGCTGGCCGCCGCGCTGACCAGCCATCAATTGGGTCATGGTCACGTCTGCCTCGATTTGTTCGAAACCCTCAAGGCGCCCGATTTCGCCCTGTCACTGCCGCCTGAAGGCGACCTGCAAACCGGCGCCATGCTGCTGCCATCGCAGTTGCTCGACGGCCTCGACGGCGCCCACTGGTGCCACGCGCTCGCCGCCAGCCATCTGGTCGCCCTGGCCGTCGATGGCAGCGAGCCCGCCCAAAGCCGTCCGTTGGTCCTATCCGGCAAACGCCTGTATCTGCGCCGCTACTGGACCTACGAGCGGCGCATCGATACCGCCTTGCGTCTAAGGCTCGCCACCCAGGAAAACGTCGCCGCCGATCTGCCGCAGCGCCTGAGTCGTTTGTTTGACCAACCGCCGCCCGACGGCGTGATCGACTGGCAAAAACTCGCCTGTGCCTTGGCCACTCGCGGCGCATTCAGCATCGTCACCGGCGGCCCTGGCACTGGCAAGACCACCACCGTGGTGCGCCTGCTCGCGCTGTTACAGGCGCCCGCCGTGGAAGCCGGCAGTCCGTTGCGCATTCGCCTGGCCGCACCGACCGGCAAGGCTGCCGCACGCCTCACCGAGTCCATCAGCCAGCAAGTGCTGTCGCTGAAAGTGCCGGACAACGTGAAGGAAAAAATCCCGACCCAGGTCACCACTGTCCACCGCCTGCTGGGCAGTCGCCCGGGCACGCGGCACTTCCGGCATCACATTGGCAACCCATTGCCCCTGGATGTGTTGGTCGTGGACGAAGCCTCGATGATCGACCTGGAAATGATGGCCAACCTGCTCGACGCCTTGCCGCCCCATGCACGCCTGGTGCTGCTGGGCGACAAGGACCAACTCGCGTCGGTAGAGGCGGGTGCAGTGCTCGGTGACTTGTGTCGCGACGCCGAAGCCGGCTTCTACAGCACCGAGACCCGCCAATGGTTGCAAGCGGTCAGCGGCGAAGACCTCAGTGCCAGCGGCCTGCAGGAAGACCCCGACGCCAGCCACCCATTGGCCCAACAAGTGGTGATGCTGCGTTACTCGCGGCGTTTCGGCGAGGGCAGTGGCATCGGCCAACTGGCGCGTTGGGTCAACCAGCAAAATGCCGAAGAGGCGCGCAAGCTTCTGGCGGCGCGCAGTCACGATGATCTGTTCTGCGTCAGCCTGAAGGGCGAGCACGACCACGCCCTGGAGCGTCTGGTGCTGGACGGGCAAGGTGATGGCGCCCACGGTTATCGCTATTACCTCAACCTGCTGCACAGCGCCCGCCCGTCACTTGATACCCCACGGGAAAGCGACGCCTGGACCCACTGGGCGCAACAACTGCTGCAGGCCTTCGATGCGTTCCAACTGCTCTGCGCGGTACGCAAAGGCCCCTGGGGCGTGGAAGGCCTGAACCTGCGCATCACTGCTGCCCTGCGCAAGGTACGTTTGATCGAAGGCGACGAGCAATGGTACGAAGGCCGCCCGGTGCTGATGACCCGCAACGATTACGGTCTTGGTCTGATGAACGGCGATATCGGCATCGCCCTCAAATTGCCCGAAAGCGACGGCGGCCCCCAGGTGTTGCGCGTGGCCTTCCCACGCAACGATGGCCAGGGCGGTGTGCGATTTGTGCTGCCTAGCCGTCTGAATGATGTGGAAACTGTTTACGCCATGACCGTGCACAAATCCCAGGGCTCCGAGTTCACCCACGCCGCATTGATCCTGCCGGATGCGTTGAACCCCGTGCTCACCAAAGAATTGATCTATACCGGCATCACGCGGGCCAAGCGCTGGTTCAGCCTGATCGAGCCCCGAGGTGGTGTGTTTGAAGAGGCGGTCAGGCGCAAGGTCAAGCGCTTGAGTGGGCTGATGCTGGAATTGGGCCACGAACCGGAAAAAACTGACTGACAGGTCATGCCATTTTTCTGATTCAGTCGACTGATTTTTCTGGAAAAATAGCGGCCCCCGTGAAGACCTACTCTTCGCGGGGTTTTGCGCCGCTGTGCTATCGTTGCGGCATCATCTAAAAAACACCTGAGAGAATCGCTGCATGAACGTGGCTGTCTCGCCCACAGAGCGCAGTTTGAGCTGGAGACGCATGCTGCTGGTGGCGTTGCTGTGCGTACTCGCGCCGCGCGCCTTCGCCCAGGCGCCCGACCCCGCTGATCTTGCCGCCCAGCGCGCCCAAGCGGTCACTCAGGTGGTACTCGGTATCCTCAGTTATGCGCGCTGGCCGGTCGAGCCTGCGCAATTGCGCCTGTGCGTCGTCGGCCCGACCCAATACACCGACGACCTGATCAAAGGCACCACCCAGGCCACCGGTCGTCCGGTGGTGGTGCAGCGCCTGCTGGCCAACCATCCCGATATCGTCAACGCGTGCGATGCGGTGTACATCGGCAAACTGAGTGCCGATGAGCGTAGCCAGTTGTTTACCTCGTTGATCGGTCACCCGGTGCTGAGCATCAGCGAAGGCGGCGACCAGTGCACCGTGGGCAGCCTGTTCTGCCTGCGGGTGAGTGATGAGCAAGTGTCCTTCGAGGTCAACCTCGACTCCGTGGCGCGCAGCGGCGTGCGCATTCACCCCAGCGTGCTGCAGTTGTCCCGTCGGCGAGCGCCTGCGCCATGACTGTCACCAAAGTGCGACCTACCCTGCGCTCGGTCATCGGCAGGGGGCACCTGATCCTGGCTCTGGTGGCGGTGACCCTGGCCAGCATCTCGCTGACCCTGCTGGGTGTGCTGGCGCTGCGGGTGTATGCCGAACACAACCTGCACCTGATCGCGCGCTCCATCAACTACACCGTGGAAGCGGCAGTGGTGTTCAACGACAGCGCGGCAGCCACTGAAGCGCTCAGCCTGATCGCCTCCACCGAAGAAGTGGCCCAGGCCGAAGTCTTCGACGCCAATGGCAAGTTGCTGGCGCAGTGGATACGTCCGGATACCGGCATGCTCTCGCGAGTTGAACTGGAGCTGGCGCACACCCTGCTCGAACAACCCATCAGCCAGCCTATCCTCCACCAAGGGCGAGTCATCGGCAGCACTCACCTCACCGGTCACGGCGGTAGCCTGCTGCGTTTCCTGCTCAGT
Source organism: Pseudomonas sp. NFR09 (assembly GCF_900111535.1). Lineage (NCBI taxonomy): Bacteria > Pseudomonadati > Pseudomonadota > Gammaproteobacteria > Pseudomonadales > Pseudomonadaceae > Pseudomonas > Pseudomonas sp. NFR09. The sequence continues at coordinate 10,695 of NZ_FOIH01000017.1, forward strand.
GGCCTGGCCGGGATCCTCATCTGTACCGCGCTCAGCGCGTGGATCGCTCTGCACCTGGCGCGACGCTTATTGCGCGGTATCACCGGCCCACTGCAAAGCCTCGCCGCCGTGGCCCACGCCGCCCGCAGCGAACGCGACTTCGATCGCCGTGTGCCGCCGGCGCGAATCGCCGAGTTGGACAGCCTGGGCAGCGACTTCAACGCTTTGCTCGGCGAGATGGAAGCCTGGCAAAACCATCTGCAAAGCGAAAACGAATCCCTCGCCCACCAGGCCAATCACGACAGCCTCACCGGCCTGCCTAACCGTGCGTACTTCGAAGGCCGTCTGATTCGTGCCCTGCGCAGTGCGGCCAAGGCCAAGGAACAACTGGCGGTGCTCTACCTCGACAGCGACCGTTTCAAAGAGATCAACGACAGCTTTGGCCACGCCGCCGGCGATGCCGTTCTCGTAGCGGTGGCCGAGCGCGTGCGTGCGCAACTGCGTGAGGATGACCTGGTCGCGCGCCTGGGCGGTGACGAGTTCGCCATCATGCTGGCGCCGCTGCACAAGGTGGAAGACGCCGAGCGCATCGCCGACAAAATCATCGCCAGCATGGACCTGCCGATTCCGGTGCCCGGCAACACCCAGGTGTTGACCTCACTCAGTATCGGTATCGCCATCTACCCTGATCATGGCGCCACACCCGGCACCTTGCTCAATGCCGCCGACGCGGCGATGTACCAGGCCAAGCGTTTGTCCTCGGGCGGCCAGCAAACGGCGGAGTCGGAGAATTCCGTCGTCAACGTTCAACACAGGAGTTGACCCCTTGTTCACGACCGCGCGTTTCATGTTTATCACCTTGCTGGTGGCCCTGCTCGCCCTCGGCGGCTGCCAGACGCCGCCCCCCAAAGGCCTGACCCCGGCGCAAGTGGCCGTCCTCAAGCAGCAAGGCTTCGAACTGACGGACGAAGGCTGGGCCTTCGGCCTGTCCGGTAAAGTGCTGTTTGGCAGCGACGTCGAGACGCTCAACCAACCCAGCACCGACATCGTCCAACGCATCGGCAAGGCCCTGCTGGGTGTCGGCATCGAACGCGTGCGCGTTGACGGCCACACCGACGCTTCCGGCAAGGAAACCTACAACCAGCAACTGTCCCTGCGCCGCGCGAAAAGCGTGGCGGCGGTGTTGACCGGCGTGGGCATGAAAGAAGAAAACATCCAACTGCGCGGGTTGGGCAGCAGCGAGCCGGTGGCCTCCAACGATACGGCGGCAGGGCGCACGGAGAATCGGCGGGTGTCGATTGTGGTGATTGCGGACTGAACCCGTCCCGCCAATCTCAATGTGAAACCCAATCAACTGTGGGAGCTGGCTTGCCGGCGATAGCGGTGTCTCAGTAGCGGATGTACTGGCTGACACACAGCCATCGCCGGCAAGCCAGCTCCCACAGTTGGTTTGGCGGTGTGCATGAAACAGCGTTTGCTAAGTAACTTCTACGTAGGAAAGCTCTGCCATGACGAATTTTGATGGCTAGGCTGACGAGGTTTCGCTTTTTCGCAAATGGTGGGCTTAGTTAAATGAACGCTCCAACTAACCACCGTAAAGGATTGCGATGAACATAAACGTCAGTGATTTCCGGCAAGCAGTTTCCAAAGTTAGACTTTCAAGATTTGCCTTCGATGAACTTTTGAGCGCAAGAGAGTTGCTAGCATCTGAAAGTCAGGGGGCTCGATTCGATACCAAGGCTGCCTACATCAATTCTCTACAATCATCCGTCTTGAGTGAGGAGCTAGATAGAATCCGAACCATGATCGACCATGAATGCCATGTCTTGATTCTTGATGGTTTTAAGGTCGAGAAACTTGAAACCTTTAAATCACTGATATGGACATTTGGTTCGCTACTCGGCGTACCCATGGTACAGAATCATCTGGGTCACAAGGTGATTGAGGTTTATGACAGAGGCGGTAAGAGTATTGAGGAGGGGGCTAGATACCATCAAACCCGTCAAGGTGCGTACGTACACAACGATGGAGTGAGCGATCCGCTACCTATCGATTACTTGATCCTGGCTTGCGGACAGCAAGCGCTTTTGGGCGGCGAGAGCATCCTGATTGATGCAAGCGCGGTATATGCGGAGCTGATGGCGTTTCCGGAAATATTGGAAGAGCTTAAATGCAACTTCTTTTTTGAAAACCGCGGTATGTCAGATGAAGAGCAGCTTTTCAAGGCGCCCATTCTGAGTTTTTCCAATGAAGGCATTCCACTGATCAGATACTTTCGGGTCTACATTGAATCCGCCCACATCAAGGCGCGAGTACCGTTAACGGTGGCTCAATGTCAAGCGCTGGACTTTCTGGATACTGTTCTCGATCAGTCATCCGTTCAGCATCGAGTGTTGCTGGAACCAGGGCAGGTACTTATTTCGGCCGATAATAAGTTTCTTCATACTCGCACGCACTTCATTGACAGGAATACGCCACGTTGTGCGATAGATGATGCTGAGTCTTTGAGCGATCTAAATCGCTACATGCTAAGGATGTGGTTGCGTAAACAATGACACCTCGATGCCCATAGCGTACATCCTCTACTATCCGCCATAAGCCGAGCCCCATGGACAACTCCGATATCGCGATCACGCTGGTCTTGATCTCAGCCTTCATGCACGCCACCTGGAACGCTGTCGTCCGCGCCGGTAGCAGTCGCTTCATGACCTTGGCCATGGTGGATGGCACCGCCCTGGTGATATGCCTTTTGGCGTTGCCGTTTGTCAGCGTGCCGAGCCTGGAGGTGTGGGGCTACATCCTCGTCTCCGTGGGACTCAATACGGTCTATCGGCTATTTCTGATCAAAGCCTACGAAACGGGAGATTTCGGGCAGGTGTACCCGGTGATGCGTGGGATACCGCCGGTACTGGTCGCGTTATTTTCCTACTTTCTGTTGCATGAGCAGTTGTCACGCGAGGCGCTGGCGGGTGTGGTGTTGATTTGTGTAGGCATTATCAGCCTGACCTTTGTGCGCAGGATGACGGCGCAGATGCTCAAGCCGATTCTGATGGCGGTGTGTGCCGGGGCGTTTATCGCGGCTTACACGGTGGTGGACGCCAAAGGCGTGAGAGCCAGTGAAACGGTGTTGCAATACATCATCTACCTGACGGTATTCCAGAGCATTCCGATCCCGGTGCTGGCGTTTTCCAGGGAGCGTTTGGCCTTGATGCGAGCGATACGTGGGCATTGGCGAGTCGGCCTGTTGGGCGGTGTTTTTTACCTGGCGTCATACGGATTGGTGTTGTTTGCGTTGTCGCTGGACGCGGTGGCCAAGGTCTCAGCGCTGCGGGAAACCAGTGTTATTATCGGCGCCATTGTTGCCGCGCTGTTCTTTCACGAACAGTTCGGTTGGCGACGGATGCTGTCGGCATTCGTCATTGTTTGCGGGATCATCTTGATCAAAGTGAGCACCTGATGGCCCAGCGTCCGCCTCCCACTCCGATGCTTCAAGCGTTCGTCAGCGCTGCGCAATCCGGTAGCTTTGCGCGTGCGGCGTCGCAGCTTAACCTCACCGCCAGCGCCATCAGCCATCAAATTGCAGGCCTGGAGGAATGGTGGGGCGTGCAGTTGTTTGAGCGGCATTCGCGCGGCGTCAAGCTGACGTCCGCAGGGCAGGCTTTGTTGCCGGTCACCGACGGATTTTTCAAGGCGCTGGATGGGGTCTTGCATTCACTCAACCCCGCAAAGTCCCGTCCGCTGTACCTCTCATGCACGTCCTCGCTCTGTTCGACATGGCTGATCCCCAGGATGCACGGCTCTCACACTGAGGCTTCGTTCAACCTTGACCTGGTGTTGACCAGCGCCGACATCAACAGCACCAGTCTGGAAGCGCATCAATACGATGTCGCGGTGGTGATGGGGTATGGCGATTACCCGGATCATCATGTTGAACTGCTGATGCGTGACGCGGTGTTCCCCGTTTGCTCGCCGGAATTTCTAAGGCCGAAGGGGGATATTGCGCCGGAGGATGTCGCCCAATACCCGCTGATTCATAGGGTGGACGATCAGGTGTGTCCGGGGTGGGAAAGCTGGTTTGCGTTTCAGGGCCTGCCGACGCCGCCTTATCACCATGGGCCGCGCTTTCCGGATTCGAGCCTGGCGATCAGTCTGGCGGTAAAGGGCGCAGGGATTGCGCTGGGCAGGACTGCGTTGGTGTATGACCAATTGGAAAACGGTGCATTGGTTGCGTTGAAAAGCCCCGTGATGATGTCCCCAGCGGCCTACTACATCATTTGTCGAAATGGGCGGCAGTCAGAGCCGGATATTGCGCGTCTGATTGAATGGCTCAAAAACCGTGCGGGTGAGTTCCTGCGCGAAGTTCGGGCTCGGTATCCACAAATAGCCGGGACTACCGTCGTTTAAATGTTGGGAGGAGCAGGGCTCCTCCCGCATTCGAGCGGTGTTCGCTTAACGGCCCGGTGTCATCGCTTGCGTGAGGTCATCGACCACGGCTTTGCCCATCTCACACAGGTAATGCGCGGCCCACGCGTATTGCTCGCCGCGTACATCCATGGCGGCTTCCATCGCGAGTTTCTTGGAGTAGAACAGCAGGGTGGAGGCGTGCTCCAGCGCTTCCTCAATGGGCATGCCGGCGTTGACGCGGAACAGGGGTTTTTCGTTTTCGCCGTAGTCGCCGAAGGTGACGACGCCGAGGGTGGTGATGGAGGAGAGCGGTGGATCGGGGACGATTTTAGTCATGATCTATACCTGGGAGTTTAGGGAGCCACCCACTCATGTCGCTAAACATGAAAGGGTGGCAGCTGTACGCAGGTTAGCGAACCGGACCCAGGACCCGGCAGACCCGAAGGTCTCCCACGTACAGCCGCCATAACACGACAACGACAAGCATCAAACGCTTGACGTTGGAGGCTGTGTCCGGGTTCGGGTCGCTAAACCCGTTCGCTGATGTCAGCGAAGTACGGAGGCTAATGACTCGAACCCTAAGGCACAATAGGCCGGAGATTCTCTAGGAAACGTCCTGCAAATTAAAGCGAATCATCGTTGATGGCCCTTTAATCCGCGAACCTGATCTCCCTGGTCTCCCCCATCAACAGCCCCTGATTCTGCTCCGTCACCTCCCTGATGTAGTCCCACAACAACGTAATCCGCTTCAACTTCCTCAAGTCCTCCCGGCAGTACATCCAGAACTGGCGAGTGATGGAAATCTGCTCCCCCAGCACCGGTAACAACCGTGGATCCTGCGCCGCCAGAAAACACGGCAGTATCGCCATCGACCGCCCTTGCTGCGCCGCGACGTACTGCGCGATCACACTGGTGCTGCGCAAACTGGCGCTGGCGCCGGGCACCACATTCGCCAGGTACAGCAGCTCTGAGCTGAACGCCAAGTCATCCACATAGCTGATAAACGGATGCTCGGCCAAATCCGCCGGTTTGCGGATCGGCGGGTGTTGATCGAGGTATTCCTGGGTCGCGTACAGTTGCAATTTGTAGTCGCACAGTTTGCAGCACACATACGGCCCGTGTTCCGGGCGTTCCAGGGCGATGACGATGTCGGCTTCGCGTTTGGACAGGCTGATGAAGTGCGGCAGGGGCAGGATGTCTACCGAGATGGCCGGGTAGGTGTCGACGAAGTGGCTCAATTGCGGGGTGACGAAGAAGCTGCCGAACCCTTCGGTGCAGCCCATGCGCACGTGGCCGGACAACGCCACGCCGGAGCCGGAGACTTGTTCGCAGGCCATGTGCAGGGTGCTTTCGATGGACTCGGCATAGCCCAGCAAACGCTGGCCCTCGCTGGTGAGTACGAAGCCGTTGGTCCGGGATTTTTCGAACAGCAGGGTGCCGAGGGACACTTCCAGCGAACTGATGCGCCGCGACACGGTGGTGTAGTCCACCGCCAGGCGCTTGGCGGCCACGCTGGCCTTGCGGGTGCGGGCCACTTCGAGGAAAAACTTCAGGTCATCCCAGTTCAGGGAGCCCAGGGATGTGATGTTTTTTTGCATATTGGTCCGGCTTTTATGTGCGTTCTTATTAGAGATTTGCACATCTATACTCCAAAAACAGTCCGAACGCCTCATTTCCCAAGGCGGTTACGCGCCTTGTCTCTGCATAAATATAAGATTGGAGACCACATGAACGCATCTGCCGATATTTCCGTGCAACAGGTCAAGTTGCTGATCAACGGCGAGTGGGTCGAGTCCAAGACCACCGAGTGGCAAGACATCGTCAACCCGGCCACCCAAGAGGTGCTGGCCAAAGTCCCGTTCGCAACTGCCGATGAAGTCAACGCTGCCATCGATGCTGCCCACCGCGCCTTCCAGACCTGGAAGCTGACGCCGATCGGCGCGCGCATGCGCATCATGCTCAAGCTGCAAGCCTTGATCCGCGAACATTCCAAGCGCATCGCCGTGGTCCTCAGCAACGAGCAGGGCAAGACCATTGCCGATGCCGAAGGCGATATTTTCCGTGGCCTGGAAGTGGTGGAACACGCCTGCTCCATCGGCACCCTGCAAATGGGCGAGTTTGCTGAAAACGTCGCTGGTGGCGTCGACACCTACACCCTGCGCCAACCCATCGGCGTGTGCGCCGGCATTACCCCGTTCAACTTCCCGGCGATGATTCCGCTGTGGATGTTCCCGATGGCGATCGCCTGCGGGAACACCTTCGTCCTCAAGCCCTCCGAGCAGGACCCGCTGTCGACGATGCTGCTGGTGGAGCTGGCGCTGGAAGCTGGCGTGCCGGCTGGCGTGCTCAACGTGGTGCACGGCGGTAAGGATGTGGTGGATGCGCTGTGCACTCATAAAGACATCAAGGCCGTGTCCTTCGTGGGCTCGACCGCCGTGGGCACTCACGTCTACGACTTGGCCGGCAAACACGGCAAGCGCGTGCAGTCGATGATGGGCGCCAAGAACCACGCCGTGGTGCTGCCGGATGCCAACCGTGAACACACCCTCAATGCCCTGGTCGGTGCGGGTTTCGGTGCGGCGGGCCAACGTTGCATGGCCACTTCGGTGGTGGTGCTGGTGGGCGCGTCCAAGCAATGGCTGCCGGACCTGAAAGCGCTGGCGCAAAAGCTCAAGGTCAATGCGGGGAGCGAAGCCGGCACCGATGTCGGCCCGGTGATTTCCAAGCGTGCCAAGGCACGCATTCTGGAGCTGATCGAAAGCGGTGTGAAAGAGGGCGCCAAGCTGGAGCTGGATGGCCGCGACATCAAGGTGCCGGGCTTCGAGCAAGGCAACTTTGTCGGCCCGACGCTGTTCTCGGGCGTGACCACCGACATGCAGATCTATACCCAGGAAATCTTCGGCCCGGTGCTGGTGGTGCTGGAAGTGGCGACCCTCGATGAGGCCATCGCCCTGGTCAACGCCAACCCGTTCGGCAACGGCACTGGCCTGTTCACCCAGAGCGGCGCGGCGGCGCGCAAGTTCCAGAGCGAAATCGATGTAGGCCAGGTCGGCATCAACATCCCGATCCCGGTGCCGGTGCCGTTCTTCAGCTTCACCGGTTCCCGTGGTTCCAAGCTTGGCGACCTCGGCCCATATGGCAAGCAAGTGGTGCAGTTCTACACCCAGACCAAGACCGTCACCAGCCGCTGGTTCGACGACGACTCGGTCAACGATGGCGTCAACACCACCATCAACCTGCGCTGATTCCGGGAGACGACCATGAAGATTGCATTTATCGGCTTGGGCAACATGGGCGCTCCCATGGCCCGCAACCTGATCAAGGCCGGCCATGCGCTGAACCTGTTTGACCTGAACCAGGCGGTGCTCAAGGAACTGGCCGAGCTGGGTGGCACCATCAGCGATTCGCCGCGTGATGCGGCCACCGGCGCTGAGCTGGTGATCACCATGCTGCCCGCCGCCGCCCATGTGCGCAGCGTCTGGCTGAATGAAGACGGTGTACTTGCCGGCATCGGCAAAGGCGTACCGGCGGTGGATTGCAGCACCATTGACCCGCAGACCATCCGCGACGTAGCGGCTGTGGCGGCCGAACAAGGTGTGGCCGTAGCCGACGCCCCGGTCTCCGGCGGCACGGGCGGCGCCGCAGCCGGGACGCTGACCTTCATGGTCGGCGCCACCCCGGAACTGTTCGCCACCCTGCAACCGGTTCTGGCGCAGATGGGCCGCAACATCGTGCACTGCGGTGAGGTGGGCACGGGGCAAATCGCCAAGATCTGCAACAACTTGTTGTTGGGGATCAGCATGGTCGGCGTCAGCGAAGCCATGGCGCTGGGCGACGCGTTGGGCATCGACACCCAGGTGCTGGCCGGCATCATCAACAGCTCAACCGGACGTTGCTGGAGTTCCGATACCTACAACCCGTGGCCGGGTGTGATTGAAACCGCGCCGTCGTCCCGTGGTTATACCGGTGGGTTTGGTGCTGACCTGATGCTCAAGGACCTGGGCCTGGCTACTGAGGCTGCACGTCAGGCCAAGCAACCCGTGATTCTGGGCGCTGTGGCCCAGCAGTTGTACCAATCGATGAGCCAGCGTGGGGAAGGGGGCAAGGACTTCTCGGCGATCATCAATAGCTATCGCAAGCCCAAGTAGGGGCGGTTCCGGGAGCCTGCTAATAGTGGGCTCCCGGGTTTTTGCGGCTCAAGCAAACACAAAATATTTACGCACCGTCTCGACCACTTCCCACGTCCCCTTCATCCCCGGTTCCACCACGAAGATATCCCCAGCTCGCAAGTGAATCGGCTCCAGGCCTTCCGGCGTGATGATGCAGTAGCCTTCCTGGAAGTGGCAGTATTCCCACTTCACGTAGTCCACGTACCACTTGCCCGGGGTGCAGATCCAGGTGCCCATGATCTTGCTGCCGTCTTCGCTGGTGTAGGCGTTGAGGTTGACGGTGTGCGGGTCGCCTTCGAGTTTTTCCCATTTGCACGCGTCCAGGACCGGCAGGGGATGAGTGTCGCGCAGTACGGTGATGGGCTTGGACATGATGACTCCGAGGAAGGGAATGGAAGGATGCACCCTAAGGCCTAGGGCGTTGCGTCAGTGGTCTGAACTCGACATCGGGATGCCCAGAAGCGCAGCGGTGTGATGATCCGGAAATTACCGCGAACCCCTGTGGGAGCCGGGCTTGCCCGCGATAGCGGAGTGTCAGGCTATGAAGATGCAAGCAGTGCCACCGTCATCGCGGGCAAGCCCGGCTCCCACAGGGCACGGTGACGCATCCGGACGATATATTTGTGCGATTTCTCGTCCGTTCTTCGCAGTAAGTGCGAAAGATTTCCTGTCTCACGCCAGAATTCGCAAGAAAATTCGCAGCCGGCCCTCGTATCATTCACCCCAGTAACCGCCGAGAGCCCTGAAATGAACCCAATAAAAACGTGGTGGGATATCAGCCCGCCCTTGAGTACGGCGACCCCGACCTGGCCGGGGGATACGCCGTTCCAGGAAGAGCGCGTGTGGCAGTTCGGCCCGGAGTGTCCAGTGAATGTCGGGCGCATTACCTTGTCGCCGCACACCGGCGCCCACGTGGATGCGCCGCTGCATTACAGCGCGGACGGCGCGGCCATCGGTGAGGTGTCGTTGGATGTGTACATGGGGCCTTGCCGCGTGCTGCATTGCCTGGACAGCGGTGCGCTTATACAGCCGCACCAACTTCAAGACCGTGTGGATAACTTGCCGGAGCGCGTGTTACTGCGAACTTATCCACAAGCGCCGCTGACCGAATGGGATTCTAATTTCACCGCCATCGCCCCGCAGACCATCGAGCTGCTCGCCAGCCTCGGAGTGCGCTTGATCGGCATCGATACGCCCTCGCTGGACCCGCAGCAGTCCAAGACCATGGATTCCCACAACGCCGTGGCGCGCCATGGCATGGCGATTCTCGAAGGCATCGTGCTCGATGACGTCCCCGAGGGCGATTACGAACTGATCGCCCTGCCGCTGCGCTTTGCCAACCTCGACGCGAGCCCTGTCCGCGCCATTCTCCGCCCGCTCAAGGAGCCCACGCGATGAGCCAATGTCCCTTCTCTGCTGACTATCAGCCGCCCGAAGAATGGCATAACGCCGAACTGAATTTTTCCGAGTCCATGAGCTACGGCGATTACCTGGACCTGGGCAAAGTCCTCAGCGCCCAGCACCCGCTGTCGCCGGACCACAACGAAATGCTCTTCATCATCCAGCACCAGACCTCGGAGTTGTGGATGAAGCTGATGCTCCACGAACTCAAGGCCGCCCGCGAACATGTACGCCTGGGCGAGCTGCCACCGGCGTTCAAGATGCTGGCGCGGGTGTCGCGGATCTTCGATCAACTGGTGCACGCCTGGGCGGTGCTGGCGACGATGACGCCCTCGGAGTACAAGGCGATTCGCCCGTTCCTGGGGCAGTCGTCGGGGTTCCAGTCATTCCAGTACCGCGAGATCGAATTTATCCTCGGCAATAAAAGCGCGGCGCTGTTGCGGCCCCATGCCCATCGGCCGGAACTGTTGAACGAGTTGAAAGTGGCAATTGCCACGCCGTCGCTGTATGACGAGGCGATCAACCTGATGATCAAGGCGGGCCTGGCGATTGATCCAAAGCGGGCCGAGCGCGACCCGACGGCGGCGACGGTTCACGATGAGTCCGTGGAGGCGGCGTGGCGTGAGGTGTACCGCGACCCGAAGCGTTACTGGGATTTGTATCAGTTGGCCGAGAAGTTTATCGACCTGGAGGATTCGTTCCGTCAGTGGCGTTTCCGCCATGTGACGACGGTGGAGCGGATTATCGGCTTCCAGCCGGGCACGGGTGGCACGGAAGGTGTGGGGTATTTGCGCAAGATGCTCGATACCGTGCTGTTCCCAGAACTGTGGCGAGTACGTTCCACGCTGTAAACAAAATGTGGGAGGGGGCTTGCCCCCGATGGCAGTGTCAGTCAGTACATCGGGTACTGATAGACCGCTATCGGGGGCAAGCCCCCTCCCACAGGCATCACTGCGCGTTGACTATCGCGTGACTTCTGCGAACCCGCAGCCGATAGGCAATGTAGATAATCCCCACCCACACCGGCATCGCATACACCGACTCGCTGATGCCCGGAATCGCCAGCATCACGCTGATGATCATCACCATGAACGCCAGGCACAGGTAGTTGCTGAACGGGAACCAGAAGGTCTTGAACGACGGCGTCAGGCCCTGTTCGCCCATGGCCTTGCGGAACTTGATGTGGGTGATGCTGATCAGCGCCCAGTTGATCATCAGCGAGGCAACCACCAGCGCGAACAGCAACTCCAGGGCGCTCTTCGGTGCGACGTAGTTGACCACCACGCACAGCATCGTCACCAGGGCCGAAATCGCCAGGGCGCGGATCGGCACGCCTTGCTTGTTCAGCTTCATCAGCGACTTGGGCGCATCGCCTTGCTCGGCCAGGCCGAACAGCATGCGGCTGTTGCAGTACACGCCGCTGTTGTACACCGACAGCGCCGCGGTCAGCACCACGAAGTTGAGAATGTGGGCGGCGGTGTCGTTACCGATCAGCGAGAAGATCTGCACGAATGGGCTGCCGCTGTAGGCATCGCCCGACGCGCCGAGGGTTTGCAGCAGTTGGTCCCATGGGTAGAGCGACAACAGCACGGTCAATGCGCCGACGTAGAAAATCAGGATGCGGTACACCACCTGGTTGATCGCTTTCGGGATGACCTTGCGCGGTTCGCTGGCTTCGGCGGCGGTGATGCCCACCAACTCCAGGCCACCGAAGGAGAACATGATGAACGCCATGGACATCAACAGCCCCATGCCGCCATTGGGGAAGAACCCGCCGTGGCTCCACAGGTTGCTCACCGACGCCTGCGGGCCGCCGGTGCCGCTGAATAGCAGGTAGCAACCGAGCACGATCATGCCGACAATCGCCACCACCTTGATGATCGCGAACCAGAACTCGGCTTCACCGAAGAACTTCACGTTGAGGGTGTTGATCAGGTTCACCGCCACGAAGAACACCAGCGCGCTGACCCAGGTCGGGATCTGCGGCCACCAGAACTGGATGTACTTGCCCACCGCCGTCAGTTCGGCCATGCCTACTAGCACGTAGAGTACCCAGTAGTTCCAGCCGGCCAGGAAGCCCGCGTAGCCGCCCCAGTATTTGTGGGCGAAGTGGCTGAAGGAACCGGCCACCGGCTCTTCGACGATCATCTCGCCAAGCTGGCGCATGATCAGGAATGCGATAAAACCGGCAATCGCGTAGCCCAGGATCATCGACGGCCCCGCCGACTTGAGTACCCCGGCCGAGCCGAGGAACAACCCCGTGCCGATCGCCCCTCCCAAGGCGATCAACTGAATGTGCCGGTTCTTCAGGCCACGCTTGAGGCCCACCGGGTTAACCATGTCATCCGCCATTAACATTCCCTTCTACTTGTTTTTCTCAGGGTGGAGTGCACGCCGCATCTACCCCTCAGAAGTGCTGAGGGTCAGATATTACTCTGCGTGAACTTTTCGTAATACAGCTGAACGCCATCAAGTGCCTGATCCGCCAGCCATTGTTGGACGGATTCGACCATTGGAGGGGGGCCGCACAGGTACATATCCGCCGATCTGTCCCGCCATTCGGCCAGGTCGAAATGCTCGGTGAGGTAACCGCGCTTGCCGGGCCATTCGTCCGAGGGCGCGCTGAGCACTTCGGTGTAGCGAAAGTCCGGGATTTTCGCGGCGTAGGCCTGGATGCGCGCCGCTTCGCACAAGTCTTCTGCGCCACGTACGCCGTAGTACAGGTGCACGGGCTGGTCGCAGCCGTTGGCGGCCAGTTCATCGAGCATGCCCAGCAACGCCGATAACCCGGTGCCGCCCGCCACCAGCACCAAGGGTTTGCAGACGTGCCGCAGGTAGAAAGCGCCGAGGGGTGCTTCCATCACCAGTTCATCACCCACCTGGCAACGCTCGCGCAGGTAGTTGCTCATCACCCCATCCGGCAGCAGGCGCACCAGGAATTGCAATTGATTGCCCGGAAGGTTGGCGAAGGAATACGAGCGCCAACTGTCCGTGCCAGGCACCGACAGGCGTGCATATTGGCCCGGCAGGAAATCCAGTGCCTGATCCAACTGCACCTGCAGGATCGCCGTGCTGGCCGACACCTGCTCCACCGCGCTCACGGTGCCCTTGACCTGAACCGGCCCCGGCGCATTGCACAGGCTCGAATCAAAGTCGAAGTAGAACGTCGCATCGGACTTCACCCGCGTCTGGCAACTGAGCATCTTGCGCTGTTGCAGGTCGAGGTTGGACAGGGCCTCTTCGTCGACATAATCCTGGCTGTACTCGCCGGATTCGCAACGGCCCTGGCAAGTGCCGCACACGCCTTCACGGCAATCCAGCGGGATCTTGATGCCGTTGCGCAGTGCTGCATCCAGCAGGATTTCATTGGCGCCGACGGGGAAGAACAGCGTCTTGCCGTCGGCAAAACTGAAGGCCACTTTGTGATTCATGTGTTGCTCTCCGCATATTTATAACGTGCGCATAACTTGTGGCGAGCGGGCTTGCCCCGCGTTGGGCTGCGAAGCAGCCCCAATAAGACCACCGCATTTTTCCAGCTGAAAACCCGGTGTCTTCCAGAGGGGCCGCTACGCAGCCCAACGCGGGGCAAGCCCGCTCGCCACAACAAGCACTCTCACCACAAGAGCATCTCGGTGATTTAGCCGTGGTCAGAGGTGATAGAAATCCAGCACCGAGTTAATGGTGTCGTTGAGCAGCAGCGCATGCTTGCGGGTGATCAACCAGCTGTCGCCTTCCGGTTTGAGGGTATAGGTGGCGTGGCCGTAAAACTGCTCCGACGTGGCCAGGCGATAGAACAGCGTGTGCCAATTCAGTCGCACCTCCAGCGTGCCATCCGCCTGCTCGGCAACGCGCACGTTGTTGATCATGTGCAGCGTGCGCGGCATCGGTGTGGCCGACGCCGCCTTGCCGGTGCGCAAACGGAACACGCGGTCTTCCAGGCCCGAACGGTTCGCGTAGTAGATCAGCGACATTTCGCGCTTGGGGTCGCGGGTGTAGACGTGTTCCGAGTCCCACTGCGGCAAGTGGAACTCACTCTGCGGGTCGAACAACTGCACATAGGCGTCCCAGTCCTGGGCGTCGCACAGCTCGGACTTGCGGTAGAAGAACTGTTCGATGCGGTACTGCAATGGGGCATTCATCATTTCACCTCCCGCAGTTTCAGCGCTTGTTGATCGAGGCCGTTGAGCAGGAACTGCTGCCAGTTGCGGTGCTGGTTAACGTAGAGGCCTTCATGGGTGAATTCTGTGCCGGTCATGGCCGGCTGGATGCCGATGGCTTCGCTGTTCGGCGTGGGCCCGGTTGCCCAGCGGTGGCTGCCGCGTGAGATGTCGCTCCAGCGTTCAAGCCGGCCTTGGAACCCGCGCTGGGCTTCGCGGAACTCCACCAGGTCATCCGGCGTGCCCATGCCCGACACGTTGAAGAAGTCTTCGAACTGGCGGATGCGGTTCTCGCGATCGGCGTCGGACTCGCCCTTCACCCCCAGGCATTGGCTGATGATCTCGGTCTTGTTCCACGCCACCGGGCGGATGATGCGCAGCTGCGAGCTGATCTGGTCGAGGAAGAACAGGCTCGGGTAGATATTCAGGTTGCGCAGGCGGTGCATCATCCACTCGGCCTTCTGCTGGCCGTGCTCCCGCACCAGGCGCGGCATGATGGTGGCGTAGCCGGAGCGCACGCTGGGGTTGGGCATGTCGCTGAACAGCACACTGTGGCCATTGTGGAAGGCGAACCAGCCGTCATCGGTATTGGCGTCGCCGGCGCCGAGTTTGCTGTAGTCCAGGGTGCTGCCGGCCCCTGTGCCGTTCTCGGTGTTCACCTGCTGGCGATGCTGCACGGTGGCCACATAGTTGTAGTGCACGGTGCTGACGTGATAACCGTCCAGGCCGTTTTCGTTCTGCAGCTTCCAGTTGCCGTCGTAGGTGTAGGCGGATTTGCCCGGCAGTACTTCCAGTTCGCCGGTGGCGGACTGCGCGACCATCATGTCGAAGAACACTTTGGCGTCGCCGAGGAAATCCTCCAGGCTGTCGCTGCCATTTACGTCCAGGCTGATAAACACAAAGCCCTTGTAGCTCTCGATGCGCGCCTTTTTCAGGCCGCGCGTGGCCTTGTCGAAACCGTCCCGGTATTCCCCCGGCGCCTTGACCTTCACCAGCCGGCCATCGCTCTTGTAGCACCAGGCATGGAACGGGCAGGTGAACGTGGATTGGTTGCCTTTGCCGACCCGCGTCAGCGTGGTGCCGCGGTGCTGGCAGGCGTTGATCAACGCATTGAGGCGGCCTTCGCCATCGCGGGTGATGATCATCGGCTGGCGCCCGGCGCGCAGGGTCACGAAGTCGTGGTTGTTGGCCAGTTCGCTTTCGTGGCAGGCGTAGATCCAGTTCTTTTCGAAGATCAGTTCCATCTCCAGATCGAACAGTTCCGGCTCGGTGAACATGTCGCGGGCGATGCGGAATACTTCATCCACCGGGCGAAAGTCCAGGCAACCTTCGATAAACGTTTTCCACTGCTCGACGCTTCTTGCACCACTCATGGGAGGCACCTTTTTGATAGGGGCTGATCGGTGGTTTATTAGAGGCAGCGCGGCAGGACGCGGGCTATCCGCTTAGTGGGGGAACCTGCGCCGGATAATTGGGCAGCAAATACCCAACCCGGTGCGCAGCGGTGACGGGATGCGCTACTGTCTTGCAGGGCAGTGGTCGCAAAAGCCGGGGTCTTATCCACTTAGTCGACCCTTGCTATCCACCCGCTGGCCATTGCGCCGGCGTGGCGCATTAATTGCTGTCGAACAACAACGACGCGCCGCCAGAGCGCGCAACAGCCTAACCGCCGTGGGTGCACCCTGATGAGCAGCCAAACGATTCAACGCTTCGACCTGGAAGGCGCCCGCAGCTGGATGTCGGGCATTTGCGGGCCCCATCGCCTGGCCACCAATACGCCGGAGCGCCTGCGCTTTCACCACAGCGCCAACGTGTTCAAGTCCCGCGCCACCACCCTGGGGGTGATCGAGTACGGCACCGACGTGACCATCGACATCGAAGACGCCGAGCATTTCAGCAGCTACAGCCTGAGCCTGCCGCTGGTGGGCGAACAGGAGTTGAGCAAGAACGGTGAGCGCCTGAGTTCCAACCGCGACCAGGGCGTGATCATCTCGCCCAATGAGCATCAGGTGCTGGCGATCTCCGGCGATTGCCGAAAGTTGCAGGTGGTGATCACGCGGGCGGCGATGAGTGAATCGCTGGAAGGTTTGCTGCAACGGCCGATTGAGGCGCCGCTGCGCTTTGAGTCGGTGATGGACGCAGTGGACGGCGCTTCGGCGTCGTGGTGGCGCATGGCGCGCTACTTCATCGCCGAGCTTGAGCATGGCAGCGAGTTATACGAGCAGGCCGCTTTTACCCGCGACCTGGAAAGCTCGCTGATCAAGGGCCTGATCCTGGCCCAGCCGAACAACTACTCCGAAGAACTGCGCGATGTCCTGGGCGTGAAACTGCCGCATTATCTGATCCGTGCGCGGCAGTACATCCATGACAACGCTCGGGAAGCGGTGCACCTGGAGGACCTGGAGGCCGCTGCGGGGGTATCGCGGTTCAAGCTGTTCGATGCCTTTCGCAAATACTTTGCGCTGTCGCCGATGGCCTATTTGAAGAAGTACCGGCTGGGCGTCGTGCGCCAGGAAATCCTTGAACACGGCTCTACCCGTACCATCTCTGAGATCGCCCTGGGCTGGGGCTTTACCCACCTGGGGCGGTTTTCGGCGGAGTATCGAAAATTGTTCGACGAGTCCCCTAGCCAAACCCTGCAGCGCAAGCGCCTGCGCAGCCTTTGAATACAATGAAGCTCCCACAGGGGTTTGTAGTGTTTGGGATAAATCAGATGAGCTCTTCCACCAGTTGCAGGCAATGACTGAGCCCTGGCGACTGGTCATTCACCCGTCGGCTCAGAATGATTGGCGAGGTCGCCGTGGCTTCCACAATCGGCGTGTAGCCGATGTCTGCACGGTGCAGCACTTGCACCGAGGCGGGCACCAGCGTCACGCCCATGCCGGCGCCGACCAGGCCAATGGCGGTCTGCAACTCGTTGGTCCACTGCGCCACCTTGAGGCTCAAGCCATGGGCGTCGAACAGCGCGATCACATGGTCGGCGTAGCTGGGGCGTGGGTTGCCGGGGTAGAGCACAAAAGGTTCGGCGGCCAGTTGGGCGAGGGTGGCGGGCGCATCGAGCAACGGGTGACCGGCAGGCAGCACGGCGACCAGCCGGTCCTCCACCAGCACGCGCTGGACGATGGCCGGGTCATCGATGCGAATTCGCCCGAACCCCACGTCGATGCGCCCGGCCTTGAGCGCTTCGACCTGCTGCAAAGTGGTCATCTCCGACAGCCCCAACTCCAGCTCCAGCGCCTCATGGGTACGCAATCGGCGGATCAATTCGGGCAGCACGCCGTACAGGGTCGACGGCGCAAAACCGATGCCCAGCCATGTCTTCTCGCCCTGGCCGATACGCCGGGTGTTGTCACAGACCTTGTTCAATTGCTCCAGCAGCACGTTGGCGTGTTCATAAAAAAACCGCCCGGCCTCGGTCAGCCGCAGCGGTCGGCCACGTTCAAGCAAAATGACGCCCAGTTCATCCTCCAATTGCTGGATCTGCCGACTCAATGGCGGCTGGGCGATGTGCAGGCGTTCGGCGGCGCGGGTGAAGTTGAGGGTCTCTCCCAGCACCTGGAAGTAGCGCAGGTGACGCAGTTCCATGACGGCTCCTTTCATACCTTCAGGGTATTGTGCGAGACCCATTCTATATTGGAAGCCTTGAAAAATACGGCACAGAATCGGCTAAAACCTATAAAGAACCCAACGGGTATAGCCATGCCGATTTGCGCCATCGAGTCGATCGACACGATCATCGTCGACCTCCCCACCATTCGCCCGCACAAGCTGGCGATGCACACCCTGCAAAACCAGACCCTGGTGATCATCCGCCTGCGCTGCGCCGACGGTATCGAAGGCATCGGCGAAGCCACTACCATTGGCGGCTTGAGCTATGGCAATGAAAGCCCCGACAGCATCAAGGTCAACATCGACCGCCACTTCGCGCCGCTGCTGATCGGCCAGGACGCCAGTAATATCAACGCTGCCATGTTGCGCCTGGAGCGCAGCATCCGTGGCAACACCTTTGCCAAGTCCGGTATCGAAAGCGCCTTGCTCGACGCTCTCGGCAAACGCCTGCACCTGCCGGTCAGCGAACTGCTCGGCGGGCGTGTGCGCGACGCGCTGCCGGTGGCCTGGACCCTGGCCAGCGGCAACACCGAGCAGGACATTGCCGAGGCC
Organism: Pseudomonas sp. NFR09; assembly: GCF_900111535.1. Taxonomy (NCBI): domain Bacteria; kingdom Pseudomonadati; phylum Pseudomonadota; class Gammaproteobacteria; order Pseudomonadales; family Pseudomonadaceae; genus Pseudomonas; species Pseudomonas sp. NFR09. The sequence goes on from NZ_FOIH01000017.1 coordinate 28,966, forward strand.
GAAAAGATGCTCGACCTGCGCCGCCACCGCCTCTTCAAGTTGAAGATCGGCGCCGGTGAGGTCAGCCAGGACCTGGCCCATGCGATCGCGATCAAAAAGGCCCTGGGCGACCGCGCCAGCGTGCGCGTCGACGTCAACCAGGCCTGGGACGAAGCGGTGGCACTGCGGGCGTGCCAGGTGCTCGGCGACAACGGCATCGACCTGATCGAACAGCCCATCTCGCGCAATAACCGTGGCGGCATGGCACGGCTCAACCTGTCGAGCCCGGCGCCGATCATGGCGGATGAATCCATCGAGTGCGTCGAGGACGCGTTCAACCTGGCCCGCGACGGCGCGGCGTCGGTGTTCGCCCTCAAGATCGCCAAGAACGGCGGCCCACGTGCCGTGCTGCGCACCGCCGCGATTGCCGAAGCGGCGGGTATCGGCCTGTACGGCGGCACCATGCTCGAAGGCGGCATTGGCACCCTGGCGTCGGCGCATGCCTTCCTTACGCTGAACAAACTGGCGTGGGGCACCGAGCTGTTCGGCCCGTTGCTGCTTACCGAAGACATCCTCACCGAGCCGCCGGTGTACCGCGACTTCCAGCTGCATATCTCCACCGCACCGGGCCTGGGCCTGGCCATCGATGAAGAGCGCCTGGCGTTCTTGCGTCGTGACAAACACTAAGAGGCGCCTGTCATGTTGTTCCACGTAAAAATGACCGTGAACCTGCCGCTCGACATGAACCCCGAGCGCGCAGCCCGCCTCAAGGCCGATGAAAAGGCGCTGGCGCAGCGCCTGCAACACGAAGGCAAATGGCGCCACCTGTGGCGCATCGCCGGGCACTACGCCAACTACAGCGTGTTCGATGTCGACAGCGTGCAGGCGCTGCATGACCTGCTGATGCAACTGCCGCTGTTCCCCTATATGGCCATCGAAGTGAATGCCCTGTGCCGGCACCCGTCGTCGATCCATGACGACGACCGCTAGGCCGGTTTCCAGACCAATAACTACAAGATGAGGAATGCACCATGTCCATCCGACTGTCCCAGACTGCCCATGCCCAACAGTTTCTCGAAGAGGCCAGCGGCAACCTCAACGACGCTGGCAACCCGCGCACCAAGGCGCTGATCTACCGGATCCTGCGCGACACCGTGAACATCATCGAAGACCTGGAAGTGACCCCGGAAGAGTTCTGGAAGGCGGTCAACTACCTCAACGAGCTGGGCAAGCACCAGGAAGCCGGATTGCTCGCCGCCGGGCTGGGCCTTGAGCATTACCTGGACTTGCTGATGGACGCTGCCGACGAGGAAGCCGGCAAATCCGGCGGCACGCCGCGCACCATTGAAGGCCCGCTGTATGTGGCCGGGGCGCCGTTGAGCAAGTACGAGGCGCGGCTGGATGATGGCAAGGACGATGCGGTGCCGCTGTTCATGCGCGGGCAGGTGCGCGATACCAACGGCAAACCGCTGGCCGGGGCGATTGTGGACGTGTGGCAGGCCAATACGGGCGGTACTTACTCGTGGTTCGACCCGACGCAATCGGAGTTCAACCTGCGCCGGCGCATCGAGACCGATGCCCAAGGCAACTACCGGTTCCGCAGTATCGTGCCGTCGGGCTACGGTTGCCCACCGACCGGGCCGACCCAGCAACTGCTGGATCAGCTCGGGCGCCACGGGCAGCGGCCGGCGCATATCCACTTCTTTATTTCGGCGCCGGGGCACCGGCACCTGACCACACAGATCAACCTGTCGGATGACCCGTACCTGCATGACGACTTTGCCTATGCGACGCGGAATGAGTTGATCGCCGAGATTCGCTTCAGTGACGACCCGCAACTGGCGCGGGAGTTTGGCGTGGAGGGGCGGTTTGCGCAGATTGATTTTGACTTTGCGTTGCAGGTAGCGGATGCGCCGGTAGAGCAGAAACGCATGCAACGAGTCCGCGCTCTGGAAGATTAAACGCGATTCAAAATGTGGGAGGGGGCTTGCCCCCGATGGCGGCGGTGAAGCCAATATATTAATTGGCTGAACCATTGCTATCGGGGGCAAGCACCCTCCCACAGGGTATTGTGGTGGCGTGGTTATTTGCGTACCACCAAGTCCAGCACCTCATCCCGATCCTTGATCTTCTGCAACACAATCTCCGAACGGATATCCATCACCCCCGCCGTGCGGTTCAGATGGTTCACGATAAAGTCCGAAAAGTGCTTGAGGTTGCGCGCCTGCACCCGCAGCACATAGTTGCTGGCGCCGGTGATCACGTAGGCGCTGGCGACCTCCGGCCAGCCCTGCACCTTCTTGATGAACGTCTCGTGCCAATCCTCCACATCCTGGCGCAACGACAGGTGCACGATGGCCTCCAGCTCAATCCCCAACTGCTCCGCATTCAGCACCGCACGGTAACCGCTGATGATGCCCTCGCTCTCCAGCAGGCGCAGACGGCGCAGGCACGCGGACGGCGACAGCGCGACTTTTTCGGCCAGTTCCTGGTTGCTGATGCGGCCATCCTGCTGCAGGAAATGCAGGAGGCGCAGGTCGGTGGCGTCGAGAATCATGGTTAGAATAAATCCGCGTGTTTGGGGGTTAAATTCGAATTTCCTACAGCTTAATTAGCCTGTTGCCCGCCACTTTGCACGAAAATTCTCTAAAAGTTCGTTCATTATTTGGTCCATTCTTACCTATAAAAACCAGGACAGCCCATGACCACGCGAAGCCACTGCCTAGCCCTCGACGAACAAGATCCGCTGGCGCCACTGCGCCGCCAGTTTGCGTTGCCGGAGGGCGTGATCTATCTCGACGGCAACTCCCTCGGCGCACGCCCGGTGACGGCGTTGGCACGAGCCCAGGCAGTGATTGCCGAAGAATGGGGTAATGGCCTGATCCGTAGTTGGAACAGCGCCGGCTGGGCGGACCTGTCCCAGCGCCTGGGTAACCGCCTGGCGCCGTTGATCGGCGCGGGCGACGGTGAAGTGGTGATCACCGATACCACCTCGATCAACCTGTTCAAGGTGCTCAGCGCCGCGTTGACCGTGCAGCGTCAACGCCAACCGCACCGCAAGGTGATCGTCAGCGAGGCGAGCAACTTTCCGACCGACCTGTATATCGCCGAAGGCCTGGCCGAGCTGCTGCAACAGGGCTATGCCCTGCGCCTAGTGAACAGTCCGGACGAATTGCCCCAGGCCATCGACCAGGATGTAGCGGTGGTGATGCTCACCCACGTCAACTACAAGACCGGCTACATGTACGACATGCAGGCGCTGACTGCCCTGAGCCATGAGTGCGGCGCGCTGAGTATCTGGGACCTGGCGCACTCGGCGGGCGCGGTGCCCATCGACCTGCATCAGGCCGGTGCCGATTATGCGATTGGCTGCACCTACAAGTACCTCAACGGCGGCCCGGGCTCCCAGGCGTTTGTGTGGGTCAACCCGGCGTTGGTGGATGTGGTGCGCCAGCCGTTGTCGGGCTGGTTCGGTCACACCCGGCAGTTCGCCATGGAATCGAACTACGCGCCGAGTGCGGGTATCGCGCGTTACCTGTGCGGCACCCAACCGATCGCCTCGCTGGCGATGGTGGAATGCGGGCTGGAGATTTTCGCCCAGACCGATATGGCGAGTCTGCGCAGCAAGTCCCTGGCGTTGACCGATCTGTTTATCGCATTGGTCGAAGCACGTTGCGCTGCTCATGAACTGGTGCTGATCACCCCGCGTGAACACGCCCGGCGCGGCAGTCATGTGAGCTTTGAACACCCCGAAGGCTACGCGGTGATCCAGGCCTTGATCGCCCGTGGCGTGATCGGTGACTACCGCGAGCCGCGCATCATGCGCTTTGGGTTTACGCCGTTGTACACAAGCTTTACCGAGGTGTTTGATGCCGTGGAAATCCTGGGCGAAATCCTCGACAACCGCACCTGGGACCAACCGCAATTCAAAGTCCGCAACAGCGTGACCTGACCACAACGCAGATAAAGATGTGGGAGGGGGCTTGCCCCCTCCCACAGGGAATTTGTGACAACAGTTAATAAATAGTGCAATCACAATAATAATGGGGCACACCACATGACCACGCCAGACACCGGCTTTGCCGAGATCACCCACCGCGAACTGGGCCTGCGGCGCCAGCTCACTTCCGGCCAGATGAGCATGATCGCCATCGGCGGCGCCATTGGCACCGGGCTGTTCATGGGCAGTGCCTATGCCATTGGGTATGCCGGGCCCAGTGTGCTGGTGAGCTATGCCATCGGCGCGTTGATCACCTTGTTATTGATGGGCTGCCTGGCGGAGATGACGGTGGCGCATTCCACCTCGGGCTCGTTCGGCGCTTATGCCGAGTTCTACATCAGCCCGCTGGCCGGTTTCCTGGTGCGCTACGCCTACTGGGCGGCGATTGTGCTGGCGGTGGGTGCGGAGGTTACGGCGGTCGCGATGTACATGAAGTACTGGTTCGCCAACGTGCCGGAATGGGTGTGGATCGTATCGTTTTCCAGTGTGCTGATCCTGCTCAACGCCATCAGCGTGAAGACCTTCGGCAACTTCGAATACTGGTTCTCGACGATCAAGATCAGCGCCATCGTCGGCTTCATCCTCCTCGCCGTGTACGTCGTGTTCGGCTCCGGCAACCCGGAGTACGGCGTGCAGAACTACACGGCCCACGACGGCTTTTTTCCCCATGGCCTGAGCGGCATGTGGATCGCCGTGATCGTGTCGATCTTCAGCTACCTGAGCGTGGAGATGATCGCCGTGGCCGCCGGTGAAGCGGCCGACCCGGAACAGGCGGTGAAGAAAGCCTTCCGTGCGACCATCGTGCGCCTGGTGGTGTTTTACCTGCTGACCCTGGCGCTGATGCTGGCCATCGTGCCGTGGAACCAGGCCGGGCAGACCCAGAGCCCCTTCGTCACGGTAATGCAGACCATCGGCATTCCCGGCGCCACCGGGGTGATGAACTTCGTGATTTTGATCGCAGCGTTGTCGGCCATGAACAGCCAGCTCTACATCACCACCCGCATGATGTTCAGCCTGTCCCGTGCCGGCTTCGCGCCCAAGGCCATGGGCGCCTTGAGCAAGAGCGGCATTCCGCTGAATGCGTTGCTGCTGTCCAGTTCGGGCATCGCCCTGGCGACGTTGCTCAACGTGGTATACCCGCAAAGCTCGTTCACCTTGATGATGGCGATCTCGATGTTCGGCGCGATCTTCACCTGGTTCATGATCTTCCTTACGCACCTGTTCTTCCGTCGCTACCGCCAGCGCCACGGTGGGCCGACGCTGTCGTTCCAACTGCGCTTTTTTCCCTACAGCACCCTGCTGGGCCTGGTGCTGATGGGCGCGGTGATGATCACCACGTATTTAACCGAGGCGTTCAAGATGACGCTGGTGTTTGGCGTGCCGTTCCTGCTGATTTTGTCGGCGGTGTATTACGGGTTTTTCCGCAAGGGCAGGGCCAAGGCGTCGAACAAGGCCTTGGCGTAACCGGGCAGGAGTTCGAACGAGCGCGCGCATAACAGCAGCTTCCGGCAGGCCCACTCTTCTTGCAGGGGGTGGACCTTGAAGCTGGATTCCAGCGGCCAGCGCTCCAGTGCCGCCTGGGGCACGATACCCAGGCCGGCGCCGCGCGCGACCATGCGGATCACCCCATCAAACCCCTCGGCGCGGATGCGTGTTTGCAGGCGAAAACCCGCGTGCAATGCCTGTTCTTCGAGGTAAACCGTCAACGCGCTGTGGGAGGCGAGGCCCACAAAATCGTGTTGCAGGCTATCGATAAAGCTCCCTGCGGTGAACGGATGATCCTGCGGGGTGATCAGCACCAGCGGGTCATCGCGAAAGGGCAGGGTCTGCAGGCCGTGGGTGTCTACCGCGTCGGAAATGATCCCGAGGTCCGCTGTGCCCTGGCGCAAGGCCTGGGTGATGCGCAGGCTTGGCAGCTCCTGCAAGTCGATGTCGAGGTTGGGGTGTTCACGCAAAAAGTCCGCCAGCAACTCCGGCAGGTATTCGCTGAGGGCCGTGGTGTTGCATAGCAGGCGCACCTGGCCCTTGATGCCGTTGGCGTATTCCGCGAGGTCCTGGCGCAGATGCTCGGCCTGTTGCAGCAACAGGCGGGCGTGGCGGGCCAGGGCCTTGCCTGCGGGCGTTGGGGTAACGCCACGGCGGCCACGTTCAAGAAACTCGATGCCCAGCGAAGCCTCCATCGCTCGGATGCGGGCGCTGGCCGCCGCGAGGGACAAGTGGCTGCGGGCTGCTCCGGCGGTGATATTGCCTGTGTCGAAGATATGCAGGTAAAGGCGCAGGTCTATCAGGTCAAAATGCATGGCGCCAGCCTCTGGCAAAACAAGAGTCTGCCTCAGTATATGGCGAATTTTCGGCCTCATCGAAAAACCGCACTATCACCCCATGAATACATTCCTCGCGTTTTACCAAGATATCGGCCCAGCCCTGACACTGCTGGTGATCGGCACCTTCATGCTCGCCGGCACCGTCAAGGGTGTGATTGGCCTGGGCTTGCCGACAGTCTCCATGGGCTTGCTCGGTCTGGCTATGTTACCGGCGCAGGCTGCAGCGTTGCTGATCATCCCATCGACGATCACCAACCTGTGGCAACTGGCGTTCGGCGGCCATCTGAATGCGTTGCTCAAACGCCTGTGGCCGATGCTGTTGCTGATCTTTATCGGTACCGGGCTTGGCACGCTGTGGCTGGGCCTGAGTGGAGGGCGATGGGTAGGCCATGCGTTGGGCGGGGCGTTGCTAGCGTATGCACTGAGCGGGCTGTTCCTGCCCACGTTCAAGGTGAAGCCTCGAACCGAATGCTGGTTGGGCCCTTTGTGTGGTGTTATCACCGGCATCATCACCTCGGCGACCGGCGTGTTTGTGATCCCCGCCGTGCCTTATCTGCAAGCCCTGGGCTTGAACCGCAATCAGTTGGTGCAGGCGCTGGGGCTGTCCTTCACCGTGTCGACCCTGGCGCTCGCTGCCGGCATGGCGTGGCACGGCACGCTCGGAGGTGGGGAGATCAATGCTTCATTGTTGGCATTGGTGCCGGCGCTGCTGGGCATGTGGTTGGGCCAGGCGGTGCGTCAGCGCATCAGTGCGGTGTTGTTCAAGCGCGTATTTTTCATCGGCATGGCGTTGCTGGGCGCCCATCTGCTGATCAGCGGTTAACAATGCGCGGGTAATTCGTGCCTTTTGGTCAAATGTATTTTGCCGCACCACCGCTTATTCCGAGGGGCCGATGTCGATAGCCTGCCGGCAGACATTGTTAACCCCTCTGGATACCCTCCCATGAAAAAAGTCCTCCTGCTCAACGGCGGCAAGAAATTCGCCCACTCCGATGGCCGCTACAACACCACCCTGCATGACACCGCCGTGGCGGCGTTGGACCGTGCGGGCATCGACGTCAAGGTCACCCACATCGACGAAGGCTACGACGTGGCCGAAGAAGTGGCCAAATTCCTCTGGGCCGATGTGATCATCTACCAGATGCCCGGCTGGTGGATGGGCGCGCCGTGGATCGTCAAGAAGTACATCGACGAAGTCTTCACCGAAGGCCACGGCAGCCTGTACGCCAGCGACGGTCGCACCCGTTCCGATGCCTCGCAGAAGTACGGCAGCGGTGGCCTGATCCACGGCAAGCAGTACATGCTCTCGCTGACCTGGAACGCGCCGCAGCAAGCCTTCGATGACCCAACCGACTTCTTCGAAGCCAAGGGTGTGGACGCGGTGTACTTCCCGTTCCACAAGGCCAACGAGTTCCTCGGCATGACCGGCCTGCCGACGTTCCTGTGCGTGGACGTGATGAAACGCCCGGCCATCGACGCTGATGTAGCGCGCTACGAGCAGCATCTGGCGCAGGTGTTCAATTTCTCGGTGTAAGCTGCGCTGAACCGATAACGAGGAGCGCCTGTGAAAGCCCGGTCCGATGAGCTGCAGATCTTCGTCAGCGTGATTGAATGCGGTTCGATTTCCGCCGCCGCCGAGCAAGTCGGGCAGACGCCCTCGGCTGTCAGCCGCACCTTGTCGCGCCTGGAAGCCAAGCTTGACACCACGCTGATCAACCGCACCACGCGACGCATGGGCCTGACCGAAGAGGGCAAGTACTTCTTCGAGCAGGCCAAGGTGATCCTGGCGCAGATGGAAGAGTTGGAGGAGCGCCTGTCATCACGCCAGCAGAAACCGGCGGGGCGCCTGCGCATCAACGCTGCCGTGCCGTTCATGCTGCATGGGATCGTGCCCTACATCGCCGAATTTCGTGGCCTCTACCCGGACATCCAACTGGAGCTGAACAGCGATGACTTGATCATCGACCTGCTGGAGCAGAGCACCGACATCGCCATCCGTATCGGCGTCCTGGCCGACTCCACCCTGCATGCGCGGTCTCTTGGCTGTACGCCGCTGCATATCCTCGCCAGCCCCGACTACCTCAAGCAATACGGCGTGCCCACCACGGTGGCCGAGCTGGCCGATCACACGCTGTTGGGGTTCACCCAGACCGAAACCCTCAACCACTGGCCGCTGCGCCATGTGGAGGGCGATCGCTGGCTGATCCAGCCCGGCGTGGCGGCGTCCAGCGGCGAAACCGTGCGCCAGTTGGCGCTGGAAGGACAGGGCATCTGTTGCCTGTCGAACTTCATGACCATCGACGATATCGAGGCCGGGCGCCTGGTGCCGGTGCTGGAGGCGTTCAACAGCGGTTATCGCCAGCCGATCCACGCAGTGTTCTACCGCAACTCGCAGCTGGCATTGCGTATCCAATGTTTCCTGGACTTTATCCAGGCCAAGCTGGCGCGGTATGCCTGCTGATTCGTGAGCTGCGCGCAAGAGTGAATTGGGCGGTAGGGGCTTATTCGTCAGGGATGAGTGCTTGATACTGGGTTCATCACTTACCCAGTCAGGAGAGTCCTCCATGAATGTATTCATTACCGGCGCAGCAGGTTTTATCGGCGGTTCCATTGCCACCGGCCTGGTCAAGGCCGGCCACACCGTTACCGGCCTGGTGCGCAGCGCCGAGCAGGCGGCCGAGATGACCGCGCTGGGCATCAACCCAGTGATCGGCACCCTGGATGACGCGGCTGTATTGACCGAGCAAGCGCAAAAGGCCGACGCGGTGATCAACGCCGCCAGCAGCGACCACCGTGCCGCCGTGGAAACCCTGCTCGCGGCGTTGAAGGGCTCGAACAAGCCGTTCCTGCACACCAGTGGTTCGAGCATTGTCGGGGATGCATCGGGCGGCAAGGCCAGCGATGTCATCTACTTCGAAGACAACCTGCCGGAACCGACGGTCGACAAGGCGGCTCGTGTGGCCATCGACAACCTGGTTCTGGCGGCTGCCAAAGACGGCGTGAACTCGGCGGTGATCTGCAACACCTTGATCTACGGCCACAGCCTGGGCGTGAAGCGCGACAGCGTGCAACTACCGCGTCTGCTCAAGCAGGCACGCAAGAGTGGTGTAGTACGCCATGTGGGTAGCGGGCAGAACATCTGGTCCAACGTGCACATTGAAGACGTGGTGGCGCTGTACCTGTTGGCGCTGACCAAGAATGTGCCCGGTACCTTCTGCTTCGTGGAAAGTGGCGAGGCCGCGTTTATCGACATGACCACTGCCATTGCCGAAGCGCTGGACCTGGGCAAACCGCAGGATTGGCCATTGGCCGAGGCTGAAGCCGAGTGGGGCTATGAAATGGCCAACTATGGCCTGGGCTCCAATAGCCGGGTGCGTGGCAAGCATGCGCGTGAACTGCTGGGCTGGGCGCCGAAGCGTACGTCGGTGGTGGAGTGGATTCGCAACGAAATGGTGTGATGTTCACGTGATCTCCAGGTGTTGCTATCGGGGGCAAGCCCCCTCCCACACTAGACTGCACTCCACAGTTGGAACTCGGTCAACTGTGGGAGGGGGCTTGCCCCCGATTGGCACGACTCGGTCTCCGAGACTAGCCCCATCTCCCTCAATTCCGTACCATTCCCCGCCTTATCCCCCGCATTACCCTGGTACTCCATGAACCTCACCCGTCTGCGCGCCGATGCCCTGGCCGGCCTCACCACGTCTTTTGCGTTGCTGCCCGAATGCATCGCCTTTGCCCTGGTGGCCCACCTCAACCCGTTGATGGGGCTCTACGGCGCTTTCATCATCTGCACCCTCACCGCGTTGTTCGGCGGCCGGCCAGGCATGGTGTCCGGTGCGGCCGGCTCGATGGCGGTGGTGATCGTCGCCCTGGTGGTGCAACACGGTGTGGAGTATCTGCTGGCCACGGTGGTACTGGGCGGGCTGATCATGGTCGCGTTCGGCGTGCTGCGCCTGGGCAAGCTGGTGCGCATGGTGCCGCACCCGGTGATGCTCGGCTTCGTCAACGGCCTGGCGATCATCATTGCCCTGGCGCAGTTGGAGCATTTCAAAAACGGTGAAACCTGGCTCAGCGGCACGCCGCTGTACGTGATGACCGGCCTTGTGCTGGTGACCATGGCCATCGTCTACCTGCTGCCGCGCATCACCCGCGCCGTGCCGCCTGCGTTGGTGGCGATCCTCGGCGTGGGGCTGGCGGTATACCTGCTCGGCCTGCCTACCCGCACCCTCGGCGACATGGCGCATATCGCCGGCGGCCTGCCGACTTTCGCGCTGCCGCAGATTCCGTGGACACTGGACACCCTCGGCATCATCGCGCCGTACGCGTTCCTGATGGCGATGGTCGGCCTGCTGGAAACCCTGCTGACGCTGAACCTCACCGACGAAATCACCGAGACCCGTGGCTACCCCGACCGTGAAAGCGTGGCCCTCGGCGCGGCCAACATGGTCTCCGGTCTGTTCGGCGGCATGGGCGGCTGCGCGATGATCGGGCAGACCGTGATCAACCTCAGCTCCGGTGGGCGCGGGCGTTTGTCCGGGGTGTTTGCCGGGGTGATGATCCTGCTGTTCATCCTGTTCCTGTCGCCGTTCATCGAGCGCATTCCGCTGGCGGCGCTGGTGGGCGTGATGTTCGTGGTGTCCCAGCAGACCTTTGCCTGGGCCTCGCTGCGGGTGATCAACAAGGTGCCGTTCAATGACGTGCTGGTGATTCTTGCAGTGACGGTGATCACGGTGTTCACCGATCTGGCTACCGCCGTGCTGTGCGGGATCGTGATTGCGGCGTTGAATTTCGCCTGGCAGCAAGCGCGGGAGCTGTATGCCGATGAGTATCTGGAGGCCGATGGCAGCAAGCTCTACCGCCTGCACGGCACCTTGTTTTTCGCCTCGACCACGCCGTTTTTGAATCAATTCGACCCGGCCAACGACCCGGCCCAGGTGACGCTGGATTGCCGTCACCTGAGCTTTGTCGATTACTCAGCGATTGCCGCGCTCATGACCCTGCGCGAGCGTTACAGCAAGGCTGGCAAGCACCTGCGGGTGCTGCATCTGTCGGAGCGTTGCAAGAAGCTGCTCAAGCGTGCGCGGGTCCATCATGAGTAAGTGATCAAGGCCCGACCAGGTCTTCCAGCTCCTGGGCACGGGTCTGGGTCATGTCGAGTATGCAGCCGGAACCGTTGACCTGGTCGATGGTGCCGCCGGTGGCGGAACCGGCGAAGGCGCAATTGGCGTCACGGTACTTTATCCACAGGCGTTGCACGTCTTGCAGTTGCTGCTTGCGCGGGCCTTCCTGGGCGGCGAGGGCGGTCTTGTAGGCGCGGTTCAGGCGGGTGTCCTGCACCTTGGCTTCCTTGGTATTGCACGTGACCATGTCGGCGGTCGTGTTGGCGCTGTCCATGCACTTCTTCAGCGCTGGGTTGTCGGCGGCAGAAGCGGTGCCGCTGAGGGCGAGGAGCAGGGCGCCGGCGGCGAGGGATGTGCGAATCATGGTCGGTTTCCTGGTCATGAAGGGTTGCGCATTTTATGACTCAACGGCAGCGTTCGAGTTTCCGGCATCCTCTGATCTTCATGTAAGAACACCCCTCGAATTTTCATTCACCCCTGTCGGGCATATCCCAACGCGACAGTGCTTATCTGTGGGCGAAAGTTATTTTCATAAAAATTGAAAATACTCCTCGGTAATGATTTATGAGTTTCACAACCAATTCGACGTGACCCTTTCCGAGGAGTACCGCATGGCCGCATCACCGGGCTTCGGGCTATTGGCATACGCTGCCATTGCCATCATTGCTTTGATCGTGCTGATTGCACGTTACCGACTCAACCCGTTTATCGTCATCACCCTGGTGTCCATCGGCCTGGCGCTGATGGCCGGGATGCCGGCGGACACCATCATGGGGTCCTACGAAGCGGGCGTAGGCAAGACCCTTGGGCATATCGCCCTGGTGGTGGCGCTGGGCACCATGCTCGGCAAGATGATGGCCGAGTCCGGCGGTGCCGAGCAGGTGGCGCGCACACTGATCAGCCGTTTTGGCGAGCGCAACGCGCACTGGGCCATGGTGTGCATCGCGTTCCTGGTGGGGCTGCCGCTGTTTTTCGAGGTGGGTTTTGTGTTGCTGGTGCCGATTGCCTTTACCGTGGCGCGGCGGGTGGGCGTGTCCATCCTGATGGTGGGTTTGCCGATGGTCGCCGGCCTGTCGGTGGTGCATGCCCTGGTGCCGCCGCACCCGGCGGCGATGATGGCGGTGCTGGCGTATAACGCGTCGGTGGGGCAGACCGTGCTCTACGCCATCCTGATCGGTATCCCGACGGCAATCATCGCAGGGCCCGTCTACGCCAAATTCATCGTGCCGCGTATTCACCTGCCGGCGGAAAATCCGCTGGAGCGCCAGTTCATCGAGCGTGAACCGCGTACCCGCTTGCCCAGCTTTACCCTGACCATGGGCACTATCCTGTTGCCGGTAGTGTTGATGATGATCGGTGGCTGGGCCAACGTGATTTCCACACCGGGCACCGGTTTCAATCAGTTCCTGCTGTTCATCGGCAACTCGGTGATCGCGCTGCTGCTGGCGACGTTGGTGAGCTTCTGGACCTTGGGTATCGCACAGGGCTTCAACCGCGAATCGATCCTCAAGTTCACCAATGAATGCCTGGCGCCGACCGCCAGCATCACCTTGCTGGTGGGCGCGGGCGGCGGGTTGAACCGCATCCTGGTGGACGCAGGTGTGACCCACGAAATTCTCGGCCTGGCCCATGCCTTTCACCTGTCGCCGTTGGTGATGGGTTGGCTGTTCGCCGCGCTGATGCGAATTGCCACGGGCTCGGCCACCGTCGCCATGACCACCGCATCCGGTGTTGTCGCGCCGGTCGCCCTGGGCCTGGGTTATCCACACCCTGAACTACTGGTGCTGGCCACCGGTGCGGGTTCGGTGATCTTTTCCCATGTTAACGACGGCGGCTTCTGGCTGATCAAGGAATACTTCAATATGACGGTGATCCAGACCTTCAAGACCTGGACCGTGTTGGAGACTTTGATTTCCCTGGTCGCCTTCGGTCTGACCTATGGTCTGTCCTGCATCTTGTAACCCGGAGAGCCCATGGACATCCTCTACCAGATCCGCGCCCGCCAGGACGCCTTCAGCGCCGGCGAAGGGCGTATCGCCAAGCTGATGCTCGATGACGTGGGGTTTGCCGCATCGGCCAGCCTGGAAGCATTGTCGCAACGGGCCGAGGTCAGCACGGCCACCTTGTCGCGGTTTGCGCGCAGTGTGGGGTGCCGGGATTTACGTGACTTGCGCCTCCAGTTGGCCCAGGCCAGCGGCGTCGGCAGTCGCTTCCTCGACCCGGCGGGGTTGCCGGAGCAGTCGGCGTTTCATCGGCAGATCCTGGGGGATATCGAGGCGACGTTGCGTCAGCATCTCTCCGGTTTCAATCAGGCCAGTTTCGTCGATGCGGTGAGCCTGCTGGGCAAGGCGCGGATGATCCATGCGTTTGGCATGGGCGGGCCGTCGAGCCTGTGCAGCGATGAGTTGCAGGTGCGCCTGGTGCGCCTGGGCTATCCGATTGCGGCCTGCCACGACCCGGTGATGATGCGGGTCACGGCGGCGACGCTGGGGCCTGAGCATGCGTTGATTGTGTGTTCCTTGACTGGCCTCACCCCCGAACTGCTGGACGTGGTGGAGCTGGCGCGCAATTACGACGCGCGCATCGTCGCCATCACCCTGGCCGACTCGCCCTTGGCCCAATTGGCCGATGTGCTGCTGCCGCTGCAGCCGGCCGAAACCAGTTTTATCTACAAGCCCACCGCTGCCCGCTACGGCATGCTGCTGGCCATCGACCTGCTCGCCACCGAGCTGGCCCTGGTCTCGCCGGACGACAACCAGGAACGCCTGCGCCGGATCAAGCTGGCCCTGGACGATTATCGCGGCGGCCCTGACAGCCTGCCGCTTGGAGACTGATATGAAGTACGACACGCTGATACGCCAGGCATTGATCATCGATGGCAGCAACACCCCAGGCTATGTGGCTGATGTGGGGGTGCGTGACGGGCGTATCGAGGCGATTGGCGATTTGTCGACGGCTGTGGCCGAACATGAAGTCGAAGCTGCGGGCCGTGTGCTGGCGCCGGGTTTTATCGACGTGCACACCCACGATGACACGGTGGTGATCCGCCATCCGCAGATGCTGCCCAAGCTTAGCCAGGGTGTAACGACGGTGATCGTCGGTAACTGTGGCATCAGCGCGTCGCCGGTGACGTTGCGCGGTGATCCGCCCGATCCGATGAACCTGCTGGGCAGCGCTTCGGCGTTTGTGTACCCGCGTTTCAGTGACTATCGAGCGGCGGTCGAACAGGCTCACCCGGCGGTTAACGTTGCCGCACTGATCGGTCACACGGCACTGCGCAGCAATCATATGCAAGACCTGCATCGCAGCGCTTCAGCGGATGAAATCGCTGCCATGCGCATGCAACTGCAAGAGAGCCTCGAAGCCGGCGCACTGGGGTTATCCACAGGCCTGGCCTACGCCAGCGCGTTCAATGCCGAGACCGATGAGGTGCTGCAACTCAGTGAAGCACTGACGGCTTTTGGCGCGGTGTACACCACCCATTTGCGCAGTGAATTCGAGCCGGTGCTGGAGGCGATGGATGAGGCGTTTTTGATCGGTCGGCATGCCCAGGCCCCGGTGATCATTTCCCATCTCAAATGTGCCGGCGCCGGGAATTGGGGGCGTAGTCCGCAACTGTTGGCATCGCTGGAGCGGGCGGCGAAAACCCACCCGGTAGGCTGTGATTGTTATCCCTATGCCGCGAGTTCTTCGACCCTGGATCTCAAGCAGGTGACTGACGCGTTTCGCATCACCATCACCTGGTCGACGCCTTACCCGGAGATGGGCGGGCGCGACCTGCAGGATATCGCCGCTGAATGGGATGTTTCGCTGATGGACGCAGCGCGTCGCCTGCAACCGGCGGGGGCGGTGTATTACGGAATGGATGAAGCGGATGTGCGACGCATCCTGGCGCATCCGCTGTCGATGGTCGGTTCGGATGGGCTGCCGGAAGATCCGTTCCCGCATCCGCGTTTGTGGGGCGCATTTCCAAGGGTGCTGGGGCATTTCAGCCGGGATGTCGGGTTGTTCCCGTTGCACACCGCCGTGCACAAAATGACCGGCTTGTCGGCGGCGCGATTTGGTTTGGCCGAGCGCGGTGAAATCCGCGAAGGGCACTGGGCCGACCTGGTGCTGTTCGACCCGTTGCGCGTGCGCGATGTGGCAGACTTCAAGCAACCGCAGCGGGCGGCGGAAGGCATTGATGGGGTGTGGGTCAACGGTGTATTGAGCTATAGCGACGGGCAGGCGAACGGTCAGCGGCCGGGTCGTTTCCTGGCGCGCAGTGGGGATTTGCGTCGGGGATTTTCGTCTCTATAGTGGGCGCTCTTATGAACGGAGCGATTGCCATGCACTTAGGAAAAGTCACCCCCATCCTGCGGATTTTCGACGAGGCCAAGGCGTTGGAGTTCTACGTGGACTTTTTGGGGTTCAAGGTGGATTGGCAGCATCGTTTCGAGGCGAATTTTCCGTTGTACCTGCAGGTATCGCTGGGTGAATGCGTGTTGCATTTGACTGAGCACCATGGCGATGCGTCGCCGGGCGCGGCGGTGCGGATTCAGGCACAAGGGGTGGACGCGTATCAGCAGCAGTTGGTTGGCAAGGATTACCGGTATGCCAAGCCAGGGGTTGAGGAAACGCCTTGGGGATCGCGGGAGATGAGCATCAAGGATCCGTTTGGGAATCGGCTGGTGTTTGTTGAGGAAGGCGAGGGCTGAGGGGTAAATCGCGGGCAATAAAAAACCGCCTTGGTAGGGCGGTTTTTTTGCAACACCAGTTAGTGGCTGGGGTTGCTCTCTCAAAGGACGCAACCGACTCGCGTCCGAAGGCTCACGTGTTCCGGTAAGTGTGCTGGAGGTAAGGCCCAACTCACGGAGGGCCGAGTATGTCTAGGTTTGCCTGTGGCGAGGGAGCTTGCTCCCGTTGGGCTGCGTAGCAGCCCCAAGCATTCACTGCGCTCTCAACTTCAAATCTGCATCAACTTGATCAGGGCCGCTTCGCGCCCCAACGGGAGCAAGCTCCCTCGCCACAGGGACTGCGGTTCTTAAACCCGGAAGTGGCTGACCATCTGCTGCAACTGGCTGCCCAACCGCGCCAGTTCCACACTCGACTTGGCCGTCTCGTCACTCGCCGTAGCGGTCTGCTCCGACACATCACGCACATTCACGATGCTACGGCTGATCTCTTCAGCCACGGCGCTTTGCTGCTCGGCGGCGGCGGCGATCTGCTGGTTCATCGACTGGATATTCGACACCGTACGGGTGATGTTTTCCAGCGACACACCCGCCTTGCGGGTCAGCTCGACACTGCTGTCGGTGAGGCTGCGGCTGTTGTTCATCACATTGGCCACTTGCTGGGTGCCGTTCTGCAAACCGGCGACCAGGCCTTCGATTTCTTCGGTGGATTTTTGCGTGCGCTGGGCCAGGCCACGTACTTCATCGGCCACCACGGCAAAACCACGCCCGGCTTCACCGGCACGCGCTGCTTCGATCGCCGCGTTGAGGGCCAGCAGGTTGGTTTGCTCGGCCACGGCCTTGATCACGTCCATCACACTGCCGATCTTGTTGCTCTCTTGCTGCAGGTGGGTCATGGCGTCGGTGGAGCGCGCGACTTCGGCGGCCAGGCGTTCGATCTGGGCGATGGCCTCGGCGACCACCTTGTCGCCGGCACGGGCTTGACCATCGGCGTCGGCAGCGGCCAGGGAGGCTTGCTCGGCGTTACGCGCGACTTCCTGCACGGTGGCGGTCATTTCGTGCATCGCCGTGGCAACCTGGTCGGTCTCGATTTTCTGGCTGTTCACGCCAGCGCTGGTCTGCTCGGTCACGGCCGACAGCTCTTCGGCGGCGCTGGCGATCTGGGTCACGCCGTCGCGGATGCCGCTGATCAATTCGCGCAGGGTGGTGCCCATGCGCTGGATGCCTTGTTGCAGCACGCCCAGCTCATCGCGACGGGTAATCTGGATATTGTGGCTCAGGTCGCCGGAAGCGATACGTTCCACCACTGCCAGGGTTTCCTGGATCGGGCGCGTGATCTGGCGCGTGATAACCAGCGCGGCAATCACGCCGACCAGCAGGGCCAGCAAGGTGCTGATCAATTGCAGGCTGCGGGCCTGGGCGCTTTCGGCGTCGCGACGGTTCAGCTGAATGTCGTACAGCTTGTCGCTGATGGTCACGATATCGGCGCCTTGGGTGGTCATTTCGGCCCGGGCGGTGACGATGTTGGCATTGGCCGCCTTGTAGTTCTGCACGGCAGTGCGGTAGGCGCCCAGAGCGGTTTCCAGCGAGGTCAGTGCGTTCTGTTGGCTGCTACCGAAAGCGGCGCTGAGGTCTTTCAAGCCGGCGATGGTTTTTTCAATCTGTGCGGCGGCACGGGCTTCGGTGTCCGGGTTGACGTTGCCGGTGTAACCGCGCACTTCGTAACGCGCCAATTGGAATTGCAGCTTGGCGTCGGCCACGGCCTGGAACTGGGCCAGGTGCTCCGCACTGTCAGGCATTTGCTTGACGCTGCTCTCCAGCGCATTGATCTGGGCGTTGGCGATGTCGGCTTTGTCGCCCATCACCTGGCGAGAGGCATTGCCGTTACGGTAGGCCTCGCGCATTTTGGTCAGCGACTGTTGGTAAGCGGTGATGATCGCTTTCTGCTCGTTGAGCAGCTTGAGGTTTTCCGGGCTCTTGAAGCTGTCGAGCAGTTTCTGTTGCTGGGCAGCAAAGGCATCCAGGTTGGTCTGTACGTTCTGGGCCACGGCCTCGTCGCCGTTGGCGAGCATGTATTGCAGGCGCACGATGCGCAGCTTGGTCAGGGACGCGTTGAGCTGGGTGATGTCGCTCATCCAGTTGCTGCGGTCGATCAGGCCGCCCAGGCTGGTCCAGCCGGTGAGGGCCAGGATCGAGGTGAGGACCAGCACCAGGCCGAAGCCCAGGCCGAGTTTGAGGTTGACGCTGATGTTACCGAACCAGCTGTTCATCGAATGCTCCGCAAAAGTGATGTCTGTCTGCTGGGCGGTGTTGTTGTTTGAGCCAGCCAAGATGTGTAGGGCTGTATCGGCGGACGAGTTGGAATCTGAAACTTTTTATTCGTGCATCAATGGGTAACCCCCCCTGACCGACCAACGCAAGCCCGCAGGCATGAGGCGCGGGGTTCATCGTGCATACCGGTTTTATGCTAGTCTGCGGGCCCTTTTAGTTTTGGATGGCGCAGGAAACTGTGTCGCCCTACAGCGGAGCCTCTTCATGTCCGAAGTTAATCTGTCCACCGACGAAACCCGCGTCAGCTACGGTATCGGCCGTCAGTTGGGCGACCAACTGCGCGACAACCCGCCACCGGGCGTAAGCCTGGATGCAATCCTGGCCGGCCTGACCGACGCTTTCGCCGGCAAGCCAAGCCGTGTTGACCAGGAGCAAATGGCTGCCAGCTTCAAGGTGATCCGCGAAATCATGCAGGCCGAAGCCGCTGCCAAGGCTGAAGCTGCGGCGGGTGCCGGCCTGGCGTTCCTGGCTGAAAACGCCAAGCGTGATGGCATCACCACCCTGGCTTCCGGTCTGCAATTCGAAGTGCTGACCGCCGGTGATGGCGCCAAGCCGACCCGTGAAGACCAAGTGCGTACTCACTACCACGGCACCCTGATCGACGGCACTGTGTTCGACAGTTCCTACGAGCGCGGCCAGCCTGCAGAATTCCCGGTGGGCGGCGTGATCGCCGGCTGGACCGAAGCCCTGCAACTGATGAATGCCGGCAGCAAATGGCGTCTGTACGTGCCGAGCGAACTGGCTTACGGCGCTCAAGGCGTTGGCAGCATCCCGCCGCACAGCGTTCTGGTGTTCGACGTCGAGCTGCTCGACGTTCTGTAAGGCCTGCTGATTACCTGTGGGAGCGAGCCTGCTCGTCCCCACAGTGTTTTGCGGTTGTGCTCATGGATGGAACTTGCCATTGAGCTCCGTGGCCGGGCGCAACGCTCGGGCATAGCAGAACAGAAACAGATTGCGCACCACCTCCTTCAACACCCCAGGTTCACTGGAACTCAGGCCATTGACGTCCAGGTCGCCCTGATCCTGCAGTTCACTCAACGCTTCTTCTTCCAGTACCGCACAGACTTCACCGGTTTCCCGATGCAAGATCCGCAGGTAAGGGTGTGGGCGGTCCAGCCAGGCATCTATCAAATAAGTCATGGGTCGCATCTCCTTGATGGGTTTCAATGAGAATAATTCTTATTCGTAGAATAGCAAGTGCCTATTGGCGATTTCCGGGTTTTTCTGTGTGGATATTGCGAGAGGTCAACGCAGAGGGCGAAACGCCATCCCGCGGCGGGCGCGGGATGGATACAGCGGGTTCAGACTTTACGCACGAACTCGGACTTGAGCTTCATCGGGCCGATGCCGTCGATCTTGCAGTCGATATCGTGGTCGCCGTCACACAGGCGGATGTTCTTGACCTTGGTACCGACCTTGACTACCAGGGAGGTGCCCTTGACCTTGAGGTCCTTGATCACGGTGATGGTGTCGCCGTCCTGCAGGACGTTGCCTACAGAGTCTTTCTTCACGGTTTCATCGCCGGCCGCTTCGGCCTCGCCAGTGGCGGACCACTCATGGGCGCATTCCGGGCAGATCAGCTGGGCGCCATCTTCGTAGGTGTATTCGGAATTGCATTTCGGGCAGGGTGGCAACGTGCTCACTAAAGCTCCTTGAAAGTCAGGATGGCTAAAAGTCGCACATTATATAGGGATTTGTGGTCTTACAGGTTGTATGAAATCTAAATGTGGGAGGAGCCCCTCCCACATGGGCCCGCGTCAATGGGTACGGGCGACCGCAAACTCACTCAGTTCAACCAGGGCGTCCCGGTATTCGCTGGCTGGCAGGGCTTCCAGGCACTGGATGGCTCGGGCCACGAAATCACGCGCCAGCTGCGCGGTGTAGTCCAGGGAACCCGACGCTTCGACAGCGGCGCGGATGGCTTCCAGATCTTCGATCCCGCCTTTCTGGATCGCCTTGCGCACCAGGGCGGCCTGTTCCGGCGTGCCTTCGCGCATGGTGTAGATCAGCGGCAGGGTCGGCTTGCCCTCGGCCAGGTCATCACCGACGTTCTTGCCCAGGGTTTCGGCGTCGCCACGGTAGTCGAGCAGGTCGTCCACCAATTGGAACGCCACGCCCAGGTGATCGCCAAAGGTGCGCAGCGCTTCGGCCTGTTCGGCGGTGGCGTTGCACAAGGCTGCGGCGCTGTGGGTGGAGGCTTCGAAGAGCATCGCGGTCTTGCCGCGAATCACTTCCATGTAGGTTTCTTCGGTGGTGCTGGCGTCGCGGACCTTCGACAGTTGCAACACTTCGCCTTCGGCGATGATGCGTGTGGCCTGTGAAAGAATCTTCATCACCGGCATCGAGCCGAGTTCAACCATCATTTCGAACGAGCGCGAGTACAGGAAGTCGCCCACCAATACGCTGGGGGCGTTGCCCCACATGGCATTGGCGGTCTCACGGCCACGGCGCATGCCGGACATGTCGACCACGTCGTCATGCAGCAGGGTGGCGGTGTGCAGGAACTCGATGGTGGCTGCCAGCAGGCGCAGGTCATCGCCTTCACGGCCCAGGGCCTTGCCGCACAGCAACACTAATAAAGGACGCAGGCGCTTACCGCCCGCCGACGTAATATAGTCGCCAATTTTGGAGACCAGCGGCACTTTAGAAGTCAGCTGCTTCTTGATGATGCCGTCGACGGCGCTAAAATCGTCCGCGACCGCGCGGTAGAAAGCTTGGGGTTGCATCAGCGACAGTCGCTCCAGAAGGGTTGCGCGGCATGCTAGGACCCAGGCCCCCGGGTGTCAAGGCGCGATGGACGGCCACTTGCAACACCCCTTTACCTTGCGTACAATCGCGCACCCTGAACTTCCTGGGCAGCACCTGCCTTACGCAATTGCATTCGGGACGTCCATCCCATGCAGCCATGCCAGCCAATACCTCTTCTTATAAAGCGCTGGGTGAGCAGGATTATCGGAGAAATACCATGTCGTACGCAGTAATTGTTACTGGTGGCAAGCAATACAAAGTCGCCCCAGGTGAATACCTGAAGATCGAAAAACTGGAAGTCGCTACCGGCGAATCCGTTACTTTTGATCGCGTTCTGTTGGTCGCCAATGGCGATGACGTGAACATCGGCGCTCCAGTTGTTGCTGGCGCTACCGTTGTGGCTGAAGTGATCTCCCAAGGTCGTCACGATAAAGTCCGCATCATCAAGTTCCGTCGTCGTAAGCACCACATGAAGCGTATGGGCCACCGCCAGTGGTACACCGAGATCAAAATCACCGGTATTCAGGCTTAATTTCAGCCTAATTCCTCACTAGGAGAATTGACTCATGGCACACAAAAAAGCTGGTGGTAGTACCCGTAACGGTCGCGACTCAGAAGCCAAACGCCTTGGCGTTAAGATGTATGGCGGCCAGAAAATCATTCCGGGCAACATCATCGTGCGTCAGCGCGGCACCCAATTCCACGCCGGTTACGGTGTAGGCATGGGTAAAGATCACACCCTCTTCGCGAAAATCGAAGGCGTGATCAAGTTTGAAGTAAAAGGCGCGTTCAACCGCCGTTACGTGAGCGTTGTCGCAGCTTAATTGCGAGATCGCTGGAAAAGCCCTGTCTTGCGACGGGGCTTTTTCGTTTGTGGGGTGAGTCTCTTGCAAAGCTGTTTGTAATGGGCTCAAGCGCTGGTTTTGCGGTCGCTGGTTGAGGTCGCTGCGCTCATTTTTGCAAGAGTCTTATGTCTTGGTTTCTTAAGCTCGTCCAAGCGGCGAGAGGCGTTTTGTTATGAAGTTCGTTGATGAAGTTTCCATCCGAGTAAAAGCAGGCGACGGCGGTAACGGTTGCATGAGTTTCCGTCGCGAAAAATTCATCGAAAATGGTGGCCCCAACGGCGGTGACGGCGGTGACGGCGGTTCCATCTACATGATGGCCGACGAAAACCTCAACACCCTGGTCGACTACCGTTACACCCGGCACTTCGATGCCGAGCGTGGCTCCAACGGCGGCAGCACCGACTGCACCGGTAAAAAAGGCGAAGACCTGGTACTGCGCGTACCGGTCGGCACCACGATCATCGACTCTGCGACCCAGGAAGTGATTGGCGACCTGACCAAGGCTGGCCAGAAGCTGATGGTAGTGCAGGGCGGCTGGCACGGTCTGGGTAACACCCGATTCAAGTCCAGTACCAACCGTGCACCGCGCCAGACCACGCCAGGCAAGCCGGGCGAGCAGCGTGACCTCAAGCTGGAAATGAAGGTGCTCGCCGACGTGGGCCTGCTGGGCCTGCCGAACGCCGGTAAAAGTACCTTCATCCGTTCGGTCTCGGCCGCCAAGCCGAAAGTCGCCGACTACCCGTTCACTACTCTGGTGCCGAACCTGGGCGTGGTCAGCGTCGACCGTTGGAAAAGCTTCGTGATCGCCGACATTCCCGGTCTGATCGAAGGTGCCTCCGATGGCGCAGGCCTGGGCATCCGCTTCCTCAAGCACTTGTCGCGTACCCGTTTGCTGTTGCACCTCGTGGACATGGCGCCGCTGGATGACACCAGTGCACCGGACGCCGCCGAAGTGATCGTCAGCGAACTGACCAAGTTCAGCCCGTCCCTGGCCGAGCGTGATCGTTGGCTGGTGCTGAACAAGTGCGACCAGATCCTCGAAGAAGAGCACGAAGAGCGCGTCAAGGAAATCGTCGATCGCCTGGAGTGGGAAGGCCCGGTCTACGTGATCTCGGCCATTGCCAAAGAAGGCACCGAGCGCCTGACTCGCGACATCATGCGTTATCTCGAAGACCGTGCCGACCGCCTGGCGGCCGACCCGGTATTCAAGGCAGAGCTGGCCGAACTCGACCAGCGCATCGAAGACGAGGCACGTGCTCAGCTGCAGGCTCTGGACGACCAGCGCGCCCTGCGCCGCAGCGGCGTGAAGTCGGTCCATGACATCGGCGACGACGATTGGGACGAAGAAGACGTGGATGATGAAGACGGTCCTGAAATCATTTACGTGCGCGACTGATTCGTTGCGATAAACTTGAACGCCGCTCCTTATAGAGCGGCGTTTTAGTATCCGGGTTTAACGTTATGGGCCGCGCTGGGTCGCGCAGCCCTCAATCTAAGGTTGAAGATGATGCGGAGCAAAGTGACAGGTGCGCAGCGCTGGGTCGTAAAGATCGGCAGTGCGTTGCTGACGGCGGATGGCAAGGGGCTGGATCGCGCGGCCATGAGCGTCTGGGTCGAGCAGATGGTGGCCTTGCATGAGGCCGGCGTAGAGTTGGTGCTGGTGTCGTCCGGGGCGGTTGCCGCCGGGATGAGCCGCCTCGGCTGGACCGCGCGACCCAGCGCGATGCACGAACTGCAAGCCGCCGCCGCCATCGGCCAGATGGGCCTGGTGCAAGCCTGGGAATCCAGCTTTGCCGAGCACGGTCGCCATACGGCGCAGATCCTGCTGACCCACGACGACCTGTCCGACCGCAAGCGCTACCTCAATGCCCGCAGCACCCTGCGCGCGCTGGTGGAGCTCAAGGTCATCCCGGTGATCAACGAGAACGACACGGTGGTCACCGACGAAATCCGCTTCGGCGACAATGACACCCTGGCCGCCCTGGTGGCCAACCTGGTGGAAGCCGACCTGTTGGTGATCCTCACCGACCGCGACGGCATGTTCGACGCCGACCCGCGTAACAACCCCGACGCCCAGTTGATCTACGAAGCCCGTGCCGATGATCCGGCGCTGGACGCCGTGGCCGGCAGCGTTGGCGGCGCCCTGGGCCGTGGCGGCATGCAGACCAAGCTGCGGGCTGCACGCCTGGCGGCACGTTCCGGTGCGCACACCATCATCGTCGGTGGGCGCATCGAACGTGTGCTG
Organism: Pseudomonas sp. NFR09; assembly: GCF_900111535.1. Lineage (NCBI taxonomy): Bacteria > Pseudomonadati > Pseudomonadota > Gammaproteobacteria > Pseudomonadales > Pseudomonadaceae > Pseudomonas > Pseudomonas sp. NFR09. The sequence goes on from NZ_FOIH01000017.1 coordinate 53,231, forward strand.
GATCGCCTCAAGGCCGGTGAGCGCATCGGGACGCTGCTGTCGCCGGAACGCGGCATGCTCGCGGCGCGCAAACAGTGGCTGGCCGGTCATCTGCAAACCCGTGGCACCCTGGTGCTGGACGATGGCGCCGTGTCGGCGCTGTCCCAAGGCAACAAGAGCCTGCTGCCGGTGGGCGTCAAGTTGGTGCAGGGCAGCTTCCGCCGTGGCGAAATGGTGGTGTGCGTCGCGCCGGACGGTCGCGAGATCGCCCGGGGCCTGGCCAACTACAGCGCGCTGGAAGCCCAGAAAATTATTGGACAATCCTCCGATGCGATTGTCGGACTCTTGGGTTACATGGCCGAACCGGAACTGGTTCACCGCGATAACCTGATCCTGGTCTAACCAAAGGAATACACCATGCGTGTCATGAAGGGATTGCTCGGCCTGCTGCTGGCCATGCCGTTGCTGGCCTCGGCCGAGGAAATCGGCCAGGTGTCGACGGTGTTCAAGTTTGTCGGGCCCAACGACCGGATCGTCGTCGAAGCCTTTGACGACCCCAAGGTCGACGGCGTGACCTGCTACCTGTCCCGTGCCAAGACCGGCGGCGTGAAAGGCGGCCTGGGCCTGGCCGAAGACCGCGCCGAAGCCTCGATCGCCTGCCGCCAGGTGGGGCCGATCCGCTTCAAGGGCGAGCTCAAGGACGGCGACGAAGTGTTCAAGGAGCGCACTTCCCTGGTGTTCAAGACCATGCAGGTGGTGCGCTTCCTCGACAAGAAGCGCAACACTCTGGTGTACCTGGTCTACAGCGACCGCCTGATCGAAGGCAGCCCGCAGAACGCCGTGACGGCGATTCCGATTTTGCCCTGGCCGACCGCTCAGTAACCTGCAGGCGAGTTTTGCAATCGGCGTCTATGATTGCAGGCTTGCGGGCTGTAATCTCGAAGCGCCGCAATGTGAAGAACATGGGATATCTGGAGTTCGTCATGAGTGCTTTCCACGACCTGAAACTCAAAGCTTTGGACGGACAAGAGCTGCCGCTGGCGCCCTTCAAGGGGCAAGTGGTGCTGGTGGTCAACGTGGCCTCCAAATGTGGTTTGACCCCGCAATATGCGGCACTGGAAAACCTCTACCAGCAATACAAGGACCAGGGGTTTACCGTGCTTGGCCTGCCGTGCAATCAATTTGCTGGCCAGGAGCCAGGGACAGAAGAAGAGATCCAGGAGTTCTGCAGCCTGAACTACGGGGTGACCTTCCCGTTGGGCAGCAAACTTGAGGTCAATGGTCCTGACCGTCACCAGTTGTACCGCCTGCTGGCGGGCGAGGGCGCTGAGTTTCCTGGGGATATCACCTGGAACTTCGAAAAATTCCTGCTGGGCAAGGATGGGCGAGTGCTCGCGCGCTTTTCCCCACGCACTGCACCGGATGACCCGACAATTGTCCAGGCCATCGAAAAAGCCCTCAGCTAAGCGCTGCAGTTGTAATGAGCGGGCTTGTCCCGCGCTGGGCTGCGAAGCAGCCCCGACCGGCCATCACTTTTACCCCTTAATCACCCAGATCAATAGTGCTACCCAGCACGTCGCACTCCTCATATTATCCACATCATAAATCCCGTCTTCCGTGGAGTGCCCCCATGCCTGTCCAAGCCTTGTTCAAACCGTTCCAGCTCGGCGCATTGCAACTGTCGACCCGCGTCGTCATGGCGCCGATGACCCGCTCGTTCTCGCCGGGTGGCGTGCCCAACTCCAAAGTGATTGAGTACTACCGCCGCCGCGCCGCTGCCGGTGTGGGGCTGATCATCACCGAAGGCACCGTGGTCGGCCATCAGGCCTCCAACGGTTACCCCAATGTCCCGCACTTCTACGGTGAAGCCGCCCTGGCCGGCTGGAAAAAAGTGGTCGACGCGGTACACGCCGAAGGCGGCAAGATCGTCCCGCAACTGTGGCATGTAGGCAGCGTGCGCCGTATCGGCACTGAACCTGACGCGAGCGTACCGGCCTACGGCCCGATGGAGAAACTCAAGGATGGCAACGTGGTCGTGCATGGCATGACCCAGCAAGACATCAAGGACGTGATCAACGCCTTCGCCCAAGCCGCCAGGGATGCGCAGCGCATCGGCATGGATGGCGTGGAGATCCACGGCGCCCACGGCTATCTGGTCGATCAGTTCTTCTGGGAAGGCAGCAACCAGCGCACCGACGAATACGGTGGCAGCCTGGCCAACCGCTCGCGCTTTGCCATCGAGCTGATCCAGGCTACCCGTGCTGCCGTCGGCCCGGAATTTCCGATCATCTTCCGCTTCTCCCAATGGAAGCAGCAGGACTACACCGCGCGTCTGGTGCAAACTCCCGAGGCGCTGGGCGAGTTTCTCAAGCCGTTGTCTGAAGCGGGCGTGGATATTTTCCACTGCTCCACTCGGCGTTTCTGGGAGCCGGAATTCGAAGGGTCCGACCTGAACCTGGCTGGCTGGACCCGCCAGCTCACCGGCAAGCCGACCATCACCGTGGGTAGCGTCGGCCTGGATGGTGAGTTCCTGCAGTTCATGGTCAATACCGACAAGGTCGCGCAACCGGCCAGTCTGGAAAAACTGCTGGAGCGTTTGAATAACGACGAGTTTGACCTGGTCGCCGTGGGCCGTGCCCTGTTGGTGGACCCGGATTGGGCGTTGAAGGTGCGCGAAGGTCGCGAGGGCGACATCCTGCCGTTCAGTCGTGAGGCGTTGATGACGCTGGTGTGAGTGGCTGGGCTCCCTGTGATTACACAGGGAGCTTTATGCCGTCGGGCAGTTAGTACTGCGGCCCCTTGTACAGTTCTTTTGTGTGATCGGTTCTGTTCGGGTCTTTATGCCCCGGTTGGCCGTAGGCACGAGGTTCTGCCCGAGATTTATCCATCCATTGTTGCTGGCGCGCCCATTCGGCGTTTGGCATGTTGACGCCATTACGTACACCCATTCCGTAAGCTGACATGTACCGTACCTCCATTATTGAAAGCCCTGCTCAGATAGCAGGTATCAATAATTGGTGTGCAGCATTAAGCAGTTCCTGATTTAAATATCAGGAAAGACATATTGATTCATCTCACATAAGGCTGTGTAGGAAGCGCGAGACTTTCATCACATGCACCGCGTAACTGATGCTCAAACTGCTCGATAATCGCCGGCCAGCCCTGGCGGCTCGCATGCTGGCGTGCATTCAGACGCATGCGGCGCAGGCTTTCAGCGTCCTCCAGCAGCCAATTGGCGGCCTCGCAAAACGCGTTCTCGTCTCCGGGCATCGCCAGCACGCCGTTGTAGCCGTGGCGGATATGCTGGCTTGCAGCGGCCTGGTCATAAGCCACCACCCCCAATCCTGATGCCATGGCTTCCAACACCACGTTGCCGAATGTTTCGGTGAGGCTGGGGAAGAGGAACACATCGCCCGATGCGTAATGCCGCGCCAGTTCCTCTCCGCGCAAGGTGCCGCAGAAAATCGCCTCCGGCAATTCCTTCTCCAGCGTCGCCCGCTGCGGGCCATCACCCACGATGATGAGTTTCATCTGGCGCAGTGGATAGGTGTCCTGCAAGGTCTCGAAGCAGCGCTTGAGCAACCCCAGGTTTTTCTCCTGCGCCAGTCTGCCCACATAGAGCACGGCGGTTTGCTCACTGTTCAATGCCCAACTTTCCCGCAGCGCATTGTCGCGTTTGGCGGGATGGAACAGTTGGCTGTCCACTCCGCGCGACAACATCCCCAGACGTTCGAAATGCCGGCGCTCCAGCTCCAGGCGCTGGCTGGCGCTGGGTACCAGGGTCAGGGTCGAGCGGTTATGAAACCAGCGCAGATAGTGCGTGACCATCCGGCTCAGCATGCTCAAGCCGTACTGGTTCGAGTACTGCTGGAAGTTGGTGTGAAAGCCGCTGACCACACTGATCCCCAGGCGACGCGCGGCACGCAGGGCAGACAAGCCCAGGGGCCCTTCCGTGGCGATGTAGAGCACGTCCGGACGCTGACGGGTCCAGCGCCGCAGCAACTTGTGCATCGACGACTGCCCCCACTGCAGGCCCGGATATCCCGGCAGCGGCCAGCCACGGCATAGCAATAACGCGTCGTCGCTGGGGCGGCTCTGGTCGACGCCCTGGCGCGGTCGTACCAGTTCGACTTGATGGCCACGCGCCCGCAAACCCTCGCACAGGCGACCAAGGGTATTGGCCACCCCGTTGATCTCTGGCGGGAAGGTTTCGGTGATGAGGGTGATGTGAAGCGAAGCTGTCGTCATGACCCACAGTGTCTCCGTGGGGCATGTCGTCATTGTGTCATCGAGATGATGGATTTATGACAGGGTCACTTTTTGCTGCGCCGCCATCGCCTCGGCCCCTTGTTCGCGTACCCAGAACAGCGTCGCCCCGGCTACTGCCGCCGGCATCATCAGCAGGTTGACCACCGGCACCAGCAACACCAGGTAAACAATCCCGCCGAAGCTCATGCTCTGCCAGCGTTTCTGGCGCAGCCAGGCGAGCATTTCGTTCCAGCCCAGCTTGTGGTTGTCGGCCGGGTAGTCGATGTACTGGATCGCCATCATCCACACGCCAAACAGCAACCACAGCGGTGCGGCGACCAGATTGACCACCGGGATGAAAGACAGGATAAACAGGCCGATGGCCCGTGGCAGGAAGTAGCCCAGCTTGCGCATCTCCCGGGCGAGGGTGCGCGGTACCATCGCGATCAGCTCGCCCCAACTGAAGGCTGGGAAGTCATCGGTGCCGCGCACCACCACTTCAACCTTCTCCGAGAGAAAGCCGTTGAAGGGGGCGGCGATGATGTTGGCGAGCATGGTGAAGGTGAAAAACACCATCAACACCACCAGCACCACGAACAATGGCCAGAGCAGGTAGTTCAGGAAACCCAGCCAGCTCGGCAGCGTCGGCATCAGGTGGTCGACCCACAGGCTGAACTGATGACCGGCAAAATAGATCAAGCCGACGAACAGCACCAGGTTGATCGCCAGTGGCAGCAGCACAAACAGACGCAGGCCTGGGCTCAACACCAGTTTGAGGCCTTCGCGCAGGTATTGCGGGCCGGAAAGAGCAGGGGCGGGCATGGGGAACTCCGAGCAAAAGGGCGAACGCGCCGACCTTACCGGCTTTACATCGCAGGCGAAAGCCGCGACATCAGCCGTAACAAACCTGTCGATCAGTCGGGCCAACTACATAGTGACCGTCTATGAGCTGGATTGTTATTCCGTATTTCCTTAATCTTGCCCCCCTCGATACGCTGCACCCATTATTTTCAGGGCCTGCGAGTTCAAGCCTTCCCCAAGTGCTTCGTGGTCCCTTTTTTATTCCAGCCGCCTTGTAGTCCGGGCGGTCGATAGGAGTGAGTCATGTCTGATACCCGTCATTCGCGAGTGATTATTCTCGGTTCCGGCCCTGCCGGTTACAGCGCCGCCGTCTACGCTGCCCGGGCCAACCTCAAGCCGCTGCTGATCACCGGCATGCAGGCGGGCGGTCAATTGACCACCACCACCGAAGTCGACAACTGGCCGGGCGACGTCCACGGCCTGACTGGCCCGGTGCTGATGGAGCGCATGAAAGAACACGCCGAACGCTTTGAAACCGAGATCGTGTTTGATCACATCAACCAGGTCGACTTCTCCAAGAAGCCTTACAGCCTGACCGGCGACAGCGGCGTATACACCTGTGACGCACTGATCATCGCTACTGGCGCCAGCGCTCGCTACCTGGGCCTGCCGTCGGAAGAAGCGTTCATGGGCAAGGGCGTTTCCGCCTGCGCGACCTGTGACGGTTTCTTCTACCGCAACAAACCGGTCGCCGTGGTCGGTGGCGGCAACACCGCCGTGGAAGAGGCGCTGTACCTGGCCAACATCGCCAGCACCGTGACCCTGGTCCACCGCCGCGAGACCTTCCGCGCCGAGAAGATCCTGATCGACAAGCTGCATGCCCGTGTCGCCGAAGGCAAGATCATCCTCAAGCTCAACGCCACTCTGGACGAAGTCCTGGGCGACAACATGGGCGTGACCGGTGCCCGCCTGAAGAACAACGATGGCAGCTTCGACGAGCTGAAAGTCGACGGCGTGTTCATCGCCATCGGCCACACCCCGAACACCTCGCTGTTCGAAGGTGTGCTGGAAGCCAAAGACGGCTACCTGGTGGTGCAGGGCGGCCGTGAAGGCAATGCCACCGCGACCAACATTGAAGGTATCTTCGCCGCCGGTGACGTGGCCGACCACGTCTACCGCCAGGCCATCACCTCCGCCGGCGCCGGTTGCATGGCGGCACTGGATGCCGAGCGTTACCTCGACGGCCTGCAGAACGCTTCGTTCTAACCAACGCCGCACAACAAATGTGGGAGGGGGCAAGCCCCTCCCACATTTTGTTTCAGGTCTGGCTCAGGATTTTCGAGTCAGAGGTTGGGCGGTGAACTTCACACCGGCCAAGCCGTTTGCGATCAATGCACGGATATTGCCGTGGTCACTCCCCTCAGGCGTCGCCACCACCGAACGGTAATGCTCACCAAACGCCAGCAGCGCTTCCTGGTCGCTCAGCCCTTCCAGCACTGCCAGGCCCAGCGTCTTGCACGACCCTTCGTTCTGCCCGGCGGCATTCTCTACCGCGCCATTGGTGAACGCCTGTGGCTGGTACTCGTAACCGGCAGCGACAAACGCCAGGGTATCGGCAAAAACGTGTTCGCCGCTGTTGAGGCTGGCGCGCAGGGTATTCAAATCATTCATGGGGTTTTCCTTTGGCGAACGCCGCCTGTTGATCGGCGCTGGCTTCTTTCTGGTATTGGGTTTTCCACTCGGCGTACGGCATGCCGTACACCACTTCACGGGCGGCATCCAGGCTCAGCTCGATCTGGCGCGTGTCGGCCTCGGCCTTGTACCACTTCGACAAGCAATTGCGGCAGAAACCGGCGAGGTTCATCAGGTCGATGTTCTGCACATCCTTGCGGCTGTCCAGATGCGCCACCAGCCGGCGGAAGGCGGCGGCTTCGAGTTCGAGGCGTTGTTGGTCGTTCATAAGGTTCACGCAAATCTCAGGGGTTAACGGCTGGCCGCCAGGGTAATCGAAACCGACTCGGCAAAACGCAACGCATGGGGCTTGTCCACTTCCACTTCGGCGTACAGCACCGACTCATTGCTCATCACCAGGTCCAGCAACTCCTGGGTCAGACGCTCCAGCAGGGCAAAACGATTGCCTTCGACATGGGCGATGATCGCCTTGGTGATGGTGCGGTAGTTCAGCGCGTGGTCGATGTCGTTGTCGCGCACGGCTTCCTGGGCGGCGTACAGGATGGTCAGGTTGATCAGCACATCCTGCTTGTTGAGGATTTCGTCCTCGTTGATGCCGATGAAGGTGCGCAGGCACAGGTCCTTGACCCGGATGCGCGCCATGCCTGGTTGAAGTTGTGGCATTGCTACTTGCTCCGTCCGATCAGTTGCAGGAACTCCATGCGCGTGGTGTTCGACTCGCGGAACGCGCCGAGCATCACCGAGGTGTTCATGGTTGAATTCTGTTTTTCCACACCGCGCATCATCATGCACATGTGCTTGGCTTCGATGACCACGGCCACGCCGGCGGCCTGGGTCACTTCCTGGATGGCGTCGGCGATTTGCCGTGTGAGGTTTTCCTGGATCTGCAGGCGGCGGGCGAACATGTCGACGATGCGCGCCAGCTTCGACAGGCCCAGCACCTTGCCGGTCGGGATATAGGCGACGTGGGCCTTGCCGATAAAGGGCAGCAGGTGGTGCTCGCATAGCGAGTACAACTCGATGTCCTTGAGGATCACCATCTCGTCATTGTCAGAGGCAAACAGCGCGCCGTTGACGATTTCTTCCAGGTTCTGCTCGTAGCCATGACACAGGTATTGCATGGCCTTGGCGGCACGCTTGGGGGTATCGAGCAGGCCTTCGCGCTCGGGGTCTTCGCCCAAGCCCTTGAGGATCTCGCGGTAATGGTGGGGCAGGGATAAGGTCATACAACATCCTCAAAAGCGGCTTACTTGATATGCCGCCCGCCGTTGACGGTCAGGGTGGTACCGGTGACATAAGGGTTATCCAGCAGGTAACGCACGCTCTGGTAGATCACCTCGGGCCCGGGCTCGATGCCCAGTGCGGACTTGGCCAGTACCTTGGCGCGGTAGGCGTCGTCGTCGCCGTCGTTGAACATCACCATCGCCGGGGCGATGCCGTTGACCTTGATCAACGGCGCCAATTGCGCGGCAAACGACAACGTCAGGCTGTCGAGCCCGGCCTTGGTGGCGCAATAGGCGATGTGCTGGCGGCTGCCCTTGCGCACCACGTCGTCGCTGATGTGCACGATGTCGGCCGGTGTCGAGCGTTGCAGCAAGGGTGAACAATGCAGGTTGATCAGGTACGGCGCAAGCATGTGCACGCTGAACATGTCGGTAAACGCGCGACTTTCGTCGTCGGGGGATTCCGCTATCCAGGCCGAGGCGTTATGGATAACCGCACGCAGGCTCTGGGTATGGGTGTTCAGCTCAGCGATAAACGCCAGGATACCGGCCTCGCTGGAGAAGTCGGCAAACACTGCGATCGCCCCACGCTCGCGCAAGGCCTGCACGCCGGGCCGTTCGCTGCGGTAGCTGAAAATCACCGGGTGGCCGTCGTCCAGCAAACGCTGGGCGCAATGCAGGCCGACACGCTGGCCGGCGCCGGTGATCAGGATCGGGGCGTTCGTTGCAGTCATGGGAGGCTCGAGTCGCTGGCAGGTTGAAACTATACCAGCGACCGAGCACCCCTGTATTCACGCCGCGGCTTCGGTAGCCTTGCGCGGTGTAGGGGCAGGATGCAGCCAGTTTGCCAACAGGTGGGTCGACAGTGGGATGAACCAGTAGACCATCAGTGGCGTCAGCGCCATGGTACTGACCAGCACGCGCGGTGCCAGGTCCAGTTCGCTCAGCAGTGGGTTCAGGACAAAGTTGAACAGCAGCGACACCGGGAAAAACGCCAGCCAGATCGCCACAGCCTGCTTCCAGCGAGGTGGGCGCGCGCCCACGGCGCCGAACCAGCCATCGATGCCACGTACGCGATGCTCCGACGGGTCGGCAAACAAGTCGCTGCCACGGCTCAGCCACGCACTGCGCGACGCGGAAAACTCCCAGGCATGCAGGGTCTTCTCATCGGCAAAGCGGAAAATGATCTGGAATTCATCATCGTTGGGCGGCGGTGCCAGGACGCCTGAGCCCAGGTAGCCGGGAAAGTCCGTGGCCAATTGCTCGCCTTCGCGCAGCCAGGCCATCAGTTCTTCATAGCGACCCTTGGCCACGCGACGCGCAACCATCAGGGTGACGGGAGAGGTAGACATTGTGTATCTCCAAATAGTGGGCGCTCGTGACCGGGTAGGTACGACACCAGGTGCAGCTGCGGGGTGATGCGGCTGCGCCTTGAAAAAGCAGGCAAGGATTATTCCTGTTTTGCTGAAATACGCCAGACACTTCTGTCGGTTCGCCCCGTGGCTTGAATCGTTCAACCGAATAAGCGTTAAATAGGATCCAAATCGACACGGATGTTCTTGACCTCTGATGCCCGAAACTATTGCTCCGCAGCGCGAAACGACCCTTGACCGCGTCGCCGTTTCCGATGATCTATTGCCGATTCGAGAAGTCGCTCGGCTGACGGGCGTCAACCCGGTCACCCTGCGTGCCTGGGAAAGACGCTATGGCCTCATCCAGCCGGTCCGCACCGAAAGTGGGCACCGGTTGTATTCGCGCACCGATATCGACACCGTGCACCGTATTCTCGACTGGATCGAACGTGGCGTCGCCGTGAGCAAAGTGGGCAGGCTGCTTGCGCGCGATGAGCGCATCGGCGAACCCGGCCTGGCTGGCGGGGACAGCGTGGAGCGGGCCCAATGGCACGGGCAACTGCGCAGTGCAATCAGCGCGTTCGATGATCGCCAGCTGGATCGGCTGTACGGCCAGATATTTTCCGCCTACCCGCTCGCCGTGGCGTTCCAGGATATTCTCATGCCGCTCTGGCAGGAACTGTTGCGTCATCAAGGCCGCTTCGGCGAGGCCAGCGAATGGCTGTTCTTCGATAATTTCCTGCGTTCGCGCACGGCGCAACGTCTGCAGGTGATAGCCGCTTCGCCGCTGCCACGGGTGCTGCTGGCGGCCATAGCCGGAGAATGTCGCGAGCTGGAATTGTTGGTCGCAGGCCTGCTGCTGACGGGGGAGAAATTCGCCGTGAAGCTACTGGGAGTAGGCCAGCCACTCGATGAGTTGACCCTGGTCTGTGAAAAGACCCAACCGCAAGCGCTGGTGCTGTTTTCCAACCGCGCCCCCGGCAGCGAACTGCCACTGCGGCTCAAACGCCTGGCGCTGACCCTGGATTGCCCGCTGCTGCTGGCCGGTGACGCCGCGGACTTCGCCCAGGAAAGCCTGCAAGGCTCGTCAATTGGCTGCCTGGGCAACGAAGCACGGTTGATGCAGCGCCGCTTGCTGCAATTCCTGAGCGGTAGCCTGGATACCTGATGTTTCAGGCGTGCACTTCGGGATGGACCAGGCGGTGCTGGTGCAGGATGAACTGGCGCAGGCGCTCGGTTTCATCGACGTCGTCCTGGCTGAGCCGGTAAGCGAACAGGCCGCGTGCGGTTTCCCGTTCGAACGTTCCGCGCAGCGCAATGCGCTCATAGCCGGAAGGGCTGAACCACAGCGAAAAGGTTTTCGGTGGCTTGAGCCGGCCACGGATCTCCACCAGCACCCCTTTGAACGACACTTCATGCACCCACAACGCGCCCGTGCCGCCCTTGATATTCTCCAGGGCCACCGGCGTTTCGAGCGCCAGGCGCCACGGCCGGATCATCGGCCCATCCTCGAAAATACTCGGCACGCCCAGGCGCAGGTGCACGGCATGAAACTCATCTTCCACCAGGTGCAGCGGGAAGGTGAGTTGCTGATTGTCGAACTGTGCCTGGATGGTGACGTGATCGTGGGCCGCCAGGCGCGTGAGAAGATCGCGAATCTGCGCACCGCCGTTGACTGTCAGGCTCGATGACGCATCCCGCAGGTTCAATTGCGGGTTGTGCTGCATAGTCTGGATAAAATCCAGCTCGTCCTGGGTCAGGAGTGCATCGCGTTGCATGGGCTTGCTCAACGAATGTGGGAAGGCATTAAAACGCCATTATCCTCTTAATGACCGTTATTTCTAATCTTTGTTAGATCCACTGGTCGCCTTGAGTGCCGCCAGTTCGGCCTTGAGTTCGGCCACTTGCGCCTCCAGTTGAGCCACGCGCTGCTGGGCTTTGACCTGGACGCTCACATCTTTTTGCACGCCGACGCAATAAGTCTGTTTATCCGCCGGGTTGTAGACCGTCGACAGCGACAGCTCATTCCAGAAATGCGTGCCGTTCTTGCGGTAGTTGCGCAGGACTTCACGGCAGTGGGTGCCCGCGGCGAGGGCTTCGCGAATGGCGATCAGGGCGGGTTGGTCGCGGTCACCGGATTGCAGGAAGCGGCAATCCTGGTAGAGGATTTCGTCGCGGGTGTAGCCGGTCAGGCGCTCGAAGGCGGGATTGACGTAGATCAGTGGCAAGTCCTTGCCTTCCCGTTCAGCGATGACGATACCGTCATTCGAGGCGTCGATGACCATTTGCATCAAGTGAGCATTAATCATGCGGGGGATCCATCCATTTGGGTGCTGCAAGTCTAAGGCACCGCGCTCCATTTTCCACCCGGTATGGCGATTTTTGTAGCGGCGTTCAAGCTGTTAATATCCCACGCTTTCGCTCAACTACAGGATCAGATTGATGAAAGTCGCCATCCTTTCCGGCTCGGTCTACGGCACCGCTGAAGAAGTCGCTCGTCACGCTGCCGATATCCTCAACGCGGCCGGTTTCGAGGCCTGGCACAACCCTCGCGCCAGCCTGGCCGACGTGCAGGCGTTTGCGCCGGACGCATTTCTGGCGGTGACGTCCACCACCGGCATGGGCGAATTGCCCGACAATCTCCAACCCCTGTACTCGACGATTCGCGACCAACTGCCCGCCGCCTGGCGCGGGCTGCCCGGCGCGGTGATCGGTCTGGGCGACGCCAGCTATGGCGACACCTTCTGCGGCGGTGGCGAGCAGATGCGCGAGCTGTTTGGCGAACTGGGCGTGCGTGAAGTGCTGCCGATGCTGCGCCTGGATGCCAGCGAAAGTGTGACCCCGGAAGCCGACGCCGAGCCGTGGCTGGCTGAACTGGTCACTGCACTGCGCGCTTGACCGGAAACTCACGCAGCAACGCCAGCCAGGCCTGGGTGGCTTTCGACAGGTAGGTGCCCTCACGCCAGATAAAGGCAATGTCCCAGCGCAGGTAGTCGGGCGCCTTGAGCGTCAGGCGCACCACCCCGGGTCGCACCAGCCCACGGGCGACCACGCTGGGCAGCAGCACCACACCCTGGCCGGCGGCGACCAATGCGGCGAGGAAGTCCGCCTGGCCGCTGCGACCGATTTCCTTCGGCGTAAAACCCAACTGTTCACACGCCTGCAGCAGGCGGTCGTTGAGCACGAAGCTGCGCTGGTACATCAGGAACGGCGTGTCGGCGAGTTCCTCCAGGCGTACCTGGGCGTTTTCCGCCAGGGGATGATCAATCGGCAACAGCGCGTCCAGGGGCTCATCGCAGAACGCTTGCCAGGCAAACGCCGGGTCGCTGGGTCTGAGGCTGCCCCCCACTTCCAGTTCACCGCTCAGGATGGCTTGCTCGATATTGCGACTGCCGCCCTCCAGCAATTGGATGGTCACGTTCGGGTAACGCCGGCGGTATTCGGCGAACAGTCCGGCAAACAACGTATCCCCAGCCAACAACGGCAGGCCCAGGCGCAGTTCGCCTCGGGTCAACTGGTGCATATCGTCCAGCTCGCTGAGCAACTCGTTTTGCAGGCGCAGCATGGCTTCGGCGCGTTGCAGGACGACTCGGCCGGCGGCGGTCAGGCGGATCTGCGAGCCGATTCGGTCGAGCAGTGGCGTGCCCAGGCTCTGCTCCAATTGCGCAATCTGTTTGCTGACGGCGGACTGGCTGATATGCAGGGTTTTGCCGGCCTGGGTAAAGCCACCCCGGTGAACCACTTCGACGAAGCTGCGCAGCTGTTTGAATTCCATGTGCGAAATTCCAGTTTGGAATAACTGGCAGTCTAACAATTCGCTGTGGGGATGGGGCATGCCTCTTTAAAATGAAGGCCTGCGAGGACCCAAAGCCCATGAAACGTTTCACCCGTCTGTTGATTGAACTGGTCGTGCTACTGGCCATTTACCTGTTCGGCTGCCAACTGGCGATGTGGTTGGCCTGGCCGATTCCCGGCGGTGTGGTGGGCCTGGGCCTGTTGTTGATGGCCTTCGCCAGCGGCCTGGTCAAACCGGCGGCCCTGCAATTGGGTGCCGGCGTGCTGATGGCCGAGATGCTGCTGTTCTTCATTCCGGCGCTGATGAGCCTGCTCGACTACGGCGGCCTGCTGCGCAATGAGGGATGGCGCATCCTGCTGGTCATCGGCTTGAGCACGTTGGCCGTGATGCTGGTGACCGCATTCACGGTGGAACTGGTGTGCCGCTGGAGGCTGCGCCATGAAGCTTGAACTGATGCCGGTGTTCTGGCTCGCCTTGACCTTGGGCACCTATATTTTCAGTCGCTGGATCTACCGTCGCACCGGGCGTTACCTGTTGTCGCCGCTGATCCTGGTGCCCGTGCTGTTGCTGGCGGTGGCCGTACCGATGAACACGGCCTACGCCGAATACTCTGCCGACACCCACTGGCTGATGCTGGTACTCGGCCCCGTCACCGTGGCGTTCGCCGTGCCGATCTGGCAGCAGCGGCGGTTGCTGGCGCGTTACTGGTCGGCATTGTTGCTGGGGATGGTGGCCGGCAGCGTGGCGTCCATCGCCACCTCATTCGGCCTGGCCAAAGCGTTGGCCCTGGACAGCTCGGTGACGATGTCCCTGGTGCCACGCTCCATCACCACGCCGTTCGCCATGCCGGTGTCCTCTGACCTGGGTGGCGTGCCGGAATTGACGGCGGTGTTCGTAATGTTCACCGGCGTATTCGGTGCGATGCTCGGCGGCGTGCTGCTCAAGTGGTTGCCCCTGCGTACGCCGCTGGCGCGCGGTGCGCTGTTTGGCGTGGGCGCCCACGGTGCGGGCGTGAGCCGGGCCCATGAAGTGGGCGGCGAAGAGGGCTCGGTGGCAGGCCTGGTGATGGTCCTGACCGGCCTGCTCAACCTGTTTGCCGCGCCTTTATTGGCGGCACTTCTCTGACGTCGGTTGCGCGGATTTAAACTATTCTCAAAGCTGACCCGTACGGTCATCAAGCTGGCTGCCAAGGCAACTACGGCGGCCAGGGCGTCTGACTAGACTGGCCCATCACTCAAAAAATAATAAGAAAGTGCGCCAAGGAGGTCGTTGCCGTGAGCCTAGCCCCCGTTCCATCGCCACAGAATGTCAAAGATCAGGTCAGCGCCGCCGAATGGCACACTCGCGTCGACCTGGCAGCCTGCTACCGCCTGGTGGCGATGCACGGCTGGGATGACCTGATCTTCACCCATATCTCGGCCAAGGTGCCGGGCACCGACGACTTCCTGATCAACCCCTACGGGCTGATGTTTCACGAGATCACCGCGTCGAGCCTGGTCAAGGTCGACCAGGCCGGCAACAAGCTGATGGACAGCCCCTACGAGATCAACCCGGCGGGCTACACCATCCACAGCGCCATCCATGAAGTGCGCCACGACGTGACGTGCGTCCTGCACACCCACACTGCCGCCGGTGTGGCGGTGGCGGCGCAGAAGCAGGGTGTCTTGCCGATCAGCCAGCAATCGATCTTCGTGCTGTCGAGCCTGGCTTATCACGCCTACGAAGGGGTGGCGCTGAACCACGAAGAGAAGGCCCGGTTGCAGGCCGATCTTGGCCAAAATAGTTTCCTGATGCTGCACAACCACGGTCTGCTGACCTGCGGCAGCACCATCGCCGATACGTTTCTGATGATGTTTACCTTCCAGCGCGCCTGCGATATCCAGGTGTTGGCGCAAAGTGGCGGCGCGCAATTGATCCCCATCGGGCCACAGATCCTCGCCGGTGCCAAGGCGATGGTGGCAGCTGTCACAAAGAGTGCTCAAGGTATGGGGGGCGCGCTGGCGTGGCCGGCGTTGCTGCGTAAATTGGACAGCCTCGATCCCGGGTATAAAACCTGATGCCTCTTGCCGAGATCCCGCTGAGTGTCTGGCGCAAACGCAGCCAGACGTTCGACTTCAACGGCCGCACTATCCGCTACTGGGTGGCGGGGCAGGGTGAGCCGTTGCTGTTGATCCATGGCTTTCCCACTGCCAGTTGGGACTGGCATTACCTGTGGCAGCCCCTGGCCCAACGCAACCTGGTGATCGCCTGCGACATGCTCGGTTTCGGCGATTCGGCCAAACCCCTCGACCACGGTTATTGCCTGCTGGAACAGGCGGATCTGCAACAGGCGTTGCTCGAGCACCTGCGCGTGGACCAGCCGGTGCACGTGCTCGCCCACGACTACGGCGACAGCGTCGCGCAGGAACTGCTGGCCCGGCACTACGAAGGTCGCTTTCACATGGCCAGCTGTGTGTTTCTCAACGGCGGGTTGTTCCCGGAAACCCACCGTCCGGCGCTGGTGCAAAAGCTGCTGCTCAGCCCACTGGGCTGGATGATCGGTCGTGCCTTTGGGCGCAATGCCCTGGCGGACAGTTTCAACCAGATCTTCGGGCCCGACACTCGCCCCAGCGAGAGTGCCCTGGATGATTTCTGGAGCCTGATCGACTCTCATGAAGGCACGCGCATCCTGCACAAACTCATTGCCTACATCCCCCAGCGACGGCGTCTGCGCGATCGCTGGGTCGATGCGATGCAACAGGCTGAAGTGCCGCTGCGGGTGATCGATGGCGAAATCGACCCGATCTCTGGCGCCCACATGGTGGCGCGTTACCGCGAGCTGGTGCCCCACGCCGACACAGTGCTGCTGGCCAATATCGGCCATTACCCGCAGATCGAGGCGCCGGTGCAGGTGCTCAAGCATTACCTGGCGTTTCGTGAGCGGATCGGGCGACCGACTTCGCGAATCGCCTATTCCTGAGCTGACGACTATCCCTGCGCCTTATCGAGCACCATTCAGCCCTGGCCGGCTTTATTGTGACCTGCGCCCCCGTGCCTGACACTCGACCCATTCCCATCGTCGCCATTGGAGTTCGGTATGAGTGAGTCAGTGCAGTTCCAGGATAAGGTCGTGATCGTCACCGGCGCCGGCGGCGGATTGGGCCGGGCCCATGCGCTGCTGTTCGCCAGGCACGGTGCCAAAGTACTGGTCAACGATCTCGGCGGTTCCACCCAAGGTGAGGGCGCCAATGCGTCGGCGGCCGATCGGGTGGTGGCCGAGATTCGCGAAGCGGGCGGTATCGCCGAGGCCAACCACGACTCTGTCACCGACGGTGACAAGATCGTGCAGAACGCCCTCGATGCGTTCGGGCGTATCGATGTGGTGGTCAACAACGCCGGGATCCTGCGCGACAAGACGTTCCACAAAATGGAGGACAGCGACTGGGACCTGGTTTATCGGGTGCATGTCGAAGGCGCCTACAAAGTCACCCGCGCTGCCTGGCCCCATCTGCGTGAGCAAGGGTATGGCCGGGTGATCTTCACCGCGTCCACCTCGGGTATCTACGGCAACTTCGGCCAGTCCAACTACGGCATGGCCAAGCTCGGCCTGTATGGGCTGACCCGCACCCTGGCGCTGGAAGGGCGCAAGAACAACATCCTGGTCAATGCCATCGCCCCCACCGGCGGCACCCGCATGACCGAAGGCCTGATCCCGCCGCAAGTGTTCGAGCGCCTCAAGCCGGAGCTGGTCAGCCCGCTGGTGGTGTACCTGGGCAGCGAGGCATGCCAGGAAACCTCGGGGTTGTTTGAAGTGGGCGGCGGTTGGATCGGCAAGACCCGCTGGGAACGCAGCCTGGGCGTTGGCTTTGATCCGGAGGCGGGGTTTTCGCCCGAAGACGTGGCTGCGCACTGGCAGCAGATCTGTGACTTCGAAGGCGCCGTTCACCCCAAGGACAACATCGAGGCGTTGAAGGAAATGATGGCCAACTTGCAGAAATACAGCCTGTGATCGTTGCTTGAAAAAGCTTTAATCCTGCGGGGCGCTGATGGCGCCCCATTTTATTCAGGGCAAAAAAATGCCGCTGCAAACGCAGCGGCTGAAGTCAGACGTTGGATCAAGGAGCGACAAATCAACGTCAGTGAACACCGGTAACAGATTGAAAGCAGGCCTCAATCCATTTGAATCTGGCTTTTCTTCCGGTCGGGGAAGCGGGCCGTCTGCCCTGAAAGCCCGGTAAGAATAGTCGTTTGTAACAGGATGAGTAATGCCGGTTCGTGACAAGGACTGTTACCAAAACAGCAATAGTTGGGCTGCGCGTCATCCATTCTCCTGATAACCCCTTATCCACCCGCTGCATGCCCGCGCCCAAACCCCGGCCAGAGCGCCTTGTCATCCTTTCGAGCGACAACACGAATCCCTCCTTGGTGCGCTTATCGCTCCTGAGACGCGGCAGTAGGGTGGGGCCTTCTGTCACTCACCGGGGAAGACGCATGACAAGAACAACAATGCGCGCCATCTTCAGGCCACAGGCGCTGGCCGCTGCGGTTGCGTTGGGGGGCTGTGCCCAGGCACAGGCTGTTTCGTTCAACATTGGCGAGATCGAAGGGCAATTCGATTCTTCGCTGTCGGTGGGCGCGAGCTGGGGCATGCGCGACGCCGACAAGAAGCTGGTGGGCACCGTCAACGGCGGTACTGGCCAGGCGTCCACCGGCGATGACGGACGCCTGAACTTCAAGAAGGGCGAGACCTTCTCCAAGATCTTCAAGGGTATTCACGACCTGGAGCTCAAGTACGGTGACAGCGGCGTCTTCGTGCGCGGCAAGTACTGGTACGACTTCGAGTTGCAGGACGAAGACCGCGAGTTCAAGCAGATCAGCAATCACCATCGTGACGAGGGCGCGCGTTCTTCGGGCTATGAATTGCTCGATGCCTTCGTTTATCACAACTACTCCATCGGCGATCAACCGGGCAACGTGCGCCTCGGCAAGCAAGTGGTCAGCTGGGGTGAGAGCACCTTTATCGGTAACTCTATCAACAGCATCAACCCCATCGACGTTTCGGCTTTCCGTCGCCCTGGTGCAGAGATCAAGGAAGGGCTGATCCCGGTGAACATGCTGTTCGCCTCCCAAAGCCTGACCAACCAACTGACAGTGGAAGGCTTCTACCAGCTCAACTGGGAAAACACCGTGCTGGATAACTGCGGCACCTTCTTTGGTGGGGATGTGGCGGCCCATGGCTGTAATGACAACTACACGGTGGGCAACCCGGCGATTGCGCCATTGCAGCCCGTCGCCGCCGCGTTCGGGCAAGGCTTTCAAGTGACCCGTGAAGGGGTGATCGTGCAGCGTGCACAGGATCGTGACGCCCGTGACAGTGGCCAATTCGGTACGGCGTTGCGTTGGTTGGGGGATGACACCGAATACGGCCTGTACTTCATGAACTACCACAGCCGCACACCGACCGTGGGCACCATCACCAACAATACGAGCCTGGCCCGGCTCGGTGCGATCGCCGGTGCAGCCAATGGCATCGCGCCCGGCTCCGGCGCAGGCCTGGTCCAGAGCCTGATGCTCGGTCGTGGCCAGTACTACCTGGACTACCCGGAAGATATCCGCCTGTTCGGTGCGAGCTTCTCCACCACCTTGCCCACCGGCACGGCGTGGACCGGCGAGATCAGCTATCGCCCCAATGCCCCGGTGCAACTCAACACCACCGACCTGACCCTGGCCCTGATCAACCCGGTCGCCGGGCAACTGGCCTCGCCGATCCGCAGCAACTTCGGTGACGACAACAAAGGCTACCGGCGCAAGGAAATCACCCAGATCCAAAGCACCATGACCCAGTTCTTCGACCAGGTGCTGGGCGCCGAACGCCTGACGCTGGTAGGCGAAGCGGCCTACGTGCACGTTGGTGGGCTGGAAGACAAATCCAAGCTGCGTTATGGCCGCGACTCGGTGTACGGCGCCTATGGCTTCCAGGGTGACACCGACGGTTTTGTCACGGCCAACTCCTGGGGTTACCGCGCCCGGGCGATCCTTGACTACAACAACGCCATTGCCGGGGTGAACCTCAAGCCCAACCTGTCCTGGTCCCATGACGTGGCGGGCTACGGCCCCAACGGCTTGTTCAACAAAGGCGCCAAGGCCATCAGCGTCGGCGTGGATGCGGATTACCGCAGCACCTACACCGCCAGCCTCAGCTACACCGACTTCTTCGGCGGCGACTACAACACCCTCACCGACCGCGACTTCATCGCCCTCAGCTTCGGCGCGAACTTCTGATCTGGCTTAAGGAAGGACAAGACTCTATGCGTAAGATAATTGCGGTAATGGCCCTCAGCCTGTTGGCGGCCCACGTCATGGCGGCGGTGTCGCCGGAAGAGGCGGCCAAGCTCGGCACCACCCTGACCCCGGTGGGCGCCGAAAAAGCCGGCAATGCCGATGGCTCGATCCCGGCCTGGACCGGCGGCATCCCGAAAAACGCCGGCGCAGTGGACAGCAAGGGCTTCCTGGCCGATCCGTTCGCCAGTGAAAAACCGTTGTTCGTGATCACCGCAGCCACCGTCGACAAATACAAGGACAAGCTTTCCGACGGCCAGGTGGCGATGTTCAAGCGCTACCCCGAGACCTACAAGATCCCGGTGTACCCGACTCACCGCACGGTCAACCTGCCGCCGGAGATCTACGAGTCGATCAAGCGCAGCGCGTTGAACGTCAAGCCGATCAACGATGGCAATGGCCTCGAAGGGTTCACCGGCAACCGCTACTACGCGTTCCCGATTCCGAAGAACGGCGTGGAGGTGTTGTGGAACCACATCACCCGTTACCACGGCGGCAACCTGCGCCGCATCATCACCCAGGCCACCCCGCAGACCAACGGCAGCTACACGCCGATCCGCTTCGAGGAAGAGGTGGCGGTGCCGCAACTGATCCCCGACATGGACCCGGCGAAGGCGGCCAACGTACTGACCTTCTTCAAGCAGTCGGTGACGGCGCCGGCGCGCCTGGCGGGCAACGTACTGCTGGTGCATGAAACCCTCGACCAGGTGAAGGAGCCACGCCTGGCGTGGATCTACAATGCCGGCCAGCGTCGCGTGCGCCGGGCGCCGCAAGTGGCGTACGACGGGCCGGGCACCGCCTCCGACGGCCTGCGCACCTCGGACAACTTCGACATGTTCTCCGGCGCGCCGGACCGCTACGACTGGAAGCTGGTGGGCAAGAAGGAGATGTACATCCCCTACAACAGTTACAAGCTGGACCAGCCGACGCTCAAGTACGACGACATCATCAAGGCCGGCCACATCAACCAGGACCTGACCCGTTATGAGCTGCACCGCGTGTGGGAAGTGGTCGGCACGGTCAAGCCGAGTGAGCGGCACATCTACGCCAAGCGCCACATGTACATCGACGAAGACAGCTGGCAGGTGGCGCTGGTGGATCACTACGACGGCCGTGGCCAACTGTGGCGGGTCGCCGAAGGCCATGCGCAGTTCTACTACGACCACCAGACCCCGGCCTACACCGTGGAAACCCTGTACGACATCATCGCCGGGCGCTACATCGCGCTGGGCATGAAGAACGAGGAGAAGAGCAGCTTCGTGTTCGGGTTCAATGCCAAGGCGGCGGATTACACCCCGGCTGCGCTGAGGGCCGAAGGCGTTCGCTGATCCCGATGTGAAATCAAAATGTGGGAGGGGGAAAGCCTCTCCCACATTGGGTTTTATGCATGGCTGGAAATCACCCCGCTGAATACTTCTTCAACAACCACCAACCACAGGACTAGGGTAGGCGTCACGTTGCATAACAATAAGAACGCAGGATGCAGCAATGACCGCCATGACACGCTGCCTGGACCGTCCTGGATTCATGCCTCGGCTGTCCGCCCACCATCTGTTGCGCCCACGCCTGGCCGAGCCTTTGCTCGCCGCGCCGGTCAGGGTCAAGTTGCTGTGCGCCCCCGGCGGCAGTGGCAAGAGTGCGTTGCTGGCCGAATGCGCGTTACAGGCGCCCGCGGAATGCCAGGTGTACTGGTTGCCGCTCAATGGCGTCGCCCTGAGCCCCCTCGACCTTTGCCGGCGCCTGGCGCAAAACCTCGGCTTGGCGTTCACTGACGAAGCCACGCTGCTGTCGGATCTTGGCCGCTGGCCAACATCGGCATGGGTGTTCCTCGATGATTTCTGCCGCTTGCCCACCCCCCAAACCGATGCCTTGCTCGACCGCCTGCTCACGGCAAGCAGCCCCTCGTTGACCTGGTGGCTGGGGGCGCGGCGCCGTCCAGCCTGCAACTGGCCGCGCCTGCTGCTCGACGATGAGTTGCTGGAGGGCGGCACTGAGTTGGCGTTCACCCTTGAAGAAATTCAGCAACTGCTCCCGCTGGGGCAGTCACCGGACAGCGTGTTGCAGTTCAGCGCCGGCTGGTGTGCCGGCGTGCGCATTGCGTTGCTGGGGGACGGCCATCCGCAGAAAACCTTGCTCGATTATTTGCAGCACGAACTGTTCAGCACTTTGCCGCCCGAACTGACGGAAGCCTGGCGCGTGCTGGCACACATGCCACGCTTTAATCCGGGATTGTGCGAGCACTTGTTCGGCTTTGGCGACGGTGACCACTACCTGCGCGAGCTGCAGGCCCTCGGCGCCTTTATCCAGCCTTGGGAAGATACCGAGTGGTTGCAGGTTTTCCCGCCGCTTGCCCGGCTGATACGCGATGACCCCTGGCCGGCCAAGCGTTCCTGGCATCGGCGTGCCTGCCAGTGGTTCACCGCCGAACAGGACTGGCAGGCCGCGTTCGAGCACGCGCTGCTGGCCGAAGAATACGAGGTGGCGGTCAGCCTGCTACAGCACTTCAGTTTCGAAGACCTGTTCCGCCAGCAGAACGCCGTATTGATGCTGCGCTTGCATGAAGAGCATGGTGAAGAGTTGATGCTCGGCTCGGCGCAACTGGTGGGGCTGGTGACGGCGGCGTTGCTGTTCGCCGGGCGCTTCGACCAGGCCGCGCAATGCATCGACCAGTTGGCACGGTTTGCGCCGCAACCGACGGCGGTGCAACAACGCTACCTGCTGGCGCGCTGGCAGGCGCAGTGGGGTTGGCTGCTGCACTTGGGCGGCGATGCCGAGCGCTCCCGCGAACATTTCCTCGAAGCGCTGCAAGCCTTGCCCGACAGCGCCTGGACGTCGCGGCTGATGTGCCTGTCGGGCCTCACCCAGCAAGCGTTGCTGCGCGGCGAACTGGACGTGGCCCAGGCGCTGAGCCGCGAAGCGTTATGCCTGGCCCGCGCCCATGGATCGTTGCTGCTCGAGGCCTTGCTTGAGCTGGATCACGCGCAGTTGCTGGAGCAGCGCGGCGCCCCGTATCGCGCGCAGAGCCTGCTGGAGAATGTGCAGGCGATGTTGCTCAAGCAACGCCTGAAAGCCGGGCCGCTGGTGGGGCGTATCGCCCTGCGACGCGGGCACCTGGCGCTGCGTCAGGGCCAGGACAGCCTGGCTGCCGAGTGCTTCGAGAGCGGCATGAAGATGTGCCTGCACAGCCAGGACAAGCGCGTGCTCTACGGGTTTCTCGGCCAGGCCCTGCTGGCCGCCAACCGTGGTGACTACGCCGGGGCCTTTGTGCAACTGCGCGAGGCCGAACGCTTGATGCAACAGCGCCAGGTCCCCGACACGGTGTACCGCGCGGTGCTGCTGTTGGTCAGCGGGCATTTCTGGTTGCAGCAGGGGCGCGCCGAGTTGACGGTGGAAGCGGTGCGTCGTGTGCTTCGCCACTTTCGTGGTCCCCAGGCCAAACAGGCGCCGCCGGCCACCCTGGAGCTGATCCCGCGCCTGGAATACTTGCTGGTGCTGGCGGAAGTGAAGCTGGGCTGCGCCGAGCAACCGGTGGCGCGTATGACGGCTTTGCTGGAGGCGGCCCATCAACGCGGCATGCTCTGCCTGGAAACCGAATTGCACCTGGTACTGGGTGAGGTCGCCTGGCAAGTCGGCGACCCAGGTCAGGCGCGCCGCTCGCTGCAAACCGGGCTTGAGCTGGCGGCGCGCTGCCAGGTGCAGCAGGCGATTCGCGAACTGCGGTTGCGCTCGCCGGGGTTGCTCAGTGAGTTGGGCATGGAGCCCCAGGCCGCCGTGTCGGGCACGGCGGAGAATCCCCTGAGCCAACGCGAGCTGGAAGTGCTGCAGTTGATCGCCCTGGGCAACTCCAACCTGGAAATCGCCGACCGCCTGTTTATCTCCCTGCACACCGTCAAGACCCATGCGCGGCGCATCCACAGCAAGCTGGGGGTGGAGCGGCGTACGCAAGCGGTGGCCAAGGCCAAGACCCTGGGGTTGATGACCTAGGCGCTGAAGGCCTGGCGATATTCGCCGGGGGTGGCACCCATGGCCTGGCGGAAGCGATGGGTGAAGTGGCTGGCGCTGGAGAAACCACAGATCAACGCGACTTCACTCAAGGGCAGGGCGCCGCTGCGCAGCAGCGCCTGGGCGCGGGTCAGGCGACGCGCCAGCAGGTACTGATGGGGCGGCAGGCCGAAGCTCTGGCGGAACATCCGCGCGAAATGGTATTCCGAGAGTGCGCACAGGCCGGCCAGTTGGCCCAGGCTGATCGGGTCTTCCAGGTGCTGGTCGATGTACTCCACCAACAGCCGCCGCTGGTACGCCGCCAGCCCGCCTTTAAGGCGCAGCCCGTCGCGTGCGCCCACTTGGCTGAGCAGCGTGTGGCTGAGCATTTCATGGGCCAGGCTGCTGGTCAGCAGGCGCTCGGCGGGTTCTTGCCAGTTCAGCGCAATCAGCTGGTGAAAGCGTCGCGCCTGGCCGGCATCTTCCAGAAAGGTGCTTTCGCGCAATTGCAGGGCGCGCGGTTCGCGGTCGAGCAGGGTGACGCAACCGAGAGCGAATTGCTCCGGGCTGAAATACACGTGGGCCAGGCGGATCTCGCCGTTGATCACCCAGGCTGACTGGTGTTCGGCGGGCAGGATGCACAGTTTGTCGGGGCCGCCCTTGGTGCCGGGTTGGTCGCGCCGAAACGTGCCGGTGCCGCCGCCGATGTAGCAGGATAACGTGTGATGGCTGGGGGCCTGGTAGTCCTGCGAGTCGTGATGGTTGCTCCACAGCGCCGCAGACAAGCCGTCACCGAGCTCGGCGCAGGCTTCGAGGCGTGCGTTGGGCGAACGGTTAAGCGCTTGGAAGACTTGCAGGGATTCCAGATCTGGCATGGTTCGTACTCTCCGACGCCTTGCATCCTACTCCGCGCGGTTGTTGCTGTGATCCCATTGGCCGACAAAAGCGCAAGATTGTGCAAGAGCGCATCCCAGGCCGGGGGCCACACTGTGGCTCAACCGATGGAGCCCGCTATGAACCTTTCTCTGTATTTACTCACCGTGCTGATCTGGGGCACCACCTGGATCGCCCTCAAATGGCAGTTGGGCGTGGTGGCGATTCCTGTGTCCATCGTCTATCGCTTCGCCCTGGCGGCGTTGGTGCTGTTTGCGCTGTTGCTGGTGAGCCGCAGGTTGCAGGTGATGAACCGACGCGGGCACCTGATCTGTCTGGCCCAGGGGCTGTGCCTGTTTTGCGTGAACTTCATGTGCTTCCTCACGGCCAGCCAATGGATCCCCAGCGGGTTGGTGGCGGTGGTGTTTTCCACGGCCACGCTGTGGAACGCGCTGAACGCCCGGGTGTTTTTTGGCCAGCGGGTGGCGCGCAATGTGTTGATGGGCGGCGGCCTCGGTCTGGCGGGGTTGGGCCTGCTGTTCTGGCCGGAGCTGGTGGGGCACACCGCCAGCCCGCAGACCTTGCTTGGCCTGGGCTTGGCGTTGCTGGGGACGATGTGCTTCTCGGCCGGCAATATGCTGTCCAGCCTGCAGCAGAAGGCCGGGCTCAAGCCGCTGACTACCAATGCCTGGGGGATGGCCTATGGATCGGCGATGCTGGCGGCTTACTGCGCGGTGCGCGGGATTCCCTTCGAGATGGACTGGAGTGCGCGCTACATCGGTGCGCTGGGGTACCTGGTGATTCCAGGTTCGGTGATCGGCTTTACCGCGTACCTGACGCTGGTCGGGCGCATGGGGCCGGAACGTGCGGCCTATTGCACCGTGCTGTTCCCGGTGGTGGCGCTGAATGTGTCGGCGTTTGCCGAGGGGTATCAGTGGACCGCACCGGCGTTGGCGGGGTTGGTGCTGGTGATGCTGGGCAATGTGCTGGTGTTTCGTAAGCCCAAGCCAGCGAGCCCGGCCTTCAAGGCAAAAGCCATCTAAAAATGTGGGAGGTGCCTGGGTTATTTGAGGCCCAGGCGCTTGGCCATCCGCCCGAGGTTGGCACGGTCCAGGCCCAGTTCGCGGGCGGCACTGGCCCAGTTGTGCTGGTGGCGTTCCAGGCAGGCGCTGATGATCTGGCGCTGAAAGTGTTCGGTGGCCTGGCGCAGGTCGCCGGTCACCGGGGCGACCGCCTCGGAGGATTCTTCAACCAGCGGTGCGCTGACATCGGGCAGGTCCAGGTCCTGGGCGTTCAGGCTGAGAATCTTCGGACGCTCGCGACAGTTACCCAGCGCCTTGAGTGCGCTGCGTCCGATCAAGTGTTCCAGCTCCCGCACATTGCCCGGCCAGTTATAGGCCAACAGTGCCGCCTGGGCATCGCTGGTCAGGCGCAGGCTGCCCAGGCCCATGCGCGAGCGGTTCTGCTCCAGGAAGAAACCGGCCAGCAGCAACACATCGCGTCCGCGCTCACGCAGCGCCGGGACCTGCAGCGGGTACACACTGAGGCGGTGGTAGAAGTCGGCGCGGTAGCGACCGTTGCGTACCTCGTCGGCCAGGTCGCGGTTGGTGGCGGCGATCAGGCGCACATCGACCTGGTGTTCCTTGTCCGAGCCCAGGCGTTGCAGCTGGCCGCTTTGCAAAACGCGCAGCAGCTTGGCCTGTACGGTCAGTGATAGTTCGCCCACTTCATCCAGGAACAGCGTGCCGCCGTTGGCCAGTTCGAACTTGCCACGACGTTCGTTCAACGCGCCGGTAAAGGCGCCGCGTACGTGGCCGAACAACTCGCTCTCCACCAGGGTTTCCGGCAGGGCGGCGCAGTTGAGGCTGATCAGCGGTTTGTCGGCGCGGGTTGAGGCGGCGTGGATGGCCTGGGCCACCAGCTCCTTGCCCACGCCGGTTTCACCGGTGATCAGCACGGTGAGGTCGCTGCCGCCCACCAGCTTGATTTCCTCGACCAGGCGCTTGTGGGGTTTGCTCTGGCCGATCATTTCCTTGTGCTGTTGGCCGCTGGCCTCGCGGTAGATTTCGGCGCGCAGGACCAAGTGTTCGATACGTTCGGCGACGTTCACGGTGGCGGCAGCGAGACTGGCGAACGCCTGCAGGGCGTCCAGTTCCACGCGTTCGAAACGCTCGGTATCGAGGGCGTCCAGCGTCAGCAGGCCCCAGGGCTGGTCGTCGACGAACAGCGGGCAACCCATGCAATCGTGTACTTCCAGGTGCCCGTGCAAACCATCGACCAGACCGTCGTAGGGGTCGGGTAATTCGCTGTCGCTGTCAAAACGCGTGGGGCCGGGGCTGCCGAGCAGCACGGCAAAGCGCGGATGCTCGCTGACCTTGAAGCGCCGACCCAAGGTGTCGGCGCTGAGCCCGTCCACCGCCAGCGGCACCAGCCACTCGCCGTCCAGGCGCAACAGCGCGGCGGCGTCGCAGGGCAACAGGGCGCGCATGGCTTGCAGCAGGCGGCGGTAACGTTCGCCCTCGGGCAGTTCGCGGGACAGGTCGGCGACCAGGGGCAGCAGGGTGGTGAGCAGCGATTGCGCAGTCATAATGACTCCTTGTAGTCCTAATGACTATAAGCTGTAGGAGGTCATACTGACTACATATTAATTAACTCATTGAAAATAAACGGATTCTTTGTTGGCACGAATACTGAGTAGATAAAGACAATCAGTAAAGAAGCCCAGGAGGCTCCCATGCTTAGTGCCCAAGACCGTGCCATCGTCAAATCCACCGTGCCCCTGCTGGAAAGCGGCGGTGAAGCGCTGATCACCCATTTCTACCGCATGATGCTGTCCGAGTACCCGGAAGTCCGCCCGCTGTTCAACCAGGCTCACCAGGCCAGCGGCGACCAGCCCCGTGCCCTGGCCAATGGCGTGTTGATGTACGCGCGACATATCGACCAGCTCGACCAGTTGGGCGACCTGGTGGCCAAGATCATCAACAAGCACGTGGCCCTGCAGATCCTGCCGGAGCATTACCCGATCGTCGGTGCCTGCCTGCTGCGTGCGATTTGCGAAGTGCTGGGCAGCGAGATTGCCACCCCTGAAGTCATGAGTGCCTGGGGCGCGGCCTACGGCCAACTGGCGGATATCCTGATCGGCGCCGAAGCTGCGATCTACGCCGAAAAAGCCCAGGCACCCGGTGGCTGGCGGGGGGCGCGGCCGTTTATCGTGGTCAAGCGCGTGGTCGAGAGCGACGAGATCATCTCCTTCTACTTTGCCCCTGTGGACAATGGCCCGATCCTCGCGGCCGCGCCGGGCCAGTACATCGGCATGAAGCTGGTGCTCGACGGTGAGGAAGTGCGCCGCAACTACTCCCTGTCGGCGTTGACCGATAGCGGGATGTATCGCATCAGCGTCAAGCGCGAAGCGGGTGGTCGGGTGTCCAACTACCTGCACGACCAAGTGCATGTCGGTGCGACCATCGACCTGTTCACGCCGTCGGGCGAGTTCACCCTGGCGGCCAGCGATAAGCCGCTGGTACTGATCAGCGGCGGGGTAGGGATCACACCCACCCTGCCAATGCTCGAAGCCGCCCTGGCCACCGAGCGCCCGGTGCACTTTATCCACTGTGCACGTAACGGCGGCGTACATGCGTTTCGTGACTGGGTGGACGCCCTGGCGGCGAAGCATCCGCAACTCAAGCGCTTCTACTGCTACACCGAAGACGATGGGGTGAGCCCTGCGGCGGACAAGGTGGGTTTGCTCAGCCAGGAACAACTGGCCGCCTGGCTGCCCGAGCAGCGCGACCTGGACGCCTACTTCCTCGGCCCTAAAGGCTTCATGGTCGCGATCAAGCGCCACCTCAAGGCCCTGGGCGTGCCTGAGCAGCAAAGCCGCTACGAATTCTTTGGCCCGGCTGCGGCGCTGGAATAGGGTTTAGCCGATACACCGGGTCGGCATCATCGCGGGCAAGCCCGGCTCCCACAGGGGATCGCATTCCTCTGTGGGAGCCGGGCTTGCCCGCGATGGCGTCCGCCCCGTCACAACATTTCTCTGGATTAATCCGCTGTTAACCCCCCTCTGTTTAAACGGTGGCCTGTGTGTAAACTTGCGCCCATTGGCACAACCAAACAAAGGGATACGGGGATGAGTGACGAATTGCGTTTAGGCAGGGAGCGGCGCTTTCTGGTGTTGCTGGGCATCATCTGCCTGGCGTTGATCGGCGGTGCGTTGTACATGCAGGTGGTACTCGGCGAGGCGCCATGCCCGCTGTGCATCCTGCAACGCTATGCCTTGCTGTTGATCGCGATCTTCGCGTTCATCGGCGCGGCCATGCGTAAAAAAGGTGCGATCACGCTGTTCGAAGGCCTGGTAGTGCTCAGCGCCCTTGGCGGTGTCGCCGCCGCCGGTCATCACGTGTACACCCAGTTCTTCCCCCAGGTCAGTTGCGGCATCGATGTACTGCAACCGATCGTCGATGACCTGCCGCTGGCCAAGGTGTTCCCCCTGGGCTTCCAGGTCGATGGCTTCTGCAGCACACCGTACCCGCCCGTACTGGGGCTTTCCCTGGCGCAATGGGCATTGGTGGCCTTCGTGCTGACCGTGATCCTGGTACCGCTGGGCATCTATCGCAATCGCCAGCGCAAAGCCTGAATCATTCACTCAAACGCCCCGGCGCTTCTTCATGAAGGCCGGGGCGTTTTTGCGTGTGGGAATTTGTGAACGGAACGTGACGCCGGACAATTTTGGGTGCGCGCAGTGTGCGACATGTTGTCACACGGAAGCCGCCGCAGGACGATTCTGACCCGCCGAACACCCGCTTAAATTTGCATAAAACCGCCAAGATGTGCTGTCAGTTCGTGGTGCTGGGAGGGCCGCGCACCTCGCGCCGCGCCAGGGATTTGGTGATGTCCGAATGCCTTGTTTTATGGGGGGTTGCATCGGTTTGGCAGCCCCTTACACGCGGTAAGGGGGGCGGCAGGCTGCCCTATAACACGGCAATTTTTGTGGTTTTTGTTGAGAATCGAACACGATAAGATCGCGAACCGTTGCAATAATGGTGAAGGATTATTGCTGTAATCGATAAAAATTATTTCTTTATAAGACATGGTTTATACATCGCTAGCTAACTACAATCGCCCGCACTGAATGTCCGGTGCTGTTCAATATTTGAGCACTGGAGCGGTCGAAGGGCAGATGGACGGCTCTGTGCGACCCCAAGGTTCCGGCAGCCTTTCAACTATCCGCACCAAATGGAATTGGTCTGTAACAAGGCCTTTAACCACGAAATCGAATAAGAACTCACCGCAGGTCCGTGAAACGTTCCCTTATGACGTGATGGGCAGGCTCTTATTCAATCGAAGAGAAATGCCAACCCTTGGCAGGGTGAAGTGTTGGCGATCAAAACCCAACTGCATTGCGCAAGCTGCTTTAGAGGTCGTGAGATGAGTAAAAACAGGTACCCCCGATTACTAGGCTTTTTGCCGCTGCTTGGCATGATGTTAATGCTGGGAGGCTGCAAGTGGACCTTGATGGACCCGAAAGGACAGATCGGTCTGGATCAACGAAACCTGATCATCACCGCCACCCTGCTGATGCTGCTGGTCGTGGTTCCTGTGATCATCATGACCTTCGCCTTCGCCTGGAAATACCGCGCGTCGAACACCAGCGCGACCTACGCGCCGAAGTGGTCGCACTCCACCAAGATCGAAATCGCGGTGTGGCTGGTCCCGATCCTCATCATCATCGCCCTGGGTTACATCACCTATAAGTCGACCCACGAGCTGGACCCGTACCGTCCGCTGGAGTCCGACGTCAAGCCGATCAACATCGAAGTGGTCGCGCTGGACTGGAAGTGGCTGTTCATCTACCCAGACCTGGGTATCGCCACGGTCAACGAGATCAAGTTCCCCGAGCACACCCCGCTCAACTTCCGGATCACCTCCGACGCCGTGATGAACTCGTTCTTCATCCCTGCCCTGGGTGGCCAGATCTACGCGATGGCAGGCATGCAGACCCGCCTGCACCTGATCGCCAACGAAAAAGCTGAAATGGAAGGCATCTCCGCGAACTACAGCGGCGCTGGCTTCACCGGCATGAAATTCAAAGCGATCTCGACGAGCCAGGAAGATTTCAACGCCTGGGTAGCCGAAGTCAAGGCCGCACCTAAACAGCTTGATCAAGCTGAATACGATGCCCTGACCAAACCGAGCCAGAACAACCCAGTCGCCCTGTACTCCGCGTATGAGCCGAACCTGTTTCAGAAAATCGTCGACAAGTACGAAGGTATGAAGCCAGGCAAGCCGGTCAAGCACGAGAAGAAAGAAGTGGCCGTGGTTGAAGGTTCTGACACGGGCTCGCATTCAACTGCTGGGGCAGAGGAGTAAACGATGTTTGGTAAATTAAGTTGGGATGCGGTCCCGTTCCACGAGCCGATCGTGATGGTGACCATCGCCATGATCGCGCTGGGTGGTCTGGCACTGTTTGCAGCAATCACTTATTTCAAGAAGTGGACCTACCTGTGGACCGAGTGGCTGACGTCCGTCGACCACAAGAAAATCGGCGTCATGTACGTCATCGTTGCCATGGTCATGCTGCTGCGTGGTTTTGCCGACGCCATCATGATGCGTACCCAGTTGGCCATGGCCACCGAGGGTTCGCCTGGCTACCTGCCACCTGAACACTATGACCAGATCTTCACCGCCCACGGTGTGATCATGATCATCTTCATGGCAATGCCATTCTTCACCGGCCTGATGAACCTTGCCTTGCCGCTGCAGATCGGTGCCCGTGACGTTGCCTACCCGTTCCTGAACTCCCTGAGCTTCTGGCTGCTGGTTTCCGGTGTTGTGCTGATCAACGTGTCCCTGGGCGTCGGCGAATTCGCCAAGACCGGTTGGGTTGCGTATCCGCCATTGTCGGGTATCCAGTACAGCCCGGGCGTGGGTGTGGACTACTACATCTGGGCGCTACAGTTATCAGGGCTCGGGACGACATTGACGGGGGTCAACTTCCTGGCCACCGTCCTGAAAATGCGCGCCCCTGGCATGAAACTGATGGACATGCCGATCTTCACCTGGACCTGCACCTGGGCCAACGTCCTGATCGTGGCTTCGTTCCCGATCCTGGCCGCTACCATGGCGCTGCTGTCGCTTGACCGTTACCTGGATTTCCACATTTTCACCAACGAACTTGGTGGCAATCCAATGAT
Organism: Pseudomonas sp. NFR09; assembly: GCF_900111535.1. Taxonomy (NCBI): domain Bacteria; kingdom Pseudomonadati; phylum Pseudomonadota; class Gammaproteobacteria; order Pseudomonadales; family Pseudomonadaceae; genus Pseudomonas; species Pseudomonas sp. NFR09. Next base: position 84,687 of record NZ_FOIH01000017.1, read on the forward strand.
GTACGTGAACCTGTTCTGGGCATGGGGTCACCCTGAGGTGTACATCCTGATCCTGCCAGCGTTCGGTATCTTCTCCGAAGTGATCTCGACCTTTACCGGCAAGCGCCTGTTCGGTCACCACTCGATGGTCTACGCATCGGGCGCGATCTCCGTACTGGGCTTCATGGTGTGGCTGCACCACTTCTTCACCATGGGTTCGGGCGCCAGCGTCAACGCCTTCTTCGGCCTGGCGACGATGCTGATTTCCATCCCGACGGGGGTGAAGCTATTCAACTGGCTGTTCACCATCTACCACGGCCGTCTGCGTATCACCAGCCAGGTTCTGTGGACCCTGGGCTTCATGGTGACTTTCGCCATCGGCGGCATGACCGGCGTACTGCTGGCCATCCCGGGTGCTGACTTCGTCCTGCACAACAGCCTGTTCGTGATCGCTCACTTCCACAACGTGATCATCGGCGGTGCGGTATTCGGTTACATCGCTGGTTTCAGCTTCTACTTCCCGAAAGCGTTCGGCTTCAAGCTGCACGAAGGTTGGGGCAAGGCTGCATTCTGGTTCTGGATCTCGGGCTTCTTCGTCGCGTTCATGCCGCTCTACGCCTTGGGCTTCATGGGCATGACCCGTCGTCTGAACGCCACTACCAACCCTGAGTGGGTGCCGTACCTGTACGTCGCCATGTTCGGTGCGGTGATGATCGCCGTGGGTATCGCCTGCCAGCTGATCCAGCTGTACGTGAGTATCCGTGACCGTAAGCAGAACGCTTGCGAATCCGGCGACCCATGGAATGGCCACACCCTGGAATGGTCGACTTCGTCGCCACCGCCGTTCTACAACTTCGCCGTGATCCCTACCGCGAACACCATTGATGCGTTCACCGAAGCCAAGGAAGACGGTACTGCGTACCAGCGTCCGAAGCACTACGAACCGATCCACATGCCAAACAACACCGCCACTGGCGTGGTGATGGGCGCGTTGTTGACCGTGTTCGGTTTCGCGATGATCTGGCACATCTGGTGGCTGGCAATCGTGAGCCTGGTGGGCACTATCGGTTACTTCATCATTCACGCTGCCCGTGATGATCAAGGCTACATGGTGCCGGTCGAGACGATCGAGCGCATCGAAGCCGAGCAGCACGCTCGCCTGGTAGCCGAGAAGAAGATCCCGGCCAGCCGTGTTGAAACCTCGTTGGAACAGGCTTAAACCATGTCGAACTTAGTGACCAATGCTGGACACGCCCATGTCGATGACCATGGGCACGATGACCATCACCACGACTCGGGGCCGATGACCGTTTTCGGTTTCTGGCTCTACCTGATGACCGACTGCATCTTGTTTGCGTCGATCTTCGCGGTGTACGCGGTACTGGTAAACAACGTAGCGGGTGGCCCGTCGGGCCACGACATCTTCGAACTGCCTTACGTGCTCGGCGAAACCGCCTTGCTGTTGTTCAGTTCGATCACCTACGGCTTCGCCATGTTGGCCTTCTACAAGGGCAACAAGAAAGGCGTACTGAGCTGGTTGGCCCTGACCTTCCTGTTCGGCCTGGGCTTCATCGGCATGGAGATCAACGAGTTCCACCTGCTGATCTCCGAAGGCTACGGCCCGCACCGTTCCGGCTTCCTGTCCGCGTTCTTCACGCTGGTAGGCACCCACGGTCTGCACGTGTCTGCCGGCCTGCTGTGGATGGCGGTGATGATGTATCAGGTCAATAAGCACGGCCTGACCAACACCAACAAGACTCGCCTGACCTGCCTGAGCCTGTTCTGGCACTTCCTGGACGTGGTCTGGATCTGCGTCTTCACCGTTGTTTACCTGATGGGGACTCTGTAATGGCTAATGCACACTCCCATGACCATGACAGCCATGATGCAAGCCACGGCAGCGTCAAGTCGTACGCCATCGGCTTCATCCTGTCGGTAATCCTGACGCTCATCCCGTTCGGTCTGGTGATGTACCCGACCCTGCCGAAGTCGATCACCTTGATGATCGTGCTGGCATTCGCGGTGATTCAGGTTCTGGTGCACCTGGTGTACTTCCTGCACCTGGACCGTTCCAAGGAGCAGCGCGACAACGTGGTTGCGTTCGTGTTCGCAGGGATCGTAATCGTACTGCTGGTTGGCCTGTCGATATGGATCATGTTCAGCATCCATACGTTCATGATGGCGAAGTGAGGTAAGACCCGATGTCGCTTAAGCACTTTATCCAAATCACCAAACCGGGGATCATTTTCGGTAACGTGCTTTCTGTGGCGGGCGGTTTCTTCCTGGCCTCCAAGGGACATGTCGATCTGGCCATCTTCCTGGCTGCAATGATCGGCACGTCCCTGGTGGTAGCTTCCGGATGTGTGTTCAACAACTGCATCGACCGTGACATCGATATCAAGATGGAGCGCACCAAGAATCGTGTGCTGGTCCAGGGCCTCATCTCCCTGAAACTGGCACTGATCTACGCGACCGTCCTGGGTGTTGCCGGTGTGGCGTTGTTGTACAAGGTGGCCAACCCGCTGGCGGCGCTGTTTGCCGTGATCGGTTTTGTCATCTACGTTGGCCTCTACAGCCTGTACCTCAAGCGCAAGTCGGTTCACGGCACGCTGGTGGGCAGTCTGTCGGGGGCGATGCCGCCGGTGATTGGTTATGTGGCTGTGACCAATAGCTTCGACATGGCCGCGCTGACGCTACTGGTGATGTTCAGCCTGTGGCAGATGCCGCATTCCTACGCCATCGCGATTTTCCGCTTCAACGACTACCTGGCTGCTTCGATTCCGGTATTGCCGGTAAAACGGGGTATCCAGGTCGCCAAGAAACACATCCTGCTGTACATCCTGGCCTTCCTCGTGGCGACCTTGATGTTGACCTTCAGTGGCTACGCCGGCATGAGCTACCTTGCCGTTGCCGCCGCCATGGGCATGTACTGGTTGTACATGGCCTGGACCGGCTACAAGGCGGTGGATGACACCGTCTGGGCGCGCAAGCTGTTCGTGTTCTCGATCTTCACCATCACCGCGCTGAGCGTGATGATGTCCCTGGATTTCCAAGTGCCGAAAGAGCTGCTGCTGACCTACGCTCACTGAGTGGTCCTGCAGTGAAAAAGCCCCGCCTTCGAGAGAAGCGCGGGGCTTTTTCTTGGACGGGGTTTAAATCCCCGGCTGCGTTTATCGTCATACCCCTCAGTACGTGCTGTGCGAATCCATCACCCGCCTACAAGGAGTAGCCCTATGGTCAGCGTAAGTCGTCGGTCCCTTCTCGCCCTGGGCGCCGCCCTGCCTCTGCTGGGGCGCCTCGATTGGGCGGTTGCCAGCCCGCCGCCGACCAAGACTGACAAGGTGCTGCTCAACTACAACGAAAGCCCCTATGGGCCCTCTCAGGTCGCCCGCGAAGCCATGCAGAAGGGAATCGCCACAGCCGGGCGTTATCCCTACAAACACATGTACGCCCTGGCCGGGCTGTTTGCCCAGCAGCAGGGGATTGCCGAAGAACAGGTGGCGGTATTTGCCGGCTCCATGGCTGCACTGCGCTATGCAGTGCTGGCATTCACCAGCGAGACCCGCGGTCTGGTGATGGCTACGCCATCCTACGAAGTGCCACGCCAGGCGGCGCAGGCGAACAAGGCCTCGGTCAAGGAAGTCAGCCTCAACGCCGACCACGGCCATGACATCCCGGCCATGCTCGCCGCTGACCCCCAGGCCGGCATGCTTTACCTGTGCAACCCCAACAACCCGACCGGCACCGTGACGCCCACCGACGCCATCCGCCAGGCCTTGGCACACAAACCCGAAGGCAGCGTGTTGGTGGTGGATGAGGCCTATATCGACTTCGCCGATACGCCCAGCGTGGTCAGTTGGGTCAAGGACCACGATGACCTGCTGGTGCTGCGCACCTTCTCGAAAATCTACGGCATGGCCGGCGCCCGCCTGGGCCTGGCGGTCGGTCATCCGGCGCTGCTGGAACGCCTGGCCGTGTTTGGCGGTGACAACGTCCCGGCGGGCAGCACGTTGCTGGGCGGCCTCGCCAGCCTGGAGGACGTGAAGCTGTTGCCGCAACGCAAAGCCCTCAACAATCAACTGCGTGATGAGACCGTGGCGTGGTTGAAAGGCCGGGGTTTCACCTGCACCGCGTCACAGGCCAACTGCTTCATGATCGACGTGAAGCAACCGGCGGAGCAGGTGATCGAAAAGCTGGCGGCGCAAGGTGTGATGATCGGCCGGGTGTTTAAAAGCTGGCCGCAGTGGGTACGGGTGACGGTGGGGGACAAGCAGGATATGGCGCGGTTTCGCGAGGTGTTTGCGCAGCAGGTCAGTTGACGCGACGCCGAACACATGTGGGAGCAACTGTCTTGATGACCATAACTTGGCATCCCATTCAAGGTCTTTGAAAAACCGACCCTATCTGGCTGATACCACTCCATTAAGGGCGATCACTGCAACTGTGGCGAGCGGGCTTGCCCCGCGTTGGGTTGCGAAGCGACCCTTGAAGGAGGAATGCGGTGAGTCAGGCATTCTTCGGCCGCGGGTTTCAGGGCTGCTTCGCAGCCCAACGCGGGACAAGCCCGCTCGCCACAGAGTACTTATCGCCTGTTCTACCTAAAGACCTTGAAAGGGTTGGGATTAAGGGTTACTGCTGCGCGATGCTGTACCCATCAAACGCCGTCTGCTGCTGCAACGCAGTAATCACGCTCTTGCGGTTCAAAGGCTGTTCGGCGCCGGCGTTATCCACAAAGCTCTCGACTTCCAGCTCCGCTTCATCCCCTTCACCCACAAAGCTGAAGCCCAGGAACTCGAACGCCTCACGGTCAATGTTCAGCTTCGAGCGCGGCGTGCGCAGCGGCAGGGTGACGCTGATGCCATCCTTGCTGATCACAAACACTTCGGCTTCTTTCTTCGGGCGGGATGCCTTGCTCTTGCCGGCGCTCGGGTTGCTGATGGCCTGGTGGCTCTGGTTCAGCACTTTCAACGCCAGGCCGTAGACCAGCTCCTGGAACTCGGGGTCGTCCTTGAAGCAGGACAGGATGCGGCTGATGGAGAACTGGCTGCTCAAGTTTTCCAGGGCGGCATTGTCGGCGGCCTCGGCGTCCTTGAGCTGTTTGAGCTGACCCATCAGGTCGTAGGCCTTGTCGTCGTCGAAGGCATCGTGGGCCTGACGGATGGCCACGCGCAGTTCGCGGATCTGGTCGCTTTCCTTGGAGGTGTGGAACGCGTCCAGCACCATCTCGCTGATGATCTTGGCGGCGGGCAGATGCTGTGAAAGATTGATGGCGTTTTCGTATTCGGCTTTGGCGTGCAAGGCGACGACGGATTCTTCGGTGGCGGATTGTTCGGTGTAAGAATCGGACATTGAAATTTCACTACTTCAGTAAACGAGGACAAAAAAGCGTCGGGCATTTTCAGGGGGGAGGGAGGTCAGGTCAAGGCAGCACACTGCCTTTGAGGTTGCGCTGATCCATATCAAGTGGCTGCTTGGGGAATTTCGCGACAACAAGCCTGGGGCTTGGCTGGCCCTGGTGATCTGCCTGATGACGCATAAAAACAATTGCACACCTGAACCGAGGAGACCACTCCAGGTCAGGTTTTAAAGAAATATTGCGATGTTCTCGGGTCAACCGCGCCCGGACTTCCCCGACACGGTCAAGGACTGGCCGAACGGCGGCAGGCCCGTGGATGCGCGCTACTAGTCCAACTGCTTGAGGCAGGCCTCAAGGATATCCAGGCCTTCCTCCAGTACTACGGGTTCGATGGTCAGCGGCGCAAGCAAACGGATGATGTGCCGCGACTTGCCGCTGGGCATCAGCAACAACCCGGCGCCCCGCGCCAGGCCCAATAGTTGAGCGAGCTGTTGCGGTGCGGGTGTGCCGTCGGCGTTGGCCAACTCGATGCCGCGCATAGCACCGACACCGGTCAGGCGGCCCAGGTATGGCAAGCCTTGCGCGCGCCAGCTCTCATAGCGGCTGACGATGGCGTGTTGCTGCTGTGCGCCCCAGGCGTGCAGGTGTTCGTCGGTCATCGCATCCAGCGTGGCCAAGGCCGCCGCACACGCGATGGGGTTGCCGGAATAGGTCCCACCCAAACCGCCTTTGGGCAGGTTGTCCATCAGCGCCTTGCGCCCGACCACGGCGCCCAGCGGCACTCCACCGGCGATGCTTTTGCCGAGCAGGATCAAGTCCGGTTCGATACTCAGCCGCGAAAAGGCAAAGCGCTGGCCGGTACGGCCAAAGCCTGACTGGATTTCATCGGCAATCAGCAGGATGTTGTGTTCATCGCAAAAGCGTCGCAGCGCCTGGGCAAACTCAACGTCCAGCGCAAGAAAACCGCCTTCGCCCTGCACCGGCTCGATGATGAAACAGGCCACATCGTTGACATCGATTTCCACGCTGAACAGGCGCTCCATGGCCTTCAACGCCTCGGCGCAGCTCACGCCGTTGTCGGCACTCGGGTAGGGCAGGTGATACACCGGACCCGGCAGCACACCGACCTTCTGTTTGTAGGGCGCTACCTTGCCGTTGAGGTTGAGCGTGGCCAGCGTGCGGCCGTGGAAGGCGCCGTCGAAGGCGATCACCGCCGTGCGGCCAGTGGCGCCGCGTACGATCTTCAGGGCGTTTTCCGCGGCTTCCGCACCGCTGTTGGTGAGCATGCCGCTGACTGGGTAGGTCACCGGGATGAATGTGGTCAGCCGCGCCATCAGTTCGATGTAGGGTGTGTGCGGGGCGGCGTTGAACGCGTAGTGCGTCAACCGGGTGGCTTGGTCACGAATCGCCTCGACCACGCCCGGGTGGCAATGACCGAGGTTGAGCACACCGATGCCGCCGACAAAATCGATGTAGCGTTTGCCAGTGGTGTCCCAGACTTCGGCGTTCTTACCGTGGCTGAGGCTGATGGGGTGAACGATGGAAATCGACTGGCTGATGGTTTCGTGGCTCATGAATCGCAGACTCGGCAGTGACGGGCGTCTTTTTATCTAAGCCGGGCACCTACCCTCGTCGCAAACGAAATAAAGTCGCCGGGTCATGACTGAAAATCGCGATGTGCGCCTACATAGTCGACCATCCAGTTCAGGAAAGCCTTCACCTTGGGAATCTCGCCGGCATGTTCGGCATGGGCAATAAAGTGCGCGCCGCTGCTGGGCATCGCATAGTCCCATGGAATCATCAGGCTGCCCTGGGCCAGTTCTTCGGCCACCAGGTACTGCGGCACCAACGCGACGCCGTAGCCCGATTGCGCCGCACGAATGCACATGTAGAACGTGTCGAAGCGCGGCCCGTGGTAGCTGTTCTGCGAGTGCAGGCCCTGCTCCAGGAACCACTCATGCCAGGCCTCCGGGCGCGAGGTGCATTGCAGCAGGGTGTGACGTGACGAAGCATCACTGCCTTCGGCGACAAAACCCGGCGCACACACCGGCACCACCGCCTCACGGAACAGCTCGATGCAGGTCGCTCCCGGCCATGAACCCTGGCCGAAGAAAAACGCGATATCTGCCTTGGCCTGCAACACATCGAACGGCTCCAGCTCGTTGCGCACGTCCAGGTGGATGTTCGGATGCTTCGCTGCAAAATCCTTGAGCTTGGGCACCAGCCAGCGGTCGCCGAAGGTCGGCTGGGTGGCGATGCGCAGCACTTCGGTCTCGCCGCCGTAGGTGAGGATGTAGCGGCTGGAGATGTCCACCTGTGTGAGGATTTTGTGCACTTCGGCCAGGTACAGCGACCCGGCCGGCGACAGGTACAAACGCTGGCGCACCCGGTCGAACAGGTTGTGGCATAGCATCTCTTCCAACTGCGCGACCTGTTTGCTCACCGCACTCTGGGTCAGGTGCAGCTCTTCGGCGGCACGGGTAAAGCTCAAGTGGCGGGCGGCTGCCTCGAAGCATTGCAGGGCAGTCATCGAAGGGGTCAAGCGTTTTGAAATCATGCACTTCATTCCAAATCGGAAGGAGCCTTTGCCTAAAGGTCGTTTGTGGCAGCGGCGCAAAGCCGTTGATACTGCCCGGCAGCACTATAAACCGGCGCGGGCTGCACGACGCCGAATAATAAGGAATGACAGGGAGAGCCTTGCATGAACCCATTCAAAACCACCTTGGCCGTGATCGGCGCCACCGCTACATTGGGCCTGGCGAGCAGCGCGCAGGCGGGCGTGACCCTGGACGCCATCCAGAAGAAAGGCTTCATCCAGTGCGGTGTCAGCGACGGCCTGCCGGGTTTTGGCGTACCGGACAGCACGGGCAAGATGACCGGTATCGATGTGGACGTGTGCCATGCGGTGGCGGCGGCGGTCTTCGGCGACGCATCGAAAGTGAAGTTCACCCAGTTGACCGCCAAGGAGCGCTTCACCGCACTGCAATCCGGAGAAATTGACCTGATCTCGCGCAACACCACCTGGACCAGCTCCCGCGATTCGGGCATGGGCCTGGTGTTCACCGGCGTGACCTACTACGACGGCATCGGCTTTCTGGTGAACAACAAACTTGGCGTTACCGGCGCCAGGCAGTTGGACGGCGCGACCGTGTGTATCCAGGCCGGCACCACCACCGAGCTGAACGTCTCGGATTACTTCCGCACCCACGGCATGAAGTACACGCCGATCACCTTCGACACCGCCGACGAAAGCGCCAAGGGCCTGGAAGCCGGGCGCTGCGACGTGCTGACCACCGACCAGTCGGGTCTGTACGCCCAGCGCATCAAGATGGCCCACCCGGACGAGTTCGTGGTGTTGCCGGAAGTGATCTCCAAGGAACCTTTGGGGCCGTTGGTGCGTAAAGGCGATGATGAGTGGTTCAGCATCGTCAAGTGGACCTTGTTCGCCATGCTCAATGCCGAGGAAATGGGCATCACCTCGCAGAACGTCGAGGAGCAGGCCAAGAGCAGCAAGAACCCGGATGTTGCCCGGTTGCTGGGAGCTGATGGCGAGTACGGCAAGGACCTCAAGCTGCGCAAGGATTGGGTGGTGCAGATCGTCAAGCAGGTGGGTAATTACGGCGAGGTGTTCGAGCGCAACATCGGCCAGGGCAGCGTGCTGAAGATCAAGCGCGGGCTCAATGCGCTATGGAACAACGGCGGCATCCAGTACGCACCGCCGGTTCGATAGCACGGGGGCTGTTATTCAGATACTCCATCTTTTCCCGCCGCTTTGGCGCGGTACAACGCCTGGTCGGCACGCGCCATCAGCGCGGCGGGGGACTCATCCTGTTCGCGCTCGGCTACACCCAGGCTCAAGGTGACTCTGAAGTCGCCGCCGTGCGAGCTGTGTTTCAATTGCTGGCGGATGCTCTTTGCCAGTGCCTTCGCACTGTCCAGCGAGGTCTTGGGCAGGACCAGCACAAACTCGTCGCCGCCCCATCGGGCCAACAGATCCCCACGGCGAATACAGCGTTGCAGGCATTCCACTACCTGCACCAGCGTCTGATCGCCCACGCCATGACCGAAACGGTCATTGATCGGCTTGAAGTCATCGATATCCATCGCGATCAGCGTCAGCGGCAGGCGAAAGCGTTGGGCGCGCTCGCATTCTTCCAGCAGCACTTTCTCCAGGCGGTAGCGGTTGGCGACCAGGGTCAGGGCATCCCGTTCGGCCAGCGAGCGGTTTTCATCCAGCTGTAGCTGCAACTGCTGGTTGACCCGCGACAGCTCGCGTGTGCGCTCGGCCACCAGCGCCTCAAGGGATTGATTGCGTCTTTCCAACTGTTCGACGGAGCATTTTCGCAGATGAATGTTGCGATGGGCGCCCACCATCCTTGCGACCGAGCCGTCGGCGTTACGCGCAATCACGTAGCCACGGTCTTCGATCCACAAGTAGCTGCCGTCTTTTTTGCGACAGCGGTACTCGGCCTGGTAGTAAGGGGCACGCCGGTGGATGTAATCGTCAAACAACTTCATCACTTGGGCATAGTCGTCCGGGTGAATTACGCTTTCCCAGGTGAATACACTGTTCTCCAGCGCGTGGCGGGGATAACCCAGCATTTCGTACCAGCCTGGGTTGCGGTAGACGAACCCGGTGTTGGCGTTCCAGTCCCAGATCCCGTCGCTGACCAACTCCAGCACGGTGTGCAGCATGTCGGCGTTGAAGTGAGAGAAGTCCTGTTCCAACGGGTTGTTGTCGGAGTTATCGACCATGTGCGCATTCCTTGCCTGAGCAGGCCTCAAGGCCTGCCGTTGTTGACGCCGATACTCCGTGGCTGGCGCTACTGTACAACGGGGCCTGGGTGCTTTGAATAGGGCAGATGTACGGCTAAAGGTTGATGGCTAATGGCTATTGATCAGGTGCCATCATCTCCGTCCGCCCCTTCCCATCAGCGTTGTGCTGGTAGATCGTTTCAGGCTGGCCTTGCTCGTTGAAAAACACCTGGCCGATCCCCGCCGAATTCCACAACCGCTCGCCGGCTTCGGCGTGCTCGGGAATATGCGGCACCACCTGCATACTGCGACGGCGCGTGAACCCGTTGAGGGGCGAGCGGGGTGAGTAGAGCCAACGGTTGAGCCGGTCAAACCATTCCAGCAGGCGTGGGGGGAATTCATTCTTGATGCCACTGCTGGTGATCTGCCAGATCCTGGGGCCCGCGTTGCGATGGCGGATCAGCACTTCGTAGACGAATGAATAGTGAACGTCACCTGAAAGGATCACGTAGTTACCCGGTGTACGCGAGTGGCGAAAGATATTGAGGATCACCTGGGCAGCGCCACGGTGGGCCATCCAGTTTTCCGCATCCACCAGCAACGGGTGGCCGCACCAGCTGAAAATCTTCTGGACCGTCTCGATCAACTTCACGCCAAAGATGGGGGCGGGGGAAACAATGATGGCCGAAGGATGGTCGAGCAGTTCCTGTTGCAGCTCACTCAGCGCCTCCCAGTCCAGCAGGCCGGACGGTTGCTTGAGGGTGAACTCGCTGCGCCACCGACGTGTGCGGGTGTCGAGCACCACCAGGGCCGGGGTAGTGGGTAGCACGTAGTGCCATTGCTGGAAGTTGAGCAGCGCTTGGATCAAATCATCCTGGGCGGCGGCTTGCAGGTGGTTGGCCTGGGGCTGGCAGGTGAGCGACTGGGTTTGGCTGACCAGTTCGTTGAACGCATCCGGCTGGTTGCCCCAGCCCTGGCAGAGCAGGTAGGCCAGCAGAGCGTTACCGATGATGCGTTTGGAGAACGGGTGGCCGTAGGCGGTGGCTTCCCATTGGGCGCTGAGGTTCCAGTCGTCGGTGATGTCGTGATCGTCAAAGATCATCAAGGTGGACAGGTGCGCGAACACCCGGGCGACGCCTGGCAGGCCATTGCGGAATCGCTCGAGTTGCACGTGTTCGCGGAGGTAGCGCGGCTGTTCTTCTGTGCTCAGTTGCGGCGCTTCAGGCGCGATCAGTTCCCACGGCGTCGGCGACCATACCAGCAGGTACATCGCGATGACTTCAGCGAAGGTCACCAAGTGATTGTCGGCAGTGCTGCTGGTGAAGATCGGCTTTTTCACACCGCCAAAGAAGCGTTCACGCAGGGTTTCGTTGCTGTCCAGTGCCGGCAGCAGGTCGGCGCGATGGTAGTAGCTGGCACGATGCCTGTAGAGGCTGGCGCTGTCATCGATCACGGCGCCCTCCAGGTATTCATCGAACAGGCCCAGGCGTGCGATCAATGCATGTATGGCGCGCAACATCGGCCCGGCCACATCGTCGGCGTACACCTGGTCACCGCTCATCATCAGCAGGGCCGGACGCTCGGCGGCAGTGGTGGCATCGGCCAGCAGGCGGTCGACACACAGCAGGCCTTCATCGGCGCTGTGGTGGGGTTTGCGGCATGAGCCGTGTACCAACTGGTGGATGCGGCTGTGCAAAACGAAGCTTGGGTATTGGGCGTTGGCGTACAGCAGGTGTGGCGCCCAGTCGGCGATGCCGGTGTTGTCGAACAGCAGGTCGTAACGGATCGTTATGTCCTGGGGCAGGGCATCGTCCAGCGGTACATCGATCAAGTGGATAAAAGCATGGCGCCCCACCGGAACGACCTGGCAATGATCCAGGTTGATCTCCAGGGTTTGGGCGGGCAGATGCAACTGCAGGGTCAGTTGCAAGGCTCGACTGCCCACCAGCCACAGTACCAGGCGCCGGGGTTCGAGGCGGCGCAGCAGTGGGCCGGCCAATACGGCGGGCAGTTTATCGAGGTGCGGCATGCAGGTAATGGTTCCACGCTGGGTTTAACCGGCAAGGTTAGCCCAGTGAATGTCATGGTTTTGTTAAGCAGGAGTACGAAGGGCCGTGCACTGCCCTTCGTATCAAGGCGGGTTAGAGCAACCTGCCTTGACCCAGTGTGTCTAGCCCACCTCCGCTTTTGCGACGGTCGTTGGCGGCCGTGCTCCCAGGATCGGCGGCGTTCAGTTGCGAGTGTGTGACGTCAATGCTGCGCTTCCTGCGCTGGGGCTCTGCATCATCCTGCTGCAGTGGGGGGTAAAAGCTGCCCAGTGTGTGATTGATTGCGCTTGGCATGGATGTTTCCTTATAGCGTTTAGAGGATGACTTCGCCTGTTGCAGCGAAGTGAGGCCAAACATAATGACGGCATAGCGAGTAGGCTATAAACCCACTGCTGCAAGAGATTACGTGGTTGGCTACCGCGCTCTGAAGTCATCCGAAGCGCTGTTCGCACAACTGTCCAGCGCAGGAGATGTCGCGCCTGCCTGGCCCTCGCGCACAAAAGCCGCCCGATTTTCCGCCACTACATTACGCAACGCGCTGTAGTAATCCGGCAGTTTCTGCAGGCTGTCGGTGAGCGGTAACAATGATGCACGGGTATCGACCGTGCCGCCCACCAGGCTGATGGTGCCCAGGGTTTGCACGGTATCGCTGTCGCCCAGTGGCGAAACCAGGAAGCTCAAGACCTTGCCCGCCGCATCCCGGCTATTGCTGGTGCCCAGCAACGGCAGTTCGACAATCGGCCCATTGCCGATTCCCCACACGCCGAACGTCTGGCCGAAGTCGGCTGTATGGCGCGAGATGCCCAGGCGGTCCGACACATCGAACAGCCCCACCACGCCCACCGTCGTGTTCACGGCGAAACGCCCCAGGGTATTGACCGAGCGTCGCGGGTTGCCTTGCATGAGGTCGTTGATAAACACCGCCGGCTCGCCGAAGTTGCTCGCAAAGTTATGCACACCCTGCTGGAAAAAATCCGGCAGGTCACGGTAACCACGTGCTATCGGCGCCAGGGCGTAGTTATCCACAATACGGTTGAACGCAAACACGCCACGGTTGACTGGCTCGGCCGGGTCATACACCGGGTAATTCACCTGCGCACAGCGAGCAGGTGGCGCCACCTGGGTTGGGCTTGCGCAGCCCGTCAGGTAAGACACTGTCAGCAACAGCACGGCCTGGCGGGCCAGATGCCGGGGGTAGGTCAACGAGCGCATGGGCACAGCCTCCGCAAAAAAGGGAGGCCGATCCTGGCAGTGCAACCTTGCGCAAAGATGTCTGGTTTATTGCGGCGTTGACGCTTTATTGCACGATTGAAATATATGACGGACCGCGCCGAATGGTTTTAGATAGCGCCTCGAACCCACCCAGTGAAGACCGTCGGTGAGCAACTTGTTGATTGTGGACGATGACCTTGAAGTCCTCGCCCTGCTGAAGAAATTTTTCCTGCAACACGGCTATGGGATCGAGACGGCTGCCAGTGGCGCCGAGTTGTGGGCGGCCATGGAGCGCCAGCCGGCTGACCTGATCATCCTCGACCTGATGCTGCCCGGTGATAACGGCCTGCTGCTGTGCCAGCGCCTGCGCCAGCAATATGCGACGCCGGTGATCATGCTCACTGCCATGGGCGAACTCAGCGACCGTGTGGTAGGCCTGGAAATGGGCGCAGACGACTACTTGAGCAAACCATTCGATGCTCGCGAATTGCTGGCGCGGGTGCGCGCGGTCTTGCGTCGGGCGGGCGAAACGCGACTGCCTATGGGGGAGGTGGCACGCCCCCGGATCCACTTTGCCGGCTGGCAGTTGGACCTCACACGCCGCGAATTGCGTTCGCCCGACCAGGTGATGATCCCGTTGTCGTCCGGCGAGTTCGACCTGCTGCTGGTGTTCACCGAACACCCCCAGCGCGTGCTGACCCGTGAGCAGTTGTTGAACCTGGCGCGAGGCCACAGCCACGACGCTTTTGACCGCAGCATCGACGTGCAAGTGAGCCGCCTGCGTCGCAAGCTGGAATTCGATACCAAACGCCCGGCGATGATCCGCACGGTGCGCAATGGCGGCTACCAATTCACCGTCAGCGTGACCCGTTCATGAGTCGCCGCCCACGCGACACCGTGGCGCGCTGGATCGCCCTGACGGTGCTGGTCGCGATGTTCACCGCATTGGCGTTCAACGCCCTGTTCGTGCAACTGGCGGGGGTTTGGGCACGGCCGCCGCTCACCGAGACCGGGCTGCTGGAAAAGATCGCCGTGGTGGTGCGTGTGATCGAAGCGTCGGAGCCGGCGCAACGACCGCGTCTGGCCGAGGTCATGGCTGATGACGCGTTCAGCGTGAGGTGGTCGGCGCAGCGAACCGCCTTTGATCTACCCGTGCTGAATGACCCGGATTTCCAATCGGGAGAACAGGCCTTCGAGCACCTGCTGGACGGCCCGATCCGTCCCATGGAAGCCTATGAACCGTCTGACTGGCCCGACGGCAATGGCCACTACCTGCTGCTGATGCAACTGGCCGATCAGTCCTGGCTGATGTTTACCGCGCCTGCCCGCAGTTGGGGCCTGGACGAGGGCGCACGCAGTGTGATCGTGGTGTTAATGGTGCTGATCTCCACCGCACTGGTCACCCTGGTGGCCACTCGGCGACTGGCGCGGCCGCTGCAGGACTTTGCCCAGGGCGTGCGGCGCTTTGGTGCAGACTTTCGCGCACCGCCCATCGAGCCGGTGGGGCCCCATGAAATCCGCCAGGCGATCCTTGCGTTCAACAGCATGCAGGCGCAATTACGCCACTTCATCCAGGACCGCACGCAAATGCTCGCGGCCATCTCCCACGACCTGCGCGCACCGCTGACGCGCCTGCGCCTGCGCGGGGAATTCATCGAAGATGCCGACCAGCAGCAGCGGCTGTTTCGCGACGTCGATGAAATGCAGGCCATGATCAACACCGCCCTGGAATTCTTCCGCGATGACGCCCGGCTGGAGCAGGCTACGCAACTGGACCTGGCCGAGTTGCTGCAAACCCTGATCGACGACTACCGCGACCAGGCGATCGACATCACCTTTCGCGGCCCGCCACGCCTGGTGTACTTCGGCCGGCCCCTGGGCCTCAAGCGGGTGATCACCAACCTCGTGGACAACGCGATCCACTATGGCATCGCGCCGGAGATCGAGTTGCAGCACACACAGGACGAGGTAGTGATTCGCGTGCTGGATCGCGGGCCGGGCATTGCGGCCGAATATCGGGAGGAGGTGTTCCTGCCGTTCTATCGCCTGGAAGGCTCACGCAACAAAAGCACGGGCGGTGTCGGCTTGGGACTCTCGACCGCTCGGGCGATTGTGCTGGAACATGGCGGCACCGTGACCCTGGCTGAGCGCCAGGGCGGAGGGCTGGAAGCGGTGGTGGTGTTGCCCGTTTAAACATGGCTTGTGGCAAGCCCGCTCACCACAAAAGTCTCGACCTTCACAGTCGGGACGTTCAGTCAGGTATGCGAGTCGTCGATCACCTTCGGCACCGTAAACCGGAACTCACTTCCCCGACCCACTTCACTTTCGGCAACGATCTTGCCGCCATGGGCCTGGACGATGCCTTGGGTGATGTACAGCCCCAACCCGCTGCCGGTCGGGTTGTTTTCCGTCTGGGTCCAGTAGCGATCGAACACGTACGGCAGTTGTTCCGGCGCAATGCCTTCGCCGGAGTCGCGCACAGAGAACACAATCTCTTCGCCATTGCTCATGGCGCTGATGCCGATGTTGCCCTGGCGCGGAGTGAACTTGATCGCGTTGCCGATCAGGTTCGACAGCACCTGGAACAGACGCTCCGGGTCGGCATTGATCTGCAGGCCCGGCTCGGCGTTGAAAGACAGGTCGATGCCCTTATCCATCGCCAGCGGTGCCAGCAGGGAATAGGCTTCCTCGAAGATCTGGGTCACGTCGAGTGCCACCGGCTTGACCACATACCGCCCGGCCTCGATTTTCGAGGTGTCGAGCAAATCCTCCAGCAGTACGTTCATGCGCCCGGCCGCCTGTTGCATGGTGTCGATGGCCGAGGAAATTCGTCGCGAGGTGTGTGGGCCATCGGAGCTGAAGGCCTTTTGCATCATGCCGCACAGCATCGAGATCACTGTCATCGGGTTACGCAGGTCGTGGGACACCACCGCCACCAGTTCATCACGCGCACGCACCGCTTGTTGCTCACGCAGCACCTGGCGCGCCAGGTCGTTTTCCAGGGCCGAGCGGCGCAGGTCGTTGGCGGCAAAGTGGTCGCCATGGCTCCACTTGGTGGAGATACCGGCCATCTCCACTTTCCAGATTTCAAACGAGGTACGTGGGCGAAGGCGCAGGCCAGCGTCGGAGTTTTCCAGGTCCAGCGGTTTTTTCGGGTCGCCACTCCAATTGATGTTCTCTTTCACTTCCGGACGGAACCACAGCACAGCGTTATCCACCGGCTTGGGCAGGCTCATGGCCAACACGCCACTGGCCACCTGCTGGAATTCGGCGGCCGGCGGGTACACCGACACCAGGTTATGGCTGGAAAACACCGGCTCGCTGCGCCCTTGCAGCCACTTGTGCAAGGCGCGGATCTGCGCCGGCTCCGGGCAGTTGCCGTAGCGGTGCAACTGCTTGTCTTCGATGATCGCCACGCCGCCGGACAGGGTCAGGTCCATCAGTACCTGCGGTTGCTGGGCCAGGCCGTCGAATACGTTATCTTCCGAGCGTTTCATCGCCTGGTCGAGCAACGCCAGGGCCTCGACTTTTTCCTCGCGCTGACGGCTCAGGTCCAGGGCCTCCATGGCGCTGATCTGCAACGACAGCACCTGGCCTATGGTCTGGCAGGTGGTGCGCAGCTCGTTCGGCACCAGCAGCGGCTCGCGGTTGCCGCAACTGATCAGCCCCCAGAGTTTGTCGCCTTTCATCAGCGAAATGCTCATGGACGACAACACGCCCATGTTCTGCATGTACTGGCAGTGAATCGGCGACACGCTGCGCAGCGTGGCAAAGCTCAGGTCCAGCGGCTGGCCGGTGTCCGGGCGCAGCTTGGGCAACAGTGGAACCGGCTCGTAGGCCGCGTTCGGGATGATGCGTAGCCAGTTGGTGCGATACAGCTCGCGGGCTTGCTCCGGGATGTCGGACGCGGGGAAGAACAACCCGTTGAACAGCTCCATGGACGGCGCCGATGCTTCGGCGATCACCTGGCCGTGGCCTTCATCTTCGAAGCGGTAGATCAGCACGCGGTCGTAGCCGGTCATGGCCTGGATTTCAGTCACGCTGATTTCGTACAGCGCTTGCAGGGTTTTCGCCGACTGCAAACGTTGCAGCATCTTGCCCAGGTCACTGGTGCGCCCGTTCAGTGCCCGTGGGCGGAAGTCTTTGAGACGTGGCTCGAATTCCAGCACCAGCACATTCTGATGGCGGTGCAGCAGGCCTTCGAACTCTGCGCCGTTAAAGGAAACGTGCAGCGGTGGCGCGTCAAAAAACGTGTTGTTTTCGGCCATGGCGGCAACCGCCTGGGCGGGCTCGGCGCCCATCAG
The DNA here is from genome assembly GCF_900111535.1 of Pseudomonas sp. NFR09. NCBI lineage: Bacteria > Pseudomonadati > Pseudomonadota > Gammaproteobacteria > Pseudomonadales > Pseudomonadaceae > Pseudomonas > Pseudomonas sp. NFR09. The sequence continues at coordinate 102,341 of NZ_FOIH01000017.1, forward strand.
CGTGTGCAGTGGCTGGCCCAGCAGCGCCTCGGGCGCATGGCCGAACAGGCTGCCCACGTTGGCACTGACCTGGATGATAGTCAGCTCGGGCTCGGACAATGTCAGCAGCACGCCATGGGGCTGGATTGCCCCCGGGAAGCGAATCGGCTCGTCGGCACAGTTGGCAAGCAGCTCTTCAAAATCTTCGGGTTTCATAGCAGTACCTCCTGGCTGTCGAGCCATTGCTCAAAGCAGCGGAATGTTGAACGGGCTGCCTCTACCGCGCGTTGTTTGGCGGGGGCATCCAGCGGCAGGCGGCCCAGGTAATCGAGAAAGTCTTTCCAGCGTCGACCGGTCTCGGCGCCGTATACATTGAGAAACGCCCCACCGTTGTCGGCGTTGACGTCCAGGCGCTGGGCCATTTCCCGGCGCAGCACTTGGCCGCCGAGGGTCGCGCCTTCCAGCACGTACAGGGCTCCGAGGCAGGCGGCGGGGGTGTCGAGGGTCGGGAGTTCGGCGCAGCGGGGCAGGGCGCCGATAGCCTGTTCATTCAGGCCCAGTGCATCCAGATCGTGCAGTAGCGTCGGGGTTTTCGTACGCGCCCCCTGATCAAAGCCCTCAGGGATCAACTCACATTCGTACAGCGCCGCTTCCATCGGTCCATAAAAACCGTAGTAAGCCTCAAGCAAGCGCTGATACCAATCGGCATCCAGATGCTCAGAGAAAAACGGCAGGCGCTTCTCCAGCGCCACATGCAGCAGGGCCGTGCCTGTGCGCAACGTTTCCAGCAAAGAGGGCGCACCAACGTCATGGGCCTGTGAATGCATTCAGTGAGCTCGAACTGTGGGCCTCTCGGCCATGAATGACGCGTTAAACGGGCGACAATTCTACACAACTCATGGCGGTCAGCTGTACGCGCAAGGCGAAGAGGCTGACCAGCGGATCAGAAAAGTCGCTCCTTGCTTGCATAATGACCCTGGACGGCGCCATGAAGTTCGATCTGAGTGATATCGTGACGCTATCAGTGCATTGACAAGCCTTGTTGGGTCAACGCCGTTTGTACGCACTCAATCAAATGCTCAGTGCTCCACGGTTTGGGCAAAAAACGCACCGAGCCGCCCAACTGCGCCGCCAACTTGGTATTCCCCGAGGTCAACACCACCGGCACCGTCGGCCAACGATGGGCCACCACCTTGCTCAGGTCATAGCCATTGAGCAGGCCCGGCATCTGGATATCGCTGACAATCAGGTCGACCGGATCATCGGCCCGCTCAAGATAAATCATCCCCTCATCCGCCGAAGGAAACGACGTCACCAGCGCGCCGAAATCCTCCAGTACATCCACCATTAACGCCCGAATGATTTCGTCGTCTTCCAGCACCAAAATCGATGGCTGAGCCATGATCCTTACTCCACCATCAGGGATTCAGTAAGGTGGAGTGGGATGGGTTGGAATAGGTTCGATTGGATGTGTACCGGGCGATGGATGGTCGTTTCAGAGCGCTTCCCGGGCTGTTACCAGAAGCGGCGGAGGGAAATTGATACAGGCATAATCGGCCTACCGTTGCCGGCTGTGGAGCCTTTGATGAAATACGCCTTTTTCACCCTCGCCCTGATCCTTAACGCAAGCCCCGCTCTGGCGGCCGGCGACGCCGAGGCGGGCGGCAAGCTCTTCACCAAGACCTGCGGCGGCTGCCACAGCATCGGCGAAGGCGCGCGCGGCGGTTTCGGCCCGCAACTCAACGGCATCATCGGCCGGCCCGCCGGTACGACCACGGACTATCAGTATTCCGACGCGATGAAAAACTCCGGTGTGGTCTGGACCCGTGACAAGCTCGCGGCCTATATCGAGGCGCCGAAGAAGGTGGTGAGTGGTACGCGGATGATCTTCTGGGGTATCAGCGACCAGGAGAAAATTGAAAACATCCTGGCGTATCTGGAAACCTTCCAGCCCAAGTGATTGGTGTCGATCGAAGCCTGCGGGCTTTACCTTAAAAAAACCAGAGGCACGCTGATGGACCGGCAACTGCTCAAGCTCGCCCGCAACAAACAACTGGCACACCCCGCGATGCTCGACGAGTTCGACATCAACGATTGGATTGTGAAATACCAGGCGCTTTATCCTGGGCACAGCATCGAAAGAGGCTTCCTGGAAGGTGCACGCTGGCTGAACACCCAATTTAAACGGGTAAAGAGCAGCCGTCTGCACTATTCGTTCAGTACAGATGAGCCGCTGACGTATGACGCGCTGATCAGCGCACATATCGGGTCGGCCAATCACTTCTTCTGCGCAATGTCCGTCGAGGCCCTGCACGCCGTCGAGGCCAACCCGACAGCATCCCTTGAAGAGCACCTTTCATTCCGTTCTTCATTGACCAACGGTGAGTCCGGCCTGCCACCGGATCACCTCAACATGCTGCGGCTGGATTCGCTCTGCGGGCCGATCTGGGATCTTTATCAAAACCGCCATGACCTGCGTGTGCTGTTCCCCGACAATTGCCCGCATATGCTCAGCGCTATCAACTTTTTTGCCTATGAAAGCGACCTGGTTCAACTGACCCATAGTTTCAAAAAAATCTGGCAAGAGTTGTTGTACGGCGGCATGGAGTTTTTTGCCGACTCCAAAGGCGTACTGCTCTCCTCTGCGTCGGAGCATCTGGATCTGGTCAAAGTGATTTATGAATACCGCCGTGATCACCACAACGGTACCAACGGTCTGAGAATTTCCAACGACCTTCATCAGGGGCGCCAAACCTATGTGCCCCGGCTCGGGTGGCAGCGCTATATCCACTGCGTCGGCACCGACGTGTTGTCGATCGGCAACTGGTCTGAATTAAGCGACAGCGTCCAGACAGCCGCGCTTTATGCGTATCTGTCGCCGTATTACATGATCGACGAGTACCTGCATCCGTTGTTCGATGCCTCTCTCGACCCGGCTGTAAAAAGTACCGAGTGCCAAAACCTGCTGCATATCTGGCTGCACCTTGCGGTGATCGCGGCGCAACTCAAAGAGCGCTATGGGCAGATGCCTGCGCCTCGGCAGTGGGAAGACCTGCTCAAGCTGTGTCCGCGGTTTTCCCGCAACACTCTTGTCGAACGGCTTGCAGAGTCCACGGGGCTTGCAGTTGAACAGGTAAACGCGGCCATTGATCTGCTCCTTTACGAGGCCAAGAGCCTGCAGCACGACCTGTGGTCGCGACCGTTGGTGAAGGTGGATGAAGACGTACTGATTCCGATCAGTGCGCCGTTGACGGCCAGCATCTCCAGGAATTTTGATATCTGGCTCAGCATCATCGACCCCAAAGGGAAGCAACGCGGACGACTGTTTGAACGTTACCTGCTCGCGGTGTTGGAAGATTGTCGCAAAACCAACCCGATCATGGCGGGCTTGACATGGTTGGGGGCGGTGAAGTTCAGAGGACCGTCCAAGGTTGTCGAGGAGATCGACCTTGTGTTCTCGTTTGGCAGTCTGCTGGTGGTGTGTGAACTGCGCAGTCGTCGAGCACCGATAACTCCGCTGGATTACCACAACGATTTTTCCGACAACAATGGCATCATCCATAAAGCCCGCCAGGCGCGGCGAAAAACCCAACATATTCAGCAAGGGCTGGGGGCATTTTGCAGCCAGTATTTTCCTCACCTCAGCGACGCGTCCGAAGTCACCGTGCTGCCGTTGGTGATCGTCAGTGGTCCTTATCACGCCGGTTTTGCATATGACGACGTGCCCATTCTGGATCCTCACTTGCTCAGGCATTTTCTCAAGGATGGCGAAGTCCGGTTTGGAGGACGCGCGGACTCCGATACCGCTCACGACTACGGCTATGCCTTATATAGCGATGTGGAAAGTGCGCAGCGTGAGTTCGCAGGTTATGCCGCGAACCCGGCTCTGATCAGGGTCTACCGAACCATGGCCCAGCCCCGGCTGCACAGGTACCCCCTGCGGGGCGAACAGGCTCAGCCAGTGCGGAGTCTGTTCTACGAGCTTTCGGGTTTCAGCTTCGAGGAGCAATTGGCCGTGGCACAGTCGGTTTCAGGCGGCAAACTGCGCAAAATTGACAGGTGATAAGGTTTGGAACATTCCCTGTGAGCCCTGGTCTCTTCATCACCCTCATTCGATAAGGATATCCTCCGTGAAGCGAATCGCATTGCTCTCCCTCGCTCTGGCCCTGGGCGCCTGCCAATCCAACCAACGCGACTCATCATCCAGCCTGTTCAAGGACGGCATTCAGTTTCGCCAGAAAACCGTGGCTGTGGATGCGGAACACGCCAAAGTCATTATGAAGTCCAGTGGCGGCACCCCCGCCGTCGACTTCTCGATCAGTCGCGAAGGCGATCCTGACTCACGCATGGAAGCCCTCGGCACGGTGATGGACACCGGCGAAGGTAAGGTCTTCAACTGGATCGCCAAGCTCAACCAGACCGTGGCCAGTGCGGGCTTCAAGCGTTTCCCACAACTGGAAATCCAGGCCGACCCCGGCAAGAAACTCACTGTATCGGGTTACGCGAACGACACCCGTACTGGTTACTACTACACCTGCGGGCCGGAGATGAATACGTTTAGCCCGGAGAAGGCAAAAGTGTATCTGGTGGAATTCCAATTCAAGGGGTCGGGGTGTGAGCAGCATGTGTATGACGTGACGGACCCGGCAAATCGGGTACCGGTGGCTGAGGCGGGGAGTGGGGGTAAGTCGGGTTGAGGGTTAGCCGTGGTGTGGTAGACCCTGCGGGAATACCACACCGTTGAAAGTGTGGGTGCAGCAGTTGCAGAAGGGTTTCATCTGCTCGGGCGTCAGCTGTGGGTTGACCTTTTGCAGCAGGCCGCCTTCGTCGACCCACAAGCCGCTGTAGTAGCTGTTTTCATCCGTTCTCACGTAATCCTGCTTGTCGCTTTCATGTTGCGCGACCATCCAGAACATCGGCTCCGGACGATCCAGGCGGGCGTTGGCTTCGCTGAACACCTGATCCCATGGGTGACCGACTTTGGAAAGTAGAAAGCGGAATAGCGGGGTGTAATCAAAGCCATGCCGTTGATGGCTATGCATCGAACCGCGGTTTGATTGTTTGTCTTTTTCGCTTTTGGTGTGCCGCTCATACCGGTAGGCGCGACAACTGCCGTGGCGCACGCCATGGGTTCGGGTGTTGACTGAGCGGTAGAGGAGGGGCTTTTGCGATGTGGGTTTCATTGCATCACGACGCCTTTTTGGATTGTTTTGGAGGCGGTGGCCAGGCGCCTTGGTAGCGGAAGGAGATTTGGTAGTCGAGGCGGTTGGGTTGGATCACGTGCTGGAAGTACGGCTGAATTAGCGTTATCCAATTGGGTTGGACGTTGAATACGTCGGCATATATCGCGGTCTCTTCGCTTAAGCCCAATGCTTCAAAAATACTGTCTGGGTCTGCGATATCCGCTGAGTATTCATCCGCTTTCAAGTCATTGCTGTGCTTTTCGTACCATCGCAGTCTGATTTTCATCACCATTTTCAGAATTCCTCTTTATCTATAAATTCGACGTTTCGGGTCCGCCGGTCCTCGACGCTCGGCGGTATAAGGATCAAATGCACCGAGGTGTTCCAAGTCACTTTTTCGATAGACTTCCAGCTCGGCTTTCTTGGAATCCCATTCAAATATTCTTTTTCCTTTTGCGTCTATCCAACGTTCGCGTAAGCCAACGCCCCCTCTTCTTGGCGTCACAGGCCTTTGCGGAATCAGACCAGGGAAGCCTGTTATATCTTCGGCTTTGGGGGCTGGGAAGTAGTCATGGTCTGGGTTTCTGAGCCCTTTCCTTGGCTTGTTGACCACCACATACAGCGGCCGTACCCCCGACTCCACCGGGAACACCAGAATAAAATCCCGATACTCCGGCGGATAAACCGGGTTCACCAGAATCTGCGCCGCTTTCTCCGTCGGCGGATAAATCCAGATCATCGGCGCTTGCGGCGCAGCCTCCAATGGCGGAATCCCCAGCGTGTCGCTGGGATCAACGGCGGGTGTCCAGATCAACTCCACACCCTCACCCAAATCCGCTACAAACTGATCGCTACGGTTTTGGAACTGCACCACATCAATCATCTGCCAATCGGCATGGTTGCCCGTGTAGAACCCATACCCCTTGAGCGTGCCGTCCTCGCGTTGCTCGATATGCAACCGCATCTGCGACCGCGCCCGTTGCATCGAACGCAACTGCTCCTCGCTGTAGAGCGCGCTATCACCCAGCTCTGACGGCCAGGCCAGCGCCACCAAGCCCGTCAGCAGGCCCCCGGCGACCGATCCAACGGCAGTTGCCGCCGACTCCCAAACGGCCGACCGCAACGCCAACTGGCCCAAACCTGCAGGCAATGTGCTGCCGCCGATCTTGCGCAAGGCAACCGCGCCCCTGCTATCCACCTCACGCCCACCCAGCAGGCTTAAGTGGCCGTACTCCTTGATCAGCTCCAGCGGGACATACCCGGCCTGGTCGAAGTAATGAGTGATGCCGTCAGGCAGTTGGCAAGGCTTCATGAAGACGCAGCCGGGAGGTTTGGCTCGCGTAGGGGCTGGGGCAGGGGATGGCTCGAAAAAATCAACCGATGGCGAATACGGCGCACGCGATGGCTGCGGCGTCAGGATGCGTTGTTTGCGTAACTCTTCTTCGGTGGGTGGGTAAGAGCGTTCTGGCATGACGGGCTCACGTCCTTGTGCGAGGAGGTGAGCCTACGAGCGCGCGAGCAGAAGCTTATGTCGGCTTAATTCGATTGTACGTGTGGGAAAAGTGGACTGAGATCTGGTTGGAAAGGCACGTTTCGATTATCTCGTTTTCTGTTTTTTTCGTTTAGCATTGGACTCAATCAGGTTGCGTAATACCGGAGTTGTATCTCTCAAACGATCCGTCCGTGAGAAAAGGAGGTAAAAGTTGCCGCGCAACGCCAGCCGAAATGGGAACCTTGGTTGCGGAGCCAATTGAAAACTGACATTTATATCTTTGATAAAGAAGATAAAACTGCGCCCGCATATAGACATCCTTCGCATCGCGCCTGCGGTTTGATAGCCTCGGAAACTGGCCGTATGAAACGCCGGGGGTAAAGGTAATAAAGAGCGAACAGGAAACTATTTATGATTTATGACAACGTTGATCCAGCGCTGCTTGCCTTTTTGCATAATCCTATGGCGGTAATGACCACGGAGCCTCCAGTAGGGGAACGTCTCAAGTGGCACACTCGAGTGCTTTACCGTATCCCGTTACTGCGTAGCCTGATTCGCTCCGAGCAGATCCAATCGTTACTCTGGGAAAAGCTTAGCGTTAACTTGCGGCATGCCCGCGACACCCTGCCTGATTATTTATTTGAAGACTACACACCCCTTAATCAGGAAACCATGCATCGTTTTACTGATCAGTTAGGTCTGTATTTCAAGGTTGGAGTTTTATTGTCGGGAGAGGACATTAAGTCAGCGTCTCGACGCGAAATGATCGCTGGGTTTAATGCGTCTTATACGTGGGCAGCGCTCGAATATACTTGTAATAGGGTTGCCGAAAGCTTGAAGCTGCGTGCAGTTCATAATTTGGCCATCCTCATGAATGCTAATTTATGGACGAGTTACTACCTAAGTGAAGTTTATTTTCTGATGGCGCAAGGTCTGCTGACGGCTAGGCTGGCGGGAGACACTCTTCATATTACGCCTACTGTGAAGCTACAACGACGGGTTAAGGGTTTTTGGCTAGCGGAAATTACCGAGGCTAATTCAAAGATCAGTGACTTGATTTCTCGGCATGACGCTATACCTTTACTTCAAAGATATGGGCGATTGCCAGAGGCGCTCCGAAAACTTTTGGTTGATCAGACCTTGGATAAATGTTTTTCCATACACGCCGACTATTTGTCAGAAGATATGGTCCGGCATCCGAAATATCAGTACCTGCGAGAAATCGTCGATTTTGCAGTTCACCTTGAGCTGCGTGTGATTTCAGGTCAAGTCACGACCGACGAAGCCTACTTGAGAAGTATTGTCAGCTCCGCAACAGTGGATATGATCAACAGTGCGCTGATTGGACGTTCACCCACGTTGGACTCAGCTAGCAGCTTTATTGAATACAAAGGCGGCGTATATATCAGGGGGGGCGCTGAACTTTAAGTATGGGTTGAGAAAGTTTGTCAGGTTTTTATTGGGTGAGGCAAAAGGAAGTGAGAAAGGCCAAAATTTTGGTCACTTGCTAGGGGTGGGGTTCGAAAAAAATTATATCTTCAACTACATTCGGGATCTTAATGATCCGCGCTTCAAGGTCTATGATGAGTTTAAGCCGAGCAATAATTCGAAGGTTAAGGGGTATGATATAGATTTTATTCTTCAGGATGTAGAGGATGATATTTATTACTTTGTTCAGGTTAAGTATCAGTTGTCGGACATGCCGACCTACCTCGCGGAACAATGTCAGTTGTTTCTTAATGATAATTTCCGCGCCGGTTTTGTTCGCCAGTTAGCAGTGCTTAGAGATAGTCTGAGTGATGAGAGTATCCGCAAAAAGTTAAGTCGGCATGGTGTGGGCGGGGCTTATGAGCATAATAGTTATTTCGTGTTATTGCACAATATCCCATTTTTGAATTTTTATGAGTTGGACGGGTTTTTCTTTTATGAGTGGAATTTGCTCCGTAATTTACTGCGAAACGGGCGCGTGCAGGTTCGCAAAAATCGAGACCTTACGGAGGAGCGAGTTCTGAATAAACCACGGTTGCACCGGCCACAGGAGATGGTCGATGCTTACTTCAATCATACCCAGAGCGGCAGGCAGATGGCTGAGCACTATGATGTCTATTGTCGAGCTAACGCGCACTTTCTTTTTGATGACTTGAAGGTCATCTGCAAGCTGCTGTGAAATCACGCTCGCCGGTCACAGTGAGAAAACTGCATCGATCGTTTAAGCGGTGCAGGCTTTCACACTGTAGACTTTTCAAGGCCAGGAGTCAGAGCAGATGTTTGGAAATCAACCGCGAGATTTCCACAATCGAAGTCTTGCCGGTAAATTCGAATTTCACTTTGCCCAGCGACGAAAAGTAAATCTCCAGCTCCGAATCCAGGTCAAACGTCCCGGATGTCTCCACCGAATACGCCACGATGTTTTTATATGGCAGCGACGTGAAGTCTTTCTTGCTGCCGGTTATCCCCTGCACGTTCACCGCGATGATGCGCTTGGTGGTGAACACAACGCCGTCGCGCATGGCCTTGTAGGCGTCGACCACTTCTTCGCCGTCCAGCAGCAGGGCAGCGACGCGTTCGGCGTATTCGTTGTTTTGCTTGAGCTTGAAGAAGCCTTTGTTGTTGAAGTCGATCATGTCCTGCCTCTTGGGTGTATGCCGTTTTACTCGCGGATCTGTATCTAACGCGCGCATTTTGAACGCCCTACCATGGCGGCCAAGCTGACAACCTTGGCCAAATGTTTCGCCGACAACCTAACACCCCAGGAGCCCAACAATGCCCGAACTGTCCAGTTGGCTGGCCTATGCGCTGATTTCACTCGGCATGGTGCTCACGCCCGGTCCGAACATGATTTATCTTATCTCCCGTTCGATTTGCCAGGGTCGCACGGCCGGGTTGATTTCCCTCGGCGGCGTGGCGTTGGGGTTTCTGGTTTATATGGTGTGCGCGGCTTTGGGGATCACGGCCCTGGTCATGGCGGTGCCGTTTGCCTATGACGCGCTGCGTTTCGGCGGTGCGCTGTACCTGGCGTACATGGCCTGGCAGGCGATCCGGCCGGGTGGGCGTTCGCCGTTCCAGGTGCGGGATCTGCCCAAGGACAGCCCGCGCAAGCTGTTCACCATGGGCCTGGTGACCAACCTGCTCAACCCCAAGGTGGCAGTGATGTATTTGTCGTTGCTGCCGCAGTTCATCGACCCGAACGGTCATGGCAGCGTGTTGACGCAATCCCTGGTGCTGGGCTTTACGCAGATTCTCATCAGCGTGAGCGTCAACGCGATGATTGCCACCATGGCGGGGTCCATCGCGGTGTTTTTCGTCACCCGGCCGGGTTGGCAGGTGGCGCAGCGCTGGTTGATGGGCTCGGTATTGATGGGGCTGGCGGTGCGGATGGCGGTGGAGGGGCGGCGCTGAACCGTGCGTTACAGGATGGCTTTCAGGTAATCCTTGAGTGCGTTGAGCGGGTCATTGAGTTCATCCAGTGTCGACGCCTGGCGCACGCCCAGCGCCAAGCGCTGCAACTCGCGCCCCATCACCGTATCGGCCCCGCCCAGCGCTTCAAGCGCTTGATCCACACATTCCGCGACTTTGGATTGAATGGCCGCCAAGTCTCCCTGCCGCACCAGCAGCCCGAATACCTCCCGCTCATACCCATCCATCACTGGATCGTCCCGCAAGACCGGGCTGCCGCCATCCGTCTCGTGCACCAGCTTCAGTGCAAAAAGCGCAACAGCTTCCAGCGTCAACTCCATGGTCTTGGTTCCTAGGGCTTGGGGGAGGGCGATGATCACTGTTCCAGGCAGGAAAAAAAAGCCCCCAATACCGCGAACCGCCAGGCTCACCCTCCTGTGAAGTCATCTTCCCAAGGAACGATATTAATTAGCCATGTTCCAACTCGCCGTGCCAAATGCACCCGGCCACCAGACTGACAGTGTGCAAGGCTTAACCCATTACAAGGACGCAAACACTTATGCAGTCATCCCCTACCCAAGCACCTTCGGCCACCGGCGAGCTGATCGCGAGTTTCCGCCACGGCAAAGGCTTCCTGATTTTCAGTTTGATATTCGGGGTTGTGTTATTGGCCCTCGCCGGTTTTGTGCTGTACCTGGGCACGATACTGCCACCGGGCAACGATGGCCCGGTCAACCTCCAGACATCACGTGGCATGGCCTTGAACTTTGCCAACCCACATACCCTGATCTACGCCACCAGCGCCTTGCTGGTCGTTCTTGCCGTGGGCGTGTTTGCAGCCTACGCCTGGCACAAAAAACTGCGCGCGCCACGCTACAACGTGTTTGAGTTCGGCATCGAACGCATCATCAACGAGCAACGCGAGTACACGGCGTTTGCCGATATCGAAGACCTGTACTTGTTCGGCTCCGGGCAAACCGTGATGACCGGCATGATCACCAACCTGGCCTATCGTCGAAACGCGTCCGAGCCGTTTCATCGGGTGATTGAAAGCCTCAAAGGCTTTTACGAATTCCAGCAACTGGTGCGTGAATTGCACGTTCGCGCACGCATGCCGGCAGTGATCGCGACGCTGGAGATGGGCGGGGCTGTGACGTTCAACTGCATCAGCTCGGGGCAGGTCTGGGGCAAACGCGTGAGTGGCAACTTCCTGAAAATCACCACCTCGCCAATCGTCGTCAGCCGCGCATCCCTCGAGTACCAAGGCCACAAAGTGCCGATGTCGTCGCTGCGCAGCGTCGACCTCAACGCCTGGACCGAAAAAGTGGTGATCAAGGACGAGAGCGGCAAACCCGTGTTGTCGACCATCTCTACCGGCATTCTGAGTCACGACCTGTTCCTCAATACCCTCGATGCCGTGTTTGCGGCGCAACAACAAACACGCGAGCGGGCTTGAGCCAGCAGCGTCACAGCTGAGGATTAAATGATGATCTATCGCGGCGCAGGCTGGCTGACGTTGTTTACACCGGTGGCGATGGTGCTGCTATTGATGGGGCTGTGGCCCGACCCCAGCGTCAAACCCGGCAACACATCGCTGATGCAGGTGTTGCTCGGCTTCGGGGTGGGGTCAGCGATCAACACCCTGCTGGGCTTTGTACTGAACCGACAACCGCACGTCGATGGCGTGCGCCACCACTTCTTTTTCATGCCGATGCAATGGCCGGCGTTGGCGATCACGGTGGTCTGCGCGCTGATTGCCTTGTTGAAATAACCCTACCGGCCGCCCGGCAAGGGCGGCCTCAAGGAATGCCTGCCTCAGGTCCACGGGTCATTAACATATTGGTCATAAACCAGACGGAAGGCACTCAACAGACCTAAAGTTGAGGCGCTAGGGGCGGATAAACACTATGTCGTTTATATCCGCAACACTGTTCAAGGACCGAACTCATGCCCCAGCGCCTATCCAGCCGCATGCCCCTTCCCGTTTATCCTCGTTTCCGTTGGTTCGCCTTGATCCCGGTCGTGCCGGCCGTTTTGTGGATACTCGTGCAATCAACCTCGCCGGCCAATCTGCTGGCCTGCGCGGTACTGGTGGTGATCGGCCTCGGTGCCTGTGCCTGGAGCGCGGCTTCACAGCGCAACGCACTGCAGCGAGCGATTGCGCAGGCGCAGGCGGACCAGTCGAGTGCGCATGCACATGACGGCTTGGCCTCGCGTGCACAGCTCGATGAGGTATTGCTGGGTGCCATGCCCATCTGGGCCAAGCAGGTGGAAAGCTCGCGCCATCAGACCGAGGAAGCGATTGTGAGCCTGGTGAACCGTTTCACCGGGATCGCCACTCGCTTGGAGGAGACGGTACAAGCGTCGCAGCACGCGGCCGGCGAGCTGGACGGGCAGGCCGCTGACGGCGCGCTTGAGGTGCTGGCGCGCAGTGACAGCGAGTTGAGCCAGGTGATCAATTCGCTCAAGGCCACTCAAACCAGCCGTGACCAGACCCTGGCGCAGGTGCGCAGCCTGACCGCCTACACGGGCGAACTGCGTACCATGGCCGCTGATGTGGCAGCGATTGCCGCACAAACCAACCTGCTGGCCCTCAACGCGGCCATCGAAGCGGCGCGCGCCGGTGAGGCCGGTCGCGGCTTCGCGGTGGTGGCCGATGCGGTGCGCAGCCTGTCGAGCAAATCCAGTGAAACGGGCCAGCAGATGTCGGCCAAGGTCGACATCATCAACAACGCCATTACTCAATTGGTGCAGGCCGCGTCCAGCAGTGCCGACCAGGATAGCCATTCGGTGGCCGAGTCCGAAAACAGTATTCAAATGGTGCTCACACGCTTCCAGAACATCACTGGGCGCCTGGCCGAATCCGCCGATCTGCTCAAGCAGGAAAGCTACGGCATCCGCGATGAGATGACCGAGGTGTTGGTCAACCTGCAATTCCAGGACCGGGTCAGCCAGATCCTCAGTCACGTGCGCGACAACATGCACGCCCTGCATGACCATCTGCAACAGGCCAACCAGACCCCGGACCAGCCGCTGGCCATCGACGCCCGCCAATGGCTGGCGCGCATGGAAACCACCTATGCCACTGACGAGCAACGACGCCTCCATCGCGGCGAGGCGGCTGTGCAGTCGAATTCCCAAGACATCACTTTCTTTTAGGAGCACATCATGGCGAAGAATGTATTAGTGGTCGACGATTCCAGCAGCGTGCGCCAAGTGGTCGGCATCGCCTTGAAAAGCGCCGGTTACGACGTGATCGAGGCCAGCGACGGCAAGGACGCCCTGAACAAGCTGACCGGACAAAAAGTGCACCTGATCATCAGCGACGTGAACATGCCCAACATGGATGGCATCACCTTCGTCAAGGAGGTAAAGAAGCTGGCCAACTACAAGTTCACACCGATCATCATGCTGACCACCGAGTCTCAGGAATCGAAGAAGGCCGAAGGCCAGGCCGCGGGCGCCAAGGCGTGGGTGGTCAAGCCGTTCCAGCCGGCGCAAATGCTGGCGGCGGTCTCCAAATTGATCCTGCCCTGACACCCGGCGCCAGGGAGGCCACCATGCCGATCACTCACGAAACAATCGACGACACCGCCCATGTGGGCATCGACGGCGAACTCACGATCTACACCGTCGCTGAACTGGCGGGCGCGTTGTTGTCGCAGATGGGCGCGGCCCCGCGCCTGGAACTGGACCTGTCCCAGGTGACGGAAATGGACGGTGCCGGCCTGCAGTTGCTGGCCGTCATCCAGCGTGAAGCCGGCATTGCCGGTACCGCCTTGAGTGTGACCGGCCAGAGCCAGGCAGTCATGCAGGCGCTCCAACTGTGTCGCAGCGCCGCGCTTTAAGCGGCACTGTCCCGTTCATTGATCGACAAGGAAAGTCCAGGTGAGCATCAATCTCGATCAGGCACTGCAGACCTTCATCGTCGAGGCGCGCGAGCTGCTGCAGGCCATGGAGCAATCCCTGCTGCAGTTGGAAAGCGACCCCGGCGACCAGGATGCCATCGGCGCGATTTTCCGCGCCGCGCACACTATCAAGGGGTCCGCCGGGCTGTTCGGCCTCGCGTCGATCGTGGGGTTCACGCATATCGTCGAAGACGTTCTCGACCGCCTGCGCGATGGCAGTGTGGCGGTGGACGCGGCGTTGATCGCGCTGCTGCTCAAGTGCGGCGACCACATGCTTGAACTGATCGACGTGGTCGCCAGTCGCGGTGAGACGCCGACCCCGGCCGCGCTGGAGCGCGGTGAGACCTTGCGCGAGGCGCTGAGCGACTACCAGCCGCTGCGCACCGCCACCGCCGACGTCGTACCCGCTGCGGTGCACGACGACACGGGGGCCGATGTGCTTTGGCATATTTCTCTGCGTTTCGGCGTGGACGTGTTCCGTAATGGCATGGACCCGCTGTCGTTCCTGCGCTACCTCGATACGCTGGGGCAAATGGTACAGGTCACCACCCTGACCGACAGCATCCCTGCCCTGGAGCACTGGGACCCGGAAAGCTGCTACCTGGGCTTCGAGATCGACCTGCGTTCGACGGCCAGCCATGCCACGCTCAACGAAGTGTTCGACTTCGTGCGCGACGACTGTGACGTGCAGATCCGCGCCGTTGACGAAACGCCCGAAAGCAGCGTCGCCATCGGCAGTGACCTGATCGCGCACGCCGAGCCAGGCCTGGCCCCCGCGTCGCCCCAGCGCCAGCCAGCGAACAGCGAGGCGAAAACCCGCGACGGCAGTTATGTTCGGGTCAACGCCGACAAGCTCGACGAGTTGATCAACCTGGTCGGCGAATTGGTGATCGCCAGCGCCGGCGCAAGCCTGTTGGCGCGTTCCTGTAACAATGACCCGCTGCAGGAGGCCACCTCGACGGTGTCGGGGCTGGTGGAAGAGATTCTCGATGGTGCCCTGCACCTGCGCATGATTCCCATCGGCGACACGTTCAACCGCTTCCGCCGCGTGGTGCGCGATGTCAGCCATGAACTGGGCAAGGACATCGAGCTGATCATCAGCGGCGCGGAGACCGAGCTGGACAAGACCGTGGTCGAGAAGATCGGCGACCCGCTGATGCACCTGCTGCGCAACGCCATGGACCACGGTATCGAAAGTGCCGATGCGCGACGTGCGGCGGGCAAGTCGAGCAAGGGCCATCTGAGCCTGAATGCCTACCACGACTCTGGAAGCATCGTTATCGAAATCGCCGACGACGGCGCCGGGCTCAACCGCGACCGCATTCTGGAAAAAGCCCAGGAACGCGGGCTGGTGGCCAGCAGCGCGGTGCTCACCGACCAGGAGGTCTACAACCTGATCTTCGAAGCGGGCTTCTCTACCGCCGAGGCCGTCACCAACCTCTCCGGGCGGGGCGTCGGCATGGACGTGGTCAAGCGCAATATCACGCTGTTGCGCGGCACCGTGGACCTCGACAGCCGCCCAGGCCAGGGCACGGTGGTGCGCATTCGCTTGCCGCTGACCCTGGCGATCATCAATGGTTTCCTGGTCGGCATCGACCAATCCACCTACGTGATTCCGCTGGACATGGTCCAGGAATGCGTCGAGCTGGATGACCGCCAGCGCCAGTCCAGCCGCGATCAGGGCTATCTGGACCTGCGTGGCGAGGTGCTGCCCCTGGTGGACCTGCGCGACCACTTCAGCCACGAAGGCCCGGCCGCGCGCCGTCAGAACGTGGTGGTGGTGCGCTATGCCGAGCACAAGGCCGGGCTGGTGGTCGATGACCTGCACGGCGAGTTCCAGACCGTGATCAAGCCCCTGGGCAAGCTGTTCGGCGCACTGCGCGGTATCAGTGGCTCGACCATTCTGGGCAGCGGCGCGGTGGCCTTGATCCTGGATGTACCGGCGCTACTCAATCAAATCGTACAACTGGAAGCCCGCACGGCCCAGGCGCCTCAGTCGCCACCGCTCGTCGCCCGCTGACGTCTTTGCAATTCCATGGAGGTTCCCCGATGAAATGGTTCTACGATCTTAAAATTTCCACCAAGCTGATCAGCTCGTTCCTGGTGGTCCTGGCCCTCACCGGGGCCATGGGCGCCTTCGCTATCCTTCAGCTCGGTGCCGTCAACCAGGCCGCCCAGGACATCAAGGGCAACTGGATGCCCTCCATGCGTGCCGCCGCAGGCATGCGTTTTTTTGCCGCCAACTATCGCTTGAAAGAAAACCGCCACATCGGTACCGAGATTCCCGAAGAAAAGGCCCAGGCCGAACGCGAAGCCGCCGAGGCGCGCCAGCAGTTCGAAACCCGCATGCAGACCTACGAGCAATTGCTGTCGAACGATGAAGATCGTCAACTCCTGCTTAGCGTGAAAAGCGCATGGGACGCCTACATTGCGAGCAGCAAGCAGGTCCTGGAGTTTTCCCGTCAGAACCAGGAAGCCCAGGCGCGCAGTTTGCTCCGGGGTGAATCCAAAGGGCATTTCGATGAGGTGACCAGCCGCCTGCAGAAAATGGTCGAGCTCAATGACGCCGGCGCCACTGCCGCGGGTGACAAGGGCTCGGCGCTGTATGAAAGCTCGCGCGTGTCGATCATCGCGGTACTGGCCGCATCCCTGCTGATCGGTCTGGGCCTGGCGATATTCATCGCGCGGATCATTTCCCGGCCGTTGCGCCAGGCGGCGAGCGCCGCCGAGCAATTGGCCGAAGGCAACCTTAATGCGCACATCGAGCCAGGTGGCAAAGATGAAACCGGCATGGTGCTCAACGCCATGCGCAACATGGTCGGCAAGCTGGCCCATATCATCGGCGAAGTGCGTAACGCCTCCGATAACCTCGCCAGCGCCTCCGAACAAGTCAGCGCCACCGCGCAATCGATGAGCCAGGCCACCAGTGAACAGGCCGCCAGTGTCGAGGAAACCAGTGCGTCGGTCGAACAGATGAGCGCCAGCATCAACCAGAACACCGAAAACGCCAAGGTCACGGATGGCATGGCCAGCAAAGCGGCCAAGGAAGCCACCGAGGGCGGCGAATCGGTACAGCAGACGGTGGTGGCGATGAAGAAAATCGCCCAGCGCATCAGCATCATCGATGATATCGCTTACCAGACCAATCTGCTCGCGCTCAATGCCGCCATCGAGGCCGCCCGGGCCGGCGAGCACGGCAAGGGGTTCGCCGTGGTGGCCGCCGAAGTGCGCAAGCTGGCCGAACGCAGCCAGGTCGCCGCCCAGGAAATCGGCGAACTTTCTTCCAGCAGCGTGGAGATGGCCGAGAAAGCCGGCAAGTTGCTCGACGAAATGGTGCCTTCCATCAACAAGACGTCCGACCTGGTGCAGGAAATCAGCGCGGCGTCCGAAGAACAGGCCGCCGGTGTCGCGCAGATCAACACGGCGATGACCCAGCTCAACCAAGTGACCCAGCAAAACGCCTCAAGCAGTGAGGAACTGGCGGCCACGGCCGAAGAAATGAGCAGCCAGGCCGAGCAACTGCAACAGGCCATGAGTTTCTTCGTGCTGGATTCAGCGTCCAAGGCTGCGGTGCAAAGCACCGGCGTGGACAGCTCCGGCAGCACGCCCAACCGTCAACCGCCGCGCACTAAACCAACGCCGCCGCGCAAGGCGTTCGCCTACACCATGGCCAGTGCCCCGGACGAATCGGATTTCACCCGCTTCTGATCGCACGATCGATGCGGGCCTACAAGGGAGAGTAGTGACATGGGCGCAGTAATGACGACTCGGCAGACCGCGGTGGCGGTCGATGAGGATGCGCAGTACCTGACCTTCATGCTGGGCGGCGAAATGTTCGCCATCGGCATCCTGGGGATCAAGGAAATTATCGAATACGGCAGCCTGACCGTGGTGCCGATGATGCCCGCTTTCGTGCGCGGGGTGATCAACCTGCGCGGCGCAGTGGTGCCGGTGGTGGACTTGTCGGCGCGCTTTGGGCGGGCCAACTCGGCGATCACCCGGCGTTCCTGCGTGATCATCATCGAGGCGAGTACCGAGGACGGTCAGCCACAGGACATCGGGCTGCTGGTCGATACGGTATCTGCCGTGCAGGAGATCCCGGCCACGCAGATCGAACCGCCACCGAGTTTCGGTGCGCGCATTCGCGCCGATTTCATCAGTGGCATGGCCAAGGTCGAGGGCAAATTCGTGATCGTGCTGGAAGTGGACAAGGTGCTGTCCATCGACGAGATGTCCAGCCTGGCCGAGGCCGGCCAGGCGCCGGCCCCTGACCTCGACCTGCGTTGAGGCTCGATCATGTCAGACACCGTCTCCATCGACGATCATGAATTCGGTCAGTTCCAGACCTGGCTGTACCGGGCGGCCGGCATCAACCTGTCGCCCGCCAAGAAAGCCCTGGTGGCCGGGCGCCTGTTCAAGCGCCTCAAGCACTATGAGCTGCAGAGCTATGGTGAGTATTTCAAGCTGATCATGAATGACCAGCGCAAGGGCGAACTGCAGGTTGCGCTGGACTTGCTGACCACCAACGAAACCTATTTTTTTCGCGAGCCCAAGCACTTCGACTTCCTGCGTCAGCACGTGCTGCCCCAGGCCGCGCCGGGCCGGATGTTTCGCGTGTGGAGCGCGGCCAGTTCCACCGGCGAAGAGCCCTACAGCCTGGCGATGACCCTGGCCGAAAGCCTCGGCACCACGCCCTGGGAAGTGATCGGCTCGGACATCAGCTCCCAGGTACTGGCCAAGGCGCGCACGGGGCATTACTCAATGGAACGCATCGAGACATTGCCCCAGCCGCTGCTGGTCAAGTACTGCCTCAAGGGCATGGGGCGTCAGGAGGGCACCGTCCTGATCGACAAGACCTTGCGCAACCGCGTCAATTTTATCCAGGTCAACCTTAACGAAGCGCTGCCGGCGCTGGGGGAGTTCGAGGTGATTTTCCTGCGCAACGTGATGATTTATTTCGATCAGCAGACCAAGAGCCAGGTGGTCGCGCGTCTGTTGCCGCTGCTTAAGCGTGGTGGTTATTTGATCATCAGTCACTCCGAAAGCCTCCACGGCGTCAATGACACCTTGAAGCTGGTGGCGCCGTCGATTTACCGCAAGCCATGAAAAAGCCTGTGGGTACGACCGAAGTGGTATTGGCGCCTGGCCAAGTCAGTTTTGCAACGCGGCCGACGCGCCTGCGGACCTTGCTCGGCTCCTGCGTGGCGATCACCTTTTGGCATCCGCAGCGGCTGATCGGCGGCATGTGTCACTTCATGCTGCCGGGGCGCCTGCGCAACCATCAGCCCCTCGATGGCCGGTATGCCGACGAAGCCCTGGAACTGCTGCTGCGTCACGCGCAAATCAATGGCACGCATGTACGGGATTACCAGGTCAAGCTGTTCGGCGGCGGCGAGATGTTTCCTGATCTGCAACGTCGTCTGCCGACGCAGGACGTCGCCAGCCTGAATATTCGCGCGGCGCTGGCCCTGGCCGAGCGTCATCACCTGCACCTGACCGCCCAGGACATGGGCAGTACCGGTTACCGCACGATCATGTTCGACCTGTGGAACGGCAACGTCTGGGTTCGGCACCAACCAATGGGAATACTTCAAGAAGATGCCTACCAAAAAAATCAGTGTGCTGCTGGTCGATGATTCGGCCGTGGTGCGCCAGGTACTGCTGGCGATTCTCAGCGATACGCCGGATATCCACGTCATGGGGGCGGCTTCCGACCCGATTTTCGCCATGGACAAACTGGCGCGGGAATGGCCGGACGTGATCGTGCTGGACGTCGAAATGCCGCGCATGGACGGCATCACGTTTCTCAAGAAAATCATGAGCGAGCGGCCAACGCCGGTGGTGATCTGCTCCTCGCTGACCCAGAAAGGCGCGGAAACCTCCCTGCAGGCGCTGTCGGCGGGCGCTGTGGAAATCATCACCAAGCCCTCAACCGGCCTGAAGAGTTTCCTGATTGAATCGGCGGCCGAGTTAGTGGCCGCGATCCGGGCCGCCGCAAACTCCAACGTCAGGAACCTGGGAAAACGCAGCGTCAGCCCGCCCTTGGTTCCAGCCAGCAAGCTCAGTGCCGATGCGATCCTGCCCGCCGCCAATGGCCATGCCATGGCCCAGACCACCGAGCGTATCGTCGCCATCGGCACCTCCACCGGCGGCACCCAAGCGCTGGAGGCCGTGCTGACGGCACTGCCGCGCGTGTGTCCGGGTATGGTGATCGTGCAGCACATGCCCGAGAAGTTCACCGCTTCGTTCGCCGAGCGCCTCAACAGCGTGTGCGAAATCGAAGTGCGCGAAGCGCGCAACAACGACCGTATCCTGCCTGGCCTGGCCCTGATCGCACCCGGCGGTAAGCACCTGATGGTCAACCGCAGCGGCGCCTATTACCACGCTCAGGTGATCGATGGACCGCTGGTCAACCGCCATCGCCCCTCCGTGGATGTGCTATTTCGCTCGGTGGCCCGCTACGCCGGCAGGAATGCCACCGGCATCATCATGACCGGCATGGGCGACGACGGCGCACGCGGGCTCAAGGAAATGCTCGAGGCCGGGGCCGCGACCGTCGCCCAGGACGAAGCCAGTTGCGTGGTGTTCGGCATGCCCAAGGAAGCCATCAAGCTCAACGCCGCTCAGCGCATCATGGCGCTGGAGGATATTTATCGGGCGATCCTGCATAAGTGAGGGGGGAGGGGGCGGTTGTGTAGTTGTTGCGTCGACAAACCACTTTTCTGCAGGCAAAAAAAAAGACCTTGAATTTCAAGGTCTTTTTTTAAGATGGTGCCCGAGGGAGACTCGAGTGCTCCATATAGGCTGGGGCTTGCAGAGCTATTTTAAGCATTGGGATACAAGTAGGGATACATAATTCTGATCGCTAGCTGATTAGCCCAGGTTTAGTCACGTGTTCAGTAGGGCTCAGGATGAATCAGAATTGGTTTTCCGTAATGTACGTTTTCCCTTCTCATAGCTTCAGTGGTATGCGATCCACAGTAGTCGCAGCAGAGTTGGTGTTCGACCTGCCGTGTCCGGGGATCTGTAAATGGAATCAGATAAATACTGCCAGCCGTATGCCCACAATCACAGTCATTACTTTGAAGAGCAGGGGCCAGACGCTCCCAAGATTTGGGAAAATATTGACGAATCAAAAGATAAAAATCAGGGCTTCCTACGAGTGTCGATTCGATTTCGCGATCAGTGAAAACCTTGAGCCCAGCACCAGTATTCGCTTGAACGCGTTCAAAGGACTGTAGCAATCCCGAGGTGAGCGGTCGGTTGTAGATGAACATGAATCCATTGCATTGAAATTCTCTGAGTCGGTGATCCTTAGCCTCATCATCACTACTGCCAATGGTCCCACTGCCACGGTGTTTACAGCTCACCAGCCAGCGATATTTACCACCAAAGCGCACATTCTCGGATGCGATGAAATCCCTACCGCCGTCTGGTCCTACCGCACATCGCGCCTCTATATCCAACCCCAGAATCTCTACGAAGGCCATAGCAAAGCACTCCCAGTCCTGATGGTAAGTCACTTCATTAAAGTCGATGAGCATCTTCTTTCCTTAGTCTAAGCGCGGGGTTTATAGAGATGATCCCATATGGCAGACCTGCTGGGGACCCTGGGATGAATGGGTTGAACGGGGTCGGAAACCCGCGAGATCTTGGTAGCGACAGTTCCCCGAGCTTA
The DNA here is from genome assembly GCF_900111535.1 of Pseudomonas sp. NFR09. NCBI lineage: Bacteria > Pseudomonadati > Pseudomonadota > Gammaproteobacteria > Pseudomonadales > Pseudomonadaceae > Pseudomonas > Pseudomonas sp. NFR09. The sequence continues at coordinate 123,977 of NZ_FOIH01000017.1, forward strand.
CTGAAATTTCGACGTTGAAATTGAAAGGATATTGAAGAGAAAGGGGCATCGTTACCGCAACGGTAAAGGTGCGCCATTGTGTTGTTGTTAGCGAACGGTGGAGCCCCGTCAACCTTGGGGATGGTGGCAGCCACGTCAACCTGTCAACCAACGTAGAAAACTCAGTCGCTAACAAGATGCTGCGGGTTCTTTGCCCCGTGTCATTCCGAAATGCTCAGGGTCCCCGGCGACCTCCCAACATCTTGTGCAATTGCACTGGTGAACTGTGTGTTCACCCGGTTCACCTGTTCACTAAGCTGCGCACCTGTCCGCTAACACGATGTCGCGGGTTTCCGACCCCGTACTTGATGAACCGCTCCTGGGTCCCAGCCGATTTTGGTGCCGCAGTTTCCTATCCGTATTGGTTACGGCACCCACCTAGCCGCGACCGTTCGAGTTTGTATTAGTCGATACCAATCCAGTACTGCTTTCGCTGACGGCGCAATCACCTATGGGGCGTTGGGGGGGGGGCGAAACGACGTGTTACAAGTGTTGCAGGTGATGCGAATATCAATATCTTATTGAATTTATTAGATTTTATTTGGCGTTACACCCCGCCGACTCTTCTGGTTGATGGGGTGTAACAAGCCTTTAGGTGTTGCAGCAGCGTTTAAATCGGTGGTCGCATTAGGCCAAAACCAACAACTCATGATGACAAACAAACCATCTGGCTTCCGCCCTGAACACTCTGCTAACCATGAGGGTCGCTGACGGTTGCAAAGAACTCTCGAGTGTTAGGTGGCATCTCACCAATCGCTTCCAGCATGTTCATTAGTTGATAGGCTTTGTCGGCGTAATATACAAGAACAGGTGCAAATCCTTTTGCCTTGTACTTTGAGTAGTGTTCCAGGAACTCTCGCAGCTTGTTCACCAGGTATTTAATTTCACGGACAGGGGCTTCCACAACCGAACCAGGAGAGTTTGCATAATGCAGGAATTGCGTGAAAGCGGGAGAGCTCCCTCCTTGCATCTCAATTCGATCAGCCTCCGCAACCATCTGAGAGATAGTGATTACCTGAGGCGCATTCGGAGGGGATATTACCTCCAGCAGCAGAGTGGAAAGCCTCTGGTCGATGTCGCGAATAACGTGCAGGAACTCCTCACCCAGCCTTTCGGAGCTGAATGTCTCTAGTTCTTTGCGTGCAATCTCGGTTTGTTCCGCGAGCTGTTTTGACGCGGTCCGAGATTCCCGCTGCTGCACGCTTATTGACCAAAGAGCAGACAAGAACGCAGCAAGCGCAAACAACGGATTCAAGACCCCTCCGAAATAGTCGCCAAACTGCCCCCAGGTCGCGGGGTCAGTAGAGCGAGTTGTCCCGAATGCGAGGATGTAGATAATGCAAACTATTCCAATCGCGGAGAGGGCGGCGATTGCGGCGACAGCGAGAGCTCGTAGATTCATGGAGATGACATTTGACGTGAGTGGCCCGCAACTTTAGCTCACCGCACGTTGGATAGGCGAATATTCTCCGCATTTGGTAAACACTACCGAATGAGTTATTTTGTCCGATTATTGCCTGTCGCGAGGGGCAGAAATCGAACTATACCTGTATATGGCAGGCGTAAAAATTCGCCAAACAATGAAGGCTTGTAGAGGTAAAAAATCCTTCTTCATTATTGATCAATACGTAATTGAGGAGGGCGTGTATATTAATTTGTCCATCTATATCCTGCGGAGTGCGCAACTAGTTTGAATAATATAATAAGACAAGTCTTATAATCGTTGAGGAGTTTTTCGTTTTCTTTTGGGGAATCATCCAACAGATCAAAGTGCGTGATCTTATTTCGTAGTGACTCCCATCTTTGTATCTGTTTTGATGATATGTTGTGAGGTTGTGCGAAAAGCTTTAAAGATTTTTTAATTGTGGGTTTAGACTCTCTTATTCGATCAAGGTGTTTAAGGATTGACTCGATTATCCAGCCCTCTGACTCTATAGTATTGATGGTTTCTCCAATTTTTATAAGCTTTTGGTCAATATCAGCACTGACTGGGGTAGCCTCAGTGAAGCGGTATTTAACAATTCCTTCAATCGCCGTACACAGTGCCAATGAAGAAATTTCAATGCTGGCACCGGATCCAAGATATGCACGATGCCAAGCGGCGTAAGTTGCTCCATATGGCGTATTAATTTCTGATAGGTAACATTCTAAAAATAGTTTGAAGTTGTCAATATTGAAAGCGGAAAGCTCGTCTAGTATCGACGGAAGCCGATTTTCATCGGCTTCACCGTGAGAAACCTTTAAATTGAAGTGTTTTTCGTCCTGCCAAGACATCAGCAAAGGGACTATCACTCTACCACTACATATCGAAATTGCTTCAAGCAAGATATCTATTTGAGATCGATCGATCTCACCGTTCTTATGTAATGCGATCTTGGTGTGTGATATGAGCTTTGTTATTTTTATCGAAAAATCAGAAGCTGTAAAGTTCACGCCCCACTCAAAACTGTTTCCCTCCCGTCCTTCTATTTTAAGCGGCAGGTCTCCGTTGTGTGTCGTTATAATTTCAACTCGCGATCCACCAATGTCATCGGCGTTATCGTTTGGGGTTTTCAAAATAAACGTGTCGATCTCAGCGGTTACTGTTGAATTTGACTCGTCGTTGACTATGTCTGTAATAAATATTTCGCAAACATCCCACCATCGCCCTATTTGGTCTTTGGCTTTCATTCTGCACGTGAGTTCCTCAGATATTACTTGGCCCTCCCGGAGTTTTCGAATTACTTCTGTTCTTTCTTTCTCAAAAAGTAAGTTTGGGGAGGTAAAAATCGTTATCGTCAGGCGGGAGTCGACTCCCCTGCTAATTACCCCCGTTCCCCGATACGCAATTTCTTGTGAAGAGGAGATGCCATAAATTTCAATCTCGGAAAATTGCAAGTGGTAGTTGTTTTTTGCTAAAAATTTATATTCGTCGATTAGCATGTTATCCCTATCAGGCACTCCGTAGCGAGTAACATAAACATTGACTTGGAATGTGGCTGAAATTACGATTGTATCGCTTCGTTAGCGTCGGTTTTCATTTTCTGTTACGGGATGCTCGCCCAAGTCTTCTGGAAGCTCATCTAAAAGTTCTTTCGAGTGATATTTGAGAATTATTTCACCTTTTGTTAGTCTTTCCGTCCAATACCTACCCACTAGCTTTTGCTTTGGATTCTCAATGATTTGGAATACTGCTGCTCCGTCATGGGGAATACTCCGCTCGTTCAAACTTAGTCTGGGTCTGCTAGTGAAGGTGTACGCTACATTTTTAATCTGTCGGTCAGGGTCAATAAGAAACCCCTCAGAATATGAAGAACTTTCCATTTCACTTGTACGCATCATGCAGCTTATGTGGAAGAACGACTGATTCACAGTCAGCAAAACGGGTATGGGTGGTGGTTTTTCACCCGTCTCTGGATTTCTCCAGTCTGAATAAATAAAGCCCACCCAGCTTCCGTTTAAATCCGGAAATGGAACAAGCCATCCTCTAAATACTTTGAGTTTCCATCCCCATTTTACAAACACTGCTATTACCAAAAGATCGACGCTCACAACTTTTGGAATAAGCCCGAAAAAGTCTAGCACCTTTGATAGATTCAGTCCGCTAAAGTAAGCGATCGAAAACCACGCGATTGCTGAGGTTCCCAGTAGCAGATACAGCGAGTTTTTCAATGTCACATTGCGCATTATTTGAACCCGAAATAGTTCCAAGCTGCTTTTGAGAACTCGCGTCCATCTTCACGAGTCCATTTTTGACCTGAATGGAAAAGGTAGAAACATTCATTCACTTCCACCCAGCGTCCGGAGTCCGGTTCATCCCCTTGAAGATTATCCCAGATATGAAAAAGCATAGATCTGAGGCATTCCGTCCATGTTGAGTGAGAAAATACAGCGTCTGGACAGTTATAGGCTAGGCATTCCATGAAGAAGGATGGTAATTCGCGAAATATACGATCTTCTGCCATCGCGTTTTCAATTCGCTTTAAAAGTCTTGCCCCTTTTTTATAGGAGCCTCCAGTGCGTTTGTTCTTAGCAATGCCGTTTTCCATCTGCTGAGCTGGATAATTAACAATGCTGCTACCATCCGTCTTAAATATTCTAGTCCCATCTCTTGTTTCATGACTCAGGTGATATTGATAGCTAAAGCATGGGACGACATCAGCATCCACGCGCGATGAGTTAGAATTTATTTTTATTGCGGTAGTTCCCGTCGAGTCTACTTGGCCGGGAAACTTTGCCATCATGGCTGAAAGAAGCTCTGCTCTCAGGTTTGCAGGCGTCCAAATTCCCACATATGGTTCGCCTGGCGTGTAATTCCCTTTTTCAGACTCCTCCCAATATAGAACCTCAGTACACTCCACGGCTATATCTACATCACTATCTGAACGCACATTTGTGTTGTTAGCGTAAGAACCTTTCGCATAAACCTTCAACGAACAATTGTTGAAAGGTTCGTGTGCACCTATCGCTTGGCGAATCATTCGCTCCGTTCTATCCTGCTTATCTTGCTCGGTATCACTAGAGGGACCAGTCCATCCGGACAATTTATTTTCTAGGCTCATTGCTTATCCTTTGAAACCGTTAAATGCGTCGTATAACGTTCCTTGTACTTTCGTAATCTCTTGAGCCAATTGAGTCGCAGGTTAAAGGCGAGACAAGGGCATCTGAGAAAAGCGACAAGACTTGCAGGTAGGTTACGAAGTCGTTGGCTGTGTGTCTATGGTCAGCCATAGGTTAATCTCCCCATAAAAATCGGCCGCTTTACTCGATTGCCGCCTGTAGTGAAGGGCTTATAACAACCCATCGGTGCCCGTCCAGGGTGGACCTCGCTAGTGAGAGCCTGCATCGAAAAACGTTCTGAGAGGTAAAAATGACAACCGAATTAAAGGACTTGATGAAGGACGCTAGGCTTGCACGGTTGTTTTTCATGCCCGGGCGGGCGTGGGCTTTACAAATTTGGATTGCGCAAATTCAAACCGACGATGGCCTGGAGAATCGATTTGTCTACGGTCGACTTCTTCCATATAGCTTTTCCTTAGGAGGGTGGAGTGCGTCCAGCGACGATAAGTTTGAAGCTGTTGGTGACTGGCGCGCGCAGGTGATTCGCGCCATTCTCTACATTGATAGCGATCATGCAGGTGAGCTGCTGGGCAAGCTTTCAAAAGGAGACAACATCAAGGAAATCAGTCGCTCGCTCGACCTCAAGCTGTCGGATTCGCTTGAGATGCGTATCGGGACTTTCAGCTTTAGCGATAGCTACGTATGCAGGCCAGCGGCGCTGCTTTTGAATCGCGATGCGCATGAGCATCTTGGTCCACAAAGCCCTCACGGTAGTGCTTCCGCTTTTAGCGCCGCAATTACCACTGTCGACAAGGAACAACTTTTCACAACCGCGCGAGGCCTTGACCAAGAAATGGCGCGCTTCCTTGTTAAACGGATGAACGCTGACACCGGTTTGGATTTTTCTAGCAAGGATGCCGCACGATTTGGCGATTTGGAATTGCTAGTGTTCCCGACCCTAGACGACCACGAGAGAGAGCTCTTGGATGTGTCGTGGGCAGATGGACGCAAGGCACTAGTGGTCAAACTAAATCTGACGCAACTGCCGAGCTTTTCGAAGTTCTTCGTCCACGCCCAAATAATGAACGATGCACAGCGCATATTTTCGAGCATTGCGTCGGTCGATAAAGGAGCAACGGATGTCATCGAGTGTACGTTTGAATTGCCGGATGGTTATTGGGATATTGCCGATTCGGTGGAAATCGAAATACATGGATTGAAGGACGGAGCCTTTGCAGCCACGTCGTGCTGCACCTTCCAGACTGGCCGCCGGAAATCTCTCGCCACAGATACTAACTTTCATCTCCAGGCGCTCCTGAGCTACTTTTTCTCCGTCGCTTCCAACCCAGCGACCGGACTTGAGAATCCGAGAAACAATAGGCGCATAGGCGCCACCATCCATTAGACTGTTGGCGCTTTTTTGTGCCCGCATGTCTGTGTCATGGTGGCTATGCGTGGGAGACCTTCGGGTCTGCCGGGTTCCTATTGTCCCGGTTTCTCAGCCCGCGCATAGCTGCCACCCATTCGCATGAGAAACGAACGTGGTAGCTCTCTACATTAGGAGCTTGAGCAATGAGCGTTTCTGATAGGTCGTACCCTCGTAATCCCGCAACCCACACCTCCGCCCACTTGGGAGGTGCACAATGATCAACCCACCCCTCAACAAAACCCTCGGCGTCATCACCTTTTCCATCTGCGGCAAACAACCCAGCCTCCACCACCTATTCCGCGTCAATTCCGGCGTACCGATTCGCGATGCCCTTGAGCATGCCTCCGAGCTTCTCCATTGTTCAAAAATGCTGGCATTGGATGCAGCCATGGACAAAGGCGCAGATCGCTATGCCTGGGCGGCGCATTATTTGGGGGAGATGGCGAAGGCGGTGGTGGATGATTTGGCGAATGGGATGTTGCCGAATAGGGTGGCGGAGGAGGGGGATTCGGTTGAGGTATAGGCAGGTGGTTTGACGGTGTTGGGGCTGCCGCAATCGCAGGCAAGCCAGCTCCCACATTTGGACTGTGTTTCAGGTTGGAAGTGGGCGGTGGGGGGATGAATCCGCTGGTGCCACTTTTCTGCAGGCGAAAAAAAAGACCTTGAATTTCAAGGTCTTTTTTAAGATGGTGCCCCGAGGGAGACTCGAACTCCCACTCCTTTCGAAAACGGATTTTGAATCCGCCGCGTCTACCAATTCCGCCATCAGGGCTCAATGGCGGCGAAGTATAGAGAGGTGATTACCGTTGGTCAATCACGTTTCATGGTCAATTTTGACTATTTCCGCTAGACTTCCCGGCCCTGCTAGACGAACCCCATCATGCGCGTTGCTGACTTTACTTTTGAGCTCCCTGATTCGCTGATCGCTCGCCACCCTTTGGCCGAGCGTCGCGCCAGTCGACTGCTGACCCTGGACGGGGTGAGCGGTGCCCTCGCACACCGTCAATTCACTGATTTGCTTGAGCATTTGCGCCCAGGCGACTTGATGGTGTTCAACAATACCCGGGTGATTCCGGCGCGGCTGTTTGGCCAGAAAGCCTCTGGCGGCAAGCTGGAAATCCTGGTGGAGCGGGTGCTGGACAGCCATCGCGTGCTGGCCCATGTGCGCTCCAGCAAGTCGCCGAAACCGGGCTCTTCCATCCTCATTGATGGCGGTGGCGAAGCCGAGATGGTGGCGCGCCATGATGCGCTGTTCGAGCTCAAGTTCGCCGAAGAGGTGTTGCCGCTGCTGGAGCGTGTCGGCCATATGCCGTTGCCTCCTTATATAGACCGCCCCGACGAAGACTCGGACCGCGAGCGCTATCAGACGGTGTACTCCCAACGCCTGGGCGCCGTTGCCGCGCCGACCGCCGGGTTGCATTTCGACCAGCCGCTGCTGGATGCGATTGCGGCCAAGGGCGTCGAAACCGCCTATGTGACCCTGCACGTGGGGGCCGGGACGTTTCAGCCGGTGCGTGTGGATAAAATCGAAGACCACCATATGCACAGCGAATGGCTGGAAGTCAGCCAGGACGTCGTGGATGCCGTGGCTGCGTGCAAAGCGCGTGGCGGGCGGGTGATCGCGGTGGGCACCACCAGCGTGCGCTCCCTGGAGAGTGCGGCGCGTGATGGCGTGCTCAAGCCGTTCAGCGGCGACACCGATATCTTTATCTACCCAGGCCGGCCGTTCCATGTGGTCGATTGCCTGGTCACCAACTTCCATTTGCCGGAATCCACGCTGTTGATGCTGGTGTCGGCATTTGCCGGTTACCCCGAGACCATGGCCGCTTATCAAGCAGCCATCGACAATGGGTACCGTTTTTTCAGCTACGGTGATGCGATGTTTATCACCCGTAACCCGGCGCCACGCGGCCCAGAGGAACAACTATGAGTCGTATGTCGTTTGAATTGCTCGCCACCGACGGTAAAGCCCGTCGTGGTCGCCTGACTTTCCCGCGCGGCACCGTCGAGACCCCGGCCTTCATGCCCGTGGGCACCTACGGCACCGTCAAGGGCATGCTGCCGCGTGACATCGTTGCCACCGGCGCCGAGATCATCCTCGGCAACACCTTCCACCTGTGGCTGCGCCCGGGCACGGAAGTGATCAAGAAGCACGGCGACCTGCATGACTTCATGAAGTGGCAGGGCCCGATCCTGACCGACTCGGGTGGTTTCCAGGTGTTCAGCCTGGGCGCCATGCGCAAGATCAAGGAAGAGGGCGTGACCTTCGCCTCGCCGGTTGACGGTTCCAAAGTGTTCATGGGCCCGGAAGAGTCGATGCAGGTGCAGCGCGACCTGGGTTCCGACATCGTGATGATTTTCGACGAGTGCACGCCGTACCCGGCAGACGAAGATGTCGCGCGGATTTCCATGGAGTTGTCGCTGCGTTGGGCCCAGCGCTCGAAGAACGCCCATGGCGACAATACGGCGGCGCTGTTCGGGATCGTCCAGGGCGGCATGCATGAAAGCCTGCGCAAGCGCTCGCTGGAAGGCCTCGACAAGATCGGCTTTGACGGCCTGGCCATCGGCGGTCTGTCGGTGGGCGAGCCCAAGCACGAGATGATCAAGGTGCTGGATTACCTGCCGGGCCTGATGCCCGCTGACAAACCTCGTTACCTTATGGGCGTTGGCAAACCGGAAGATCTCGTAGAGGGTGTGCGCCGCGGTGTGGACATGTTCGATTGCGTGATGCCAACCCGTAATGCCCGCAATGGGCATCTGTTCATCGATACAGGCGTGCTGAAGATCCGTAACGCGTTCCATCGCCATGATGATTCGCCGCTGGATCCCACCTGTGACTGCTACACCTGCCAGAACTTCTCCCGTGCTTATCTGCACCATCTGGACAAGTGCGGGGAAATGCTGGGTAGCATGTTGAATACCATCCACAATTTGCGTCACTACCAAGTCCTGATGGCTGGTTTGCGCGAGGCTATTCAACAGGGTACATTGGCCGCCTTCGTCGATGCCTTCTATGCCAAGCGCGGGCTCCCTGTGCCGCCCTTGGACTGAGTTTTCCGACCCTAAGATTCACTATTTGCAACTGGAGTGCTAAATGAGCTTTTTTATCTCTAACGCCATGGCTGATGCCGCTGCGCCTGCCGCTGCCGGTCCTATGGGCGGTGGTTTCGAGTGGATTTTCCTGGTCGGCTTCCTGGTCATCTTCTACCTGATGATCTGGCGTCCACAGGCCAAGCGCGCCAAAGAGCAGAAAAACCTGCTCGGCAGCCTGCAAAAAGGCGACGAAGTGGTGACCACTGGCGGTATCGCCGGCAAGATCACCAAGGTTTCCGATGCTTTCGTGGTCCTGGAAGTCTCCGACACCGTAGAAATGAAGTTCCAGAAGGGCGCCATCGCCGCCACGCTGCCAAAAGGCACGCTCAAAGCGATCTGAGTAACAACCTTTACCAATCGACGGGGCGCGCAAGGCGCCCCGCGTTATAAGCGGGCGGCGTGATGCTGAACAAATACCCTCTGTGGAAATACGTACTGATCCTGGCGGTGCTGGCGATCGGTTTTATTTATTCCGCTCCCAATCTCTATCCTGATGACCCGGCGATCCAGATCACTGGCGCCAGCACTTCGCTGCAGGTCAATCAGGCTGATCTGGAACGCGCGAGCAAAGCGCTCAACGACGCGGGTATCCAGGTCAAGGCGGCAACGTTGGCAGCTGGTGCGAAAGGCGGTTTGCTGCGCCTGACCAAGGCAGAAGACCAATTGCCGGCCAAGGATGTCGTGCGCAAGGCCATGGGTGACGACTATGTGGTCGCGCTCAACCTGGCACAGACCACGCCACAATGGCTGCGCAGCATTGGCGCGCACCCGATGAAGCTGGGCCTGGACTTGTCCGGTGGCGTGCACTTCCTGCTGGAAGTCGACATGGACAAAGCCCTCGACGCGCGCCTGAAAGTCTACGAAGGCGATGTGAAGAGCCTGCTGCGCAAAGAGAAGTTGCGTTATCGCAGCCTGCCGCAGATCAACGGCGCCATCCAGCTGGGCTTCTCTGACGAAGCATCCCGCGAACAGGCCCGTGCGCTGGTGCGCAAGAACTTCAACGATTTCGATATCGTACCGGCCGACCTCAATGGTCAACCTGTACTGCGCCTGGCGATGACGCCAGCCAAAATCGCAGAAATCCGCGAGTACTCCATCAAGCAGAACTTGACCACTGTACGTAACCGGGTCAACGAACTGGGTGTGGCCGAGCCGATCGTTCAGCGCCAGGGCGCCAACCGCATCGTGGTTGAGCTGCCAGGTGTACAGGACACGGCTGAAGCCAAGCGTATCCTGGGCAAGACCGCCAACCTGGAATTCCGTCTGGCGGCTGAGCCGGGTGCTACCCGCGCCACGGCCGAAGAGTTCGAATTCCGCGAAGGCAACCGTCCTCCTGCATTGATCGAGCGTGGCTTGATCATCACCGGTGACCAGGTCACCGACGCCAAGGCCGGTTTCGATTCGCAGCACGGTACGCCTGAAGTGAACATCCGCCTGGATGGCCATGGCGGCGACCTGATGAGCCGCGCCACGCGCAGCAACGTCGGTCGCAGCATGGCGGTGATCTTCATCGAGCAGCGCCCGGTCACCACTTACACCAAGCAAATGGTTGACGGCGTCGAGAAAGACGTACCGGTCCAGACCTTCAAGGAAGAGAAGAAGATCATCAGCCTGGCGACCATCCAGTCGCCACTGGGTGCTCAATTCCGTATCACCGGCCTGAACGGCCAGGGTGAATCGTCTGAGCTGGCCCTGTTGCTGCGTGCCGGTGGCCTGGCGGCGCCGATGTACTTCGCTGAAGAGCGTACCATCGGCCCGAGCCTGGGTGCCGACAACATCACCAAGGGTATCGATGCAGCCTTGTGGGGCATGCTGTTCGTGTCGCTGTTCATCATCGCCATCTATCGCTTCTTCGGCATCATCGCCACCGTGGCCCTGGCGGGCAACATGGTGATGCTGCTGGCCCTGATGTCGCTGCTGGGCGCTACACTGACCCTGCCAGGTATCGCCGGTATCGTACTCACCATGGGTATGGCGGTAGACGCCAACGTACTGATCTTCTCGCGGATCCGTGAAGAGATCGCGGCAGGCATGACCGTACAGCGTGCAATCAACGAAGGCTTCGGCCGGGCATTTACCGCGATTCTCGACTCCAACCTGACCACGTTGCTGGTCGGCGGGATTCTCTTTGCCATGGGCACCGGCCCGGTCAAAGGTTTTGCGGTGACCATGTCCCTCGGTATCTTTACCTCGATGTTCACGGCCATCATGGTGACCCGCGCAATGGTCAACCTGATCTTTGGCGGGCGTGACTTCAAGAAGTTGTGGATTTAAGGGGCTGCCATGTTACGTACAATCAACTTCATGGGCGTTCGCAACGTTGCGTTCGGCGTCACCGTGCTCCTTACCGTTCTGGCGTTGTTCAGCTGGTTCCATAAGGGCCTGAACTACGGTCTGGACTTTACCGGCGGTACGCTCATCGAGCTGACCTACGAGAAGCCTGCCGACGTTACCCTGGTGCGCAATGAGCTGGTCAAGGCCGGCTATCACGAAGCCGTCGTGCAGAGCTTCGGTGCGACCACCGATCTGCTGGTGCGCATGCCGGGCGAAGACCCGCAACTGGGTCACCAGGTGGCGGAGGCCTTGCAGAAGGTCGGCGGCGACAACCCGGCATCGGTCAAGCGCGTCGAGTTCGTCGGCCCGCAAGTCGGTGAAGAACTGCGCGACCAGGGCGGCCTCGGCATGCTGATGGCGCTGGTCGGCATCATGATCTACCTGGCGTTCCGCTTTCAGTGGAAGTTCGGTGTCGGCGCGATTGTGTCGCTGATCCACGACGTGATCGTGACCGTGGGTATCCTGGCGTACTTCCAGGTGACCTTCGACCTGACCGTACTGGCGGCTGTGCTGGCGATCATCGGTTACTCGCTCAACGACACCATCGTGGTATTCGACCGGGTTCGTGAGAACTTCCGCGTACTGCGCAAGGCGTCGCTGATCGAGAACATCAACGTCTCCACCACCCAGACCCTGCTGCGCACCATGGCGACGTCGATCTCCACGCTGCTGGCGATTGCGGCGTTGATGATCTTCGGTGGCGACAACCTGTGGGGCTTCTCCCTGGCGCTGTTCATCGGCGTACTGGCGGGTACCTATTCCTCGATCTACATCGCCAACGTGGTGCTGATCTGGCTGAACCTCAACAGCGAAGACCTGATCCCTCCGGCCAGCACTGGCAAGGAGGTCGACGACCGTCCTTGATGGGCGCTTGTTGATCTGCTGTTACAAAGAAGGCACGAGTATTGAACTCGTGCCTTTTTTTTTGCTCCAAGGCTGGGTATAGCGCGGATCTTTCGATCCGTTTGTGATGGTCAGGAGGTTCACGTGAACAAGTCGTTACTGGTTGGTGCGGTATTGGGTGCTGTCGGTGTGACTGCCGGGGGTGCTGTTGCCACCTACAGCCTGGTAAAAAGCGGCCCTGAGTATGCGCAAGTGCTGGCAGTGCAGCCGGTGAAAACCCAGATCAAAACCCCGCGCGAGGTCTGCAAGGACGTCGCCGTGACCCGGCAGAAGCCGGTGCAGGATCAGCATCAGATCGTCGGCACTGTGGTAGGTGCACTGGCCGGTGGCCTGCTCGGCAACCAGGTCGGTGGCGGTAATGGCAAGAAGCTGGCTACGGTAGCCGGTGCGGTGGGTGGCGGTTACGCCGGTAACAAGGTTCAGGAAGGTATGCAGAACCGCGATACCTACACCACCACGCAAACCCGCTGTAACACCGTCAACGACATCAGCGACAAGGTGGTCGGCTATGACGTGCGTTACAACCTGGATGGCAAGGAAGGCACCGTGCGTATGGATCGTGATCCAGGTGGCCAGATCCCGGTCGACAAAGAAGGTCGTCTGATCCTGGGTCAGAACCAGCAGTAATCCCAGGCACAAAAAAAAGCACCCCTCGGGGTGCTTTTTTGTGCTCGCTCGCTTAACGCTTCAGCGAAGCCGGCAGGTGCGGCTGGATCGCCGTCAGTACTGCCTTGAAGCATTTGGTGTTGCCGGCAACCACGTGGCCTTTTTCAAGGAAGTCGTGGCCACCGGTGAAGTCGCTCACTAAGCCGCCTGCTTCCTGGATCAGCAGGGCACCCGCAGCCATGTCCCACTCGGACAGGCCCGACTCCCAGAACGCATCAAAACGACCGGCGGCCACATAAGCCAGGTCCAGGCTTGCTGCGCCAGCGCGGCGAATACCAGCGGTCTGGCCAACCAGGGCGCGGAACATGCCCAGGTAGTTTTCCAGGTTGTCCATCTGGTCGTCACGGAACGGGAAGCCGGTACCCAGCAGGGCGCCGTCCAGACTGGTGCGGCCGCTGACGCGCAGGCGACGACCGTTCAACTGGGCGCCACGGCCACGGCTGGCGGTGAATTCTTCCTGGCGGACTGGGTCGAGTACAACGGCGTGTTCCAGGCGGCCACGGTATTTGCACGCGATGCTCACGGCAAAGTGTGGGATGCCGCGCAGGAAGTTGGTGGTGCCATCCAGTGGGTCGATGATCCACAGGTAGTCTTCGCCTTCACCGCTGCCTTTGTGCAGGCCGGTTTCTTCACCGAGGATGCCGTGGGTAGGGTAGGCCTTGCGCAGGGCGTCGATGATTTTCTGTTCGGCGGCGCGATCAACCTCGGATACGTAATCCTTGGCGTCTTTTTCGTCGACCTTGATGGTATCCAGGCGCTCGATGGAGCGGAAGATCAATTCACTGGCGCTGCGGGCGGCGCGCAGCGCGATATTCAGCATGGGCTGCATGGATGTGTCACCTAAGGTTGTTAAAGAAAGCCGAGCATTCTAGCAGAAACTTTCTTCAGGTGAAGGACGACGTTAGCTTTCATGGCATAACCTTAGGCTGTTCTGTAAGATTTGCTCCCCTTTCCCGTGTCCGAGAGCGCCTCCCTTGCTGCAAAACATTCGTGTCGTCCTGGTCAATACCAGTCATCCCGGCAACATCGGCGGGGTGGCGCGAGCCATGAAAAACATGGGGCTGACGCGCCTGGTGCTGGTCGACCCGCGCGTGTTCCCGCATCACGAGGCCGATGCCCGTGCATCCGGCGCCAATGACCTGCTTGAAAAAGCCCAGGTCGTCGCCACCTTGGAAGACGCCTTGGTCGGCTGCAACCTGGTGCTTGGCACCAGCGCCCGTGACCGTCGCATCCCCTGGCCACTGCTGGATCCGCGTGAGTGCGGCACCAAGGTGGTGGAAGAGGCCGCTGGTGGTGCTGAAATCGCCTTGGTGTTTGGTCGTGAAGACTCCGGCCTGACCAATGAAGAGCTGCAGCGATGTCATTACCACGTGCACATCCCATCAGACCCCGAGTTCAGCTCGCTGAACCTCGGGGCAGCGGTGCAGGTGTTGACTTACGAAGTGCGCATGGCCTGGCTGGCTGCTGCTGGCCAGCCGAGCAAGGTAGAGAAGGACGAGGTTGCCTCGACCAAAAGCGGCGAACTGGCCACTATGGACGAGCTGGAACGGTTTTATGAGCACCTGGAGCAAACCCTGGTGGCCATCGAATTCCTCGATCCGGAAAAACCACGGCACTTGATGGCGCGCCTGCGTCGCCTTTACGGACGCAGCTCGGTCAGCCGGGCGGAAATGAATATATTGCGTGGCATCCTCACGGAAACCCAGAAAGCGGCCCGTGGCGAGCTTCTTAAGCGGAAGGATTAAAAATGTTCGAGCGTCTGCGAGAAGATATCCAGAGTGTTTTCCACCGTGACCCGGCGGCGCGCAACGCCTTTGAAGTGCTGACCTGCTACCCAGGCATGCATGCGATCTGGATTCACCGCTTGTCCGGTGCCCTGTGGGGCATGGGCTGGAAATGGCTGGCGCGGCTGGTGTCGAACTTCGGTCGTTGGTTGACCGGGATCGAGATTCACCCGGGCGCCAAAGTCGGGCGCCGTTTCTTTATCGACCATGGCATGGGCATCGTGATTGGCGAGACCGCCGAAATTGGTGATGACGTCACCCTTTATCAGGGCGTGACCCTGGGCGGCACCAGTTGGAACAAAGGCAAGCGCCACCCGACGCTGGGTGATGGCGTGGTGGTAGGGGCGGGCGCCAAGGTGCTCGGTCCGTTCACTGTCGGGGCGGGCGCCAAGGTCGGTTCCAATGCTGTCGTGACCAAGGCCGTACCGCCGGGAGCGACCGTAGTCGGTATTCCAGGCCGGATCATCGTCAAGCCGGAAGTCGGCGATGAGCAGGAGGCCAAGCGCAAGGCCATGGCCGAGAAGATCGGTTTCGATGCTTATGGTGTCAGCGAGGACATGCCGGACCCGGTGGCGCGTGCTATCGGCCAGTTGCTCGACCATCTGCAGGCGGTTGACGGCAAGTTGGAGGGTATGTGCGGTGCGCTGAAGGATCTGGGCAGCCCTTACTGTGCGAAAGATCTGCCTGAGTTGCGCGAAGAAGACTTCGCCGAGATCAAGGACGAGGCTGCGTCCAAGGCCGGCTGAGACCTTTCTGTGGGAGGGGGCTTGCCCCCGATAACAATGTGTCATTCACCACTTTCGTGGCTGGTACACCGCTATCGGGAGCAAGCCCCCTCTCACATTTTGGTCTCCGTTGATCCAGCGATCTCCATCCGCCCCTGTTCTCGCTGTTCGTCGTCGACCCATCCTGCTATGATTCGCGCGCCCTTTTTACGGGTAATCCTGACTAAAGTACTAGGTCTTATAGTTGACTTAAATACTCGGGAATCGCATACTTGCTCCCATTCTGAAACACCTTGGTACTTGTCCATGAGACTGACTACAAAAGGCCGATACGCGGTGACCGCCATGCTCGACTTGGCTTTGCACGCGCAAACTGGGCCGGTGTCCCTGGCCGATATCTCTGAGCGCCAAGGCATTTCCCTGTCCTACCTCGAGCAACTGTTCGCCAAATTGCGTCGCAGCAACCTGGTTTCCAGTGTGCGTGGGCCGGGTGGTGGCTATCAGTTGTCCCGCGACATGCAGGGCATTCAGGTCGCCCAGGTGATCGACGCGGTCAACGAATCCGTCGACGCCACCAAATGCCAGGGGCTGGGTGATTGCCACGCCGGCGACACCTGCCTCACGCACCACTTGTGGTGTGACTTGAGCCTGCAGATCCATGAGTTTTTGAGTGGTATCAGCTTGGCTGATCTTGTGACTCGCCGTGAGGTGCAAGAAGTAGCCCAGCGTCAGGACCAGCGCCGTTGCAACACCAAGGCGCCGCGTCTGGACAAGATCGAAGCGTCCGCCGTCGAGTGACAGCCGAAGAGCTAACGGCGCGCCAGCCAGCCTGATTTAGGAGAAAGTCCATGAAATTGCCGATTTACCTTGATTACTCAGCGACCACCCCGGTTGATCCGCGTGTCGCGCAAAAGATGAGCGAATGCCTGCTGGTTGACGGAAACTTCGGCAACCCGGCCTCCCGTTCCCACGTGTTCGGCTGGAAGGCCGAGGAAGCGGTCGAGAACGCTCGTCGCCAGGTGGCTGACCTGGTGGGTGCAGACCCGCGTGAAATCGTCTGGACCTCCGGTGCCACCGAGTCCGACAACCTGGCTATCAAGGGCGCGGCGCATTTCTACGCGACCAAAGGCAAGCACCTGATCACCACCAAGATTGAGCACAAGGCTGTCCTCGACACCATGCGCCAACTGGAGCGTGAAGGTTTCGAGGTCACCTACCTCGAGCCGACCACCGACGGTATCGTCACCCCGGCCATGATCGAAGCCGCGCTGCGTGAAGACACCATCCTGGTTTCCGTGATTCACGTGAACAACGAAATCGGCACCATCAACGACATCGCGGCCATCGGCGAGCTGACCCGTTCCAAGGGCATCCTGCTGCACGTCGACGCTGCACAGTCCACCGGCAAGGTCGACATCGACCTGTCGAAACTGAAAGTCGACCTGATGTCGTTCTCGGCCCACAAGACCTACGGCCCCAAAGGCATCGGCGCCCTGTACGTGAGCCGCAAGCCACGTGTGCGCATCGAAGCCACCATGCACGGCGGCGGTCACGAGCGCGGCATGCGTTCGGGCACCCTGGCAACCCACCAGATCGTCGGCATGGGCGAAGCCTTCCGCGTGGCCAAGGAAGACATGGCTGCCGAAAACGTGCGCATCAAAGCGCTGAGCGACCGCTTCTACAAGCAGGTCGAAGGCCTTGAAGAGCTGTACATCAACGGCAGCATGACCGCCCGCGTACCGCACAACCTGAATTTGAGCTTCAACTACGTCGAAGGCGAGTCGCTGATCATGGCGCTCAAGGATCTGGCGGTTTCGTCCGGTTCGGCCTGCACTTCCGCGTCCCTTGAGCCTTCGTACGTACTGCGCGCCCTGGGCCGCAACGACGAACTGGCACACAGCTCGATCCGCTTTACGTTCGGCCGCTTCACCACCGAAGAGCAAGTCGACTACGCCGCGCAGAAAGTCTGCGAGGCCGTCAACAAGCTGCGCGTCCTGTCGCCGCTGTGGGACATGTACAAAGACGGTGTCGATATTTCCAAGATCGAGTGGGCGGCACACTAACTATAGAAGCCGCCACCCCAGCTCTGTAGGAACGTGGCGGAAAACGCAGGCGTTTCTACAGGGTTCCAGAGCGGCCCTGATGAGTGAGGATTCAGTACCATGGCTTACAGCGAAAAGGTCATCGACCACTACGAAAACCCGCGCAACGTCGGCAAGATGGACGCGGAAGATCCTGATGTCGGCACCGGCATGGTCGGCGCTCCGGCGTGCGGCGATGTGATGCGCCTGCAGATCAAGGTCAACGACGCTGGCGTTATCGAAGACGCCAAGTTCAAGACCTACGGTTGCGGTTCGGCTATCGCCTCCAGCTCCCTGGCGACCGAATGGATGAAAGGCAAGACCCTGGATGAGGCTGTCACTATCAGCAACACCCAGCTGGCCGAAGAGCTGGCCCTGCCGCCCGTGAAAATCCACTGCTCGGTACTCGCAGAAGACGCCATCAAGGCGGCCGTTCGCGACTACAAGCAGAAGAAAGGCTTGATCTAAGCATTTGGCGACGAGTAAGGAGTCAACGATGGCTATCAGCATGACAGAAGCGGCTGCGCAGCACATTCGCCGCTCCCTGAATGGGCGCGGTAAAGGTGAGGGGATTCGTCTGGGTGTTCGCACCACGGGCTGTTCCGGCCTTGCCTACGTGCTGGAGTTTGTCGACGAGGTGGTTGCGGAAGACCAGGTGTTCGAAAGTCACGGCGAGAAAGTGATTATCGACCCCAAGAGCCTGACCTACCTGGACGGCACCGAACTCGATTTCGTCAAGGAAGGGTTGAACGAAGGCTTCAAGTTCAACAACCCCAACGTACGCGGTGAATGTGGCTGCGGCGAAAGCTTCAACATCTGAGGCTATTCGTGGGTACTCCTTGTCATTTCGCTTTATTCGAGCTGCAGCCGAGCTTTCGGCTTGACCTTGAGCAGCTTGCCACGCGCTACCGAGAACTGGCGCGTGGCGTGCACCCGGACCGCTTCGCTGACGCTTCCGAGCGTGAGCAGCGCCTGGCGCTGGAGCAATCGGCCAGCCTCAACGAAGCCTATCAGACGCTCAAAAGCCCCCCGAAACGCGCGCGCTACCTGCTCGCGATGAACGGTGGCGAGTTGCCGCTGGAAGTGACCGTGCATGATCCGGACTTCCTGATGCAGCAGATGCAGTGGCGCGAAGAACTCGAAGACTTGCAGGACGAGGCCGATCTGGCTGGTGTTGCAGTCTTCAAGCGTCGTCTGAAAACCGCCCAGGATGAGCTCAACGAAAGCTTCGCAGCCTGTTGGGATGATGCAGCGCAACGTGAGCAGGCCGAACGCCTGATGCGGCGCATGCAGTTCCTCGACAAGCTCACCTACGAAGTGCGCCAGCTAGAAGAGCGCCTCGACGATTAACCCCGTGTGCTGCCCGTGATGCACGCCTGATAGACAGATAAGACCTGATTACCATGGCCCTACTGCAAATCGCCGAACCCGGCCAAAGCCCTCAACCGCACCAGCGTCGCCTGGCGGTCGGGATTGACCTGGGCACCACCAATTCCCTGGTTGCTGCCTTGCGCAGCGGCCTGTCCGAGCCGCTGCCGGACGCTGATGGCCAGGTGATCCTGCCCTCTGCCGTGCGCTATCACGTTGATCGTACCGAAGTGGGTGAGTCGGCCAAGCTGGCGGCGTCTTCCGACCCTTTGAATACCGTGCTGTCGGTCAAGCGCTTGATGGGTCGTGGTCTGTCCGACGTCAAGCAATTGGGCGACCAGTTGCCGTACCGCTTTGTCGGTGGCGAATCCCATATGCCGTTCATCGACACCGTCCAAGGCCCGAAAAGCCCTGTGGAAGTCTCGGCCGATATCCTCAAGGTACTGCGTCAGCGCGCGGAAAAGACCCTGGGCGGCGAACTGGTCGGCGCGGTGATCACCGTTCCCGCTTATTTCGATGATGCCCAGCGCCAAGCTACCAAGGATGCGGCCAAACTTGCCGGCCTGAACGTGCTGCGCCTGCTCAATGAGCCGACCGCTGCAGCGGTGGCCTATGGCCTGGACCAGCATGCCGAAGGCCTGGTTGCCATTTACGACCTGGGCGGTGGCACCTTTGATATATCGATTTTGCGCCTGACCGGCGGCGTCTTCGAAGTGCTGGCCACTGGTGGCGACAGCGCCCTGGGCGGCGACGACTTCGACCACGCCATTGCGGGTTGGATCATCGCCAGCGCCGGCTTGTCTGCCGACCTGGACCCGGGCGCGCAGCGCAACCTGCTGCAGACCGCTTGCGCGGCCAAGGAAGCGCTGACCAATGCGGCAAGCGTTGAAGTTTCCTACGGCACTTGGTCAGCTCAGCTGACCCGCGAAGCCTTCGATGCGCTGATCGAGCCTATGGTCGCCCGCAGCCTGAAAGCCTGCCGCCGTGCCGTACGTGATTCCGGTATCGAACTGGAGGACGTGGGTGCAGTGGTCATGGTCGGTGGTTCCACCCGCGTACCACGCGTGCGTGAAGCCGTCGCCGAAGCCTTTGGCCGCCAGCCGCTGACTGAAATCGATCCGGACCAGGTGGTCGCCATCGGCGCCGCGATCCAGGCAGACACCCTGGCCGGTAACAAGCGCGATGGTGGCGAACTGCTGCTGCTCGACGTGATCCCGCTGTCCTTGGGGCTGGAAACCATGGGGGGGCTGATGGAGAAGGTGATACCACGCAACACCACCATCCCCGTCGCCCGTGCCCAGGATTTCACCACTTACAAAGATGGCCAGACGGCCATGATGATCCATGTGCTGCAAGGCGAGCGCGAGTTGATCAGTGACTGCCGCTCCCTGGCGCGCTTCGAATTGCGCGGCATTCCGGCGATGGTGGCTGGCGCGGCAAAGATTCGCGTGACCTTCCAGGTCGACGCCGACGGCCTGCTCAACGTCGCTGCGCGTGAGTTGGGTTCGGGCGTTGAAGCCAGCATCCAGGTCAAGCCGTCCTACGGCCTGACCGACGGAGAAATCGCCAAGATGCTCAAGGACTCGTTCCAGTATGCCGGTGACGACAAGGTCGCTCGCGTGCTGCGCGAGCAACAAGTGGATGCCCAGCGCCTGCTCGAAGCGGTGCAGGGTGCCCTTGATGCCGACGGCGAGCGCCTGCTGGATGCCGAAGAGCGCATGGTCATTGACCTGCAGATGCAGGAACTGGCCGAGCTGATGAAAGGCAACGATGGCTACGCCATCGAGCAACAGACCAAGCGCCTGTCGCAAGTGACAGATGCCTTTGCCGCCCGCCGCATGGATCAGACGGTGAAAGCCGCACTGGCCGGGCGCAACCTGAATGAAATCGAGGAATAATCAATGCCGCAGGTCATTTTTCTGCCACACGCCGAGCATTGCCCGGACGGTATGGTCGTGGAGGCTGAGACCGGCAAGTCCATCCTCGAAGTTGCCCATGACAACCACATCGAGATCGAAAGTGCCTGCGGCGGTGTCTGCGCCTGCACCACCTGTCACTGCATCATCCGCGAGGGTTTCAATTCCCTGGAAGAAGCAGACGAGCTGGAAGAAGACTTTCTTGACCGTGCCTGGGGCCTGGAAGCGACTTCTCGCCTAAGCTGTCAGGCAAAGGTCGGTACGGAAGACATCACCGTCGAAATCCCGAAATATTCCCTCAACCATGCAGCCGAAGCGCCGCATTGATTCAAGGAAGTGTCATGAGTCTTAAATGGGTTGATGTGCAAGAGATCGCTATCCTGTTGGCCGACGCCAACCCGGATCTGGATCCTTACTCCCTGAACTTTGTAGCTTTGCGTGACATGGTCATGGCGCTGCCAGGGTTCGAAGATGAGCGTGATCGCGGTGGTGAGAAGGTCCTGGAGGCTATCCAGACTGCCTGGAAAGAAGAACAGGACTGACGCCTCCCTTACGCAGTTAGGCAATACCCAATAACCCGCGTATAATTCGCGGGTTTAATTTTTCGTAAATTACCGTTTCTGGAGTTACACCATGGCTGTTCAACGTACTTTCTCCATCATCAAGCCTGACGCTGTTGCAAAAAACGTCATCGGCGAGATCACCACTCGTTTCGAAAAAGCCGGCCTGAAGGTTGTAGCTTCGAAACTCAAGCAACTGTCCAAGGCTGAAGCTGAAGGCTTCTACGCTGAGCACAGCGCTCGTGGCTTCTTCGGCGACCTGGTTGCCTTCATGATCTCCGGTCCTGTTGTTGTTCAGGTTCTGGAAGGCGAAAACGCTATCGCTCTGAACCGTGAGCTGATGGGCGCTACCAACCCTAAAGAAGCCGCTGCCGGCACCATCCGTGCTGACTTCGCCGAGTCCATCGACGCCAACGCTGTACACGGTTCGGACTCCGAAGCCGCTGCTGCTCGCGAAATCTCGTACTTCTTCGCCGCTACTGAAGTAACCGCTCGCTAAGCATCGGCTTAAAGAGTGAGGGTGAATCCATGACGACATCGACTGTAAAAACCAACCTGCTGGGGCTGACCCAGCCGGAAATGGAGAAATTCTTCGACTCAATCGGGGAGAAGCGTTTCCGTGCCGGTCAGGTAATGAAATGGATTCACCACTTTGGCGTCGATGATTTCGACGCCATGACGAACGTCAGCAAGGCCCTGCGCGACAAGCTCAAGGCCATTGCCGAGGTACGTGGTCCGGAAGTGGTCAGCGAGGACATCTCCAGCGACGGCACCCGTAAATGGGTGGTGCGCGTTGCGTCCGGCAGCTGTGTCGAGACCGTGTACATTCCCCAGGGCAAACGCGGCACCTTGTGCGTTTCGTCCCAGGCAGGCTGTGCCCTGGACTGCAGTTTCTGCTCCACCGGCAAGCAAGGCTTCAATAGCAACCTCACCGCCGCCGAAGTGATCGGCCAGGTGTGGATTGCCAACAAATCCTTTGGCAGCGTCCCGGCGACCGTCGACCGTGCCATCACCAACGTGGTGATGATGGGCATGGGTGAGCCGCTGCTGAACTTCGACAACGTGGTTTCGGCCATGCACCTGATGATGGACGACCTGGGCTACGGCATCTCCAAGCGCCGTGTAACCCTGTCCACCTCCGGCGTGGTGCCGATGATCGATGAGCTGTCCAAGCACATCGACGTCTCCCTGGCGTTGTCGCTGCACGCACCCAATGACGCATTGCGTAACCAATTGGTGCCAATCAACAAGAAGTATCCGCTTAAGATGCTGCTCGAATCTTGCCAGCGCTATATGTCGTCCCTGGGCGAAAAGCGCGTGCTGACCATCGAGTACACCTTGCTCAAGGACATCAATGACAAGGTTGAGCACGCGGTCGAGATGATCGAGTTGCTCAAGGACACCCCGTGCAAGATCAACCTGATTCCGTTCAACCCGTTTCCACATTCTGGCTACGAGCGGCCGAGCAACAACGCCATCCGTCGTTTCCAGGATCAACTGCACCAGGCCGGCTACAACGTCACCGTCCGCACCACCCGTGGTGAAGACATCGACGCCGCCTGTGGCCAATTGGTCGGGCAGGTGATGGACCGCACCCGCCGCAGCGAGCGCTATATCGCCGGACGCGAAGTGAACGCCGCCGACGATTTGCCGCTGATCGCTGTGAATCGAATCTGAGAGAGGAACTCTATGCCCTTGCGCCTTGCGCTGCTTTTACTTTTTACCGGTCTTGCGGCCGGTTGTGTTTCATCGGGCCATGACAGCCCTTTGCAAACCGGTAAAGGCCGTGATGAGGCGCGAGTTGCCTATGTGCAACTGGGCTTGGGTTACCTGCAACAAGGCATGAGCGAGCAGGCCAAGGTGCCGTTGAAGAAGGCCCTTGAGCTGGACAGCCACGACGCCGATGCCAATGCCGCACTGGCCCTGGTGTTCCAGGCCCAGGCCGAGCCTGAACTGGCTGACCGCTATTTCCACAAGGCCCTGGCCGCACGCCCTGCCGATCCGCGGCTGCTGAACAACTACGGCAGTTTCCTGTTTGCGCAGGAACGTTATGAGCAGGCCGCCCTTTATTTCCAGCAAGCCAGCGCCGATACCCTCTATCCTGAGCGTTCGCGGGTGTTCGAGAACCTTGGGGTTACCTCGATCCGCCTCGGCCAGCGCGACAATGCTCGCCGGCAACTGGAAAAAGCCCTGCATTTGAACGGTCGTCAGCCTCGGGCATTGCTCGAAATGGCTGAGATATCCTTTGATGACAGGCATTATGTGCCGGCACGTGACTATTACGAACGTTTTAGCCTGCTCAGCGGGCAAAATGCACGTAGTCTATTGCTCGGTGTGCGACTGGCGACGGTTCATGAAGAACGCGACAAGGCCGCACGTTTTGGCCAACAACTCGAACGACTCTATCCCGGTACGCCGGAATATCAGCAATACCTGTCGGAGCAATGATGAAAGCGGCGCACCCGGAAGTTGTAGCAGCTAATCGCGTAAACCCAGGCGACACCTTGCGTCAGGCCCGCGAAAGCAATGGTTGGTCGCTGGCGGAAGTGGCCCTCAAGCTCAATTTGACCACTACATCCCTGGGCAACCTGGAAGCTGGCGCGTTCGATAAGCTGCCTGGGCATACCTTCGCCCGCGGCTATATCCGTGCCTACGCCAAGCTGCTGGGGATCGACCAGGCAGTTTTGGTCCAGGAATTCGACCAGTTCACCGGCACCGACTCCCAGGGCAGCAATGTGCATGGCTTGGGTCGCATCGAAGAGCCGGTGCGGGTTTCCCACACGATTTTGCGAATTGTCAGCCTGCTGCTGCTGATCGCTGTCATTGGTGGCGGTTTTGTCTGGTGGCAAGACCAGACCTCCCAGCGCACCAAGGACCTGACCAGCAACGCCATGGAGCACGTCGAAGTCGAAAGCGCCGACGGCACCACCCAGATTCATCCGCTGGACGAGCCGGAAGACCAGGCTGTAGCAGAAGGCCAGACCACGCCTGAAGCGCCGCTTGCCACTGAGCAGCCTGCACCGGAAACCCCGCCTGCCTCGACCGCTGTCGCACCGGCTCCCGCGACGCCTGCAGCTCCGGCCCACACCCCGGCCGCTCCTGTACAGGCGCCAGCGACTCAGGCCCAGACCGCCCCGGCAGCGATTTCGCCACCTACCACCCCAGCGTTGATCGCCGGTGATGGCCGCGTACAGATTACCTTCGTCGCCGACTGCTGGACGCAAGTCACCGACGGCAATGGCAAAGTGCTGTTTAGCGGTCTGAAGCGTAAGGGAGATACGCTCGACCAGGGCGGCAAGCCTCCTTTGACGCTGCGTCTGGGCTTTGCCCGTGGCGCGCAAGTGGCCTACAACGGCCAGCCTGTGGACGTAGCGCCGTTCACCACCGGCGAGACCGCTCGCCTGAAGTTGGGACAATAGTCATGCACGGCGAATCTCCAATCAAACGTCGCGTATCGCGCAAAATCTGGGTCGGCTCGGTGCCGGTGGGTGGCGACGCCCCCATCGCCGTACAGAGCATGACCAACAGCGACACCAATGACGTGGCCGCCACCGTTGCCCAGATCAACCGCCTGGAAGCCGCTGGCGTGGACATCGTGCGCGTTTCCGTGCCGGACATGGACGCTGCCGAGGCCTTCGGTCGCATCAAGCAACAGGTCAAGGTGCCTTTGGTTGCCGACATCCACTTCGACCACAAGATCGCCTTGCGCGTGGCCGAGCTGGGCGTGGACTGCCTGCGTATCAACCCGGGCAACATCGGCAGCGAAGCCCGTGTGCGTGCGGTGGTGGATGCTGCTCGCGATCGAGGCATTCCGATCCGCATCGGCGTCAACGCCGGTTCCCTGGAAAAAGACCTGCAAAAGAAATACGGCGAGCCGACCCCGGCCGCGCTGGTTGAATCCGCGCTGCGCCACGTCGAACACCTTGAGCGCCTGAATTTCCAGGACTACAAGGTCAGCGTAAAGGCCTCCGACGTGTTCATGGCGGTAGAAGCCTACCGCCTGCTGGCCAAGGAGATCGTGCAGCCGTTGCACCTGGGTATCACTGAAGCCGGCGGTTTACGCTCAGGCACAGTGAAATCTGCGGTGGGTCTCGGTATGCTGCTCGCCGAAGGGATTGGCGATACTATCCGCATCTCCCTGGCGGCAGACCCCGTAGAGGAAGTGAAAGTCGGTTACGACATTCTCAAATCCCTGCGTTTGCGTTCCCGAGGCATCAACTTCATTGCCTGCCCGAGCTGCTCGCGGCAGAACTTCGACGTGGTGAAAACCATGAACGAACTGGAAGGACGCCTCGAAGACCTGCTGGTGCCGCTGGATGTTGCGGTGATCGGATGCGTGGTCAACGGTCCGGGTGAAGCCAAAGAGGCGCACATCGGCCTGACCGGCGGCTCACCGAACCTGATCTACATCGACGGCAAACCGTCGCATAAGTTGACGAATGACAATCTGGTGGATGATCTCGAAAGACTGATCCGCGAGAAAGCGGCCGAAAAGGTCGCGGCTGACGCAGCGCTGATCGCGCGCGGCTAAGAACGAATTTAAGGATTTGATGTGAGCAAGTCTCTGCAAGCCATTCGTGGCATGAACGACATCCTTCCGGAGCAGACGCCGCTGTGGCGCTACTTCGAGGGCACTGTTGCGCGCCTGCTGGATAACTACGGTTACAAGCAGATCCGCATGCCGATCGTCGAGTTCACCGAGCTGTTCAAGCGCTCCATCGGTGAAGTGACCGACATCGTCGAAAAAGAGATGTACACCTTTGAGGACCGCAACGGCGACTCCCTGACCCTGCGTCCGGAAGGCACTGCCGCGTGCGTGCGCGCCGTACTCGAACATGGTCTCACCGGTGGCGGCCAGCCACAGAAGCTGTGGTACATCGGCCCGATGTTCCGCCACGAGCGCCCGCAGAAAGGTCGCTATCGCCAGTTCCACCAGATCGGCCTGGAGGTGTTCAACCTCGACGGTCCGGACATCGACGCCGAGCTGATCGTGCTGACCTGGCGCCTGTGGGGCCTGCTGGGCATCCGCGACGCGGTCAAGCTTGAGCTCAACAGCCTGGGCACCAGCGAGTCCCGGGGCCGCTATCGCGTGGCCCTGGTCGAGTACCTGTCCGCCCACCTGGACAAGTTGGACGAAGACAGCCAGCGCCGCCTGAAAACCAACCCGTTGCGCGTCCTTGATACCAAGAACGCCGACACCCAGGCCGTGCTGGTCAACGCGCCGAAAATGGCCGATTACCTGGACGACGAATCCCGCATCCACTTCGAGGGCCTCAAGGCTCGCCTGGAGGCAGCCGGTATTCCTTACGTCATCAATCCAAAGTTGGTGCGTGGCCTCGATTACTACAGCAAGACGGTCTTCGAGTGGGTCACCGACAAGCTTGGCGCCCAGGGCACCGTGTGTGCCGGTGGCCGCTACGACGGCCTGGTCGAGCAGATGGGCGGCAAGCCGACCACCGGCGTGGGTTTTGCCATGGGCATCGAGCGGCTGATCCTGCTGCTGGAAACCCTGGAGCAGGTCCCGGAAGAGATCTCCCGCCAGGTGGATGTGTACCTGTGCGCCTTTGGCGAGGCCGCTGAACTGGCTGCCCTGGCCCTGAGCGAACAAGTACGCGATCAACTGCCGAACCTGCGCCTGCAGGTCAACGCCGGCGCCGGCAGCTTCAAGAGCCAGTTCAAGAAGGCCGACAAGAGCGGTGCGCTGTATGCACTGATCCTCGGCGAAGACGAACTGGCCCAGCAAGTGATAGGTTTCAAACCCCTGCGTGGCCAGGGTGAGCAACAGAACATTGCCTTTGATGCGCTCGCTGCGCACTTGGCCACCTGCGTCGTGCAGGGTTGAAGCTGTCGAACAGCCGAATTTAGCGATTAAGGAGTATTGGGGTGTCGAGTACTGATGATGAGCAACTGGCCGAGTTCAAGGACTGGTGGCAGCGCAACGGCAAGCCCCTGGTTACTGGCGGTCTGCTGGCTTTAGTGGTGGTGTTCGGCTGGCAGGCCTGGACCAAGTATCAGGCCAACCAGTCCCAAGGCGCCTCGATCCTCTATCAGCAATTGCTGGAAACCACCCTGACGCCGGACGGCAAGCCCGACCCTGCGCAGGTTGCAGACCTGGCCGGTAAGCTGAAGAACGAATTCGGCGGTAGCACCTACGCCCAATACGGCAGCCTGTTCGTCGCGAAGGTCGCGGTCGACACCGGCAAGCTGGACGACGCCGCCGCTGAGTTGAAGGCCATCGCCGACAAGCCGACCAACCCGACCCTGGGTGAAATCGCACGTCAGCGCCTGGCCCAGGTACTGGCGGCACAGAACAAGGCTGACGAAGCACTCAAACTGCTCGACGGCGATGCTGACAAGGCATTTGTAGCCACTCGCGAAGAGCTCAAGGGCGACCTGTTGGTCCAATTGGGTCGTACCGACGAAGCCAATGCTGCGTACAAGAAAGCCAAGGCGGCGCTGTCTGATGAAGCGGCGGTCGGTGGCTTACAAATCAAGCTGGACGACTTGGCCAAAGGGGATGCGTGACGTGATCCGTTGGAAACATGCAGCATTGCTGGCTCTGGCCATTCTGGCCGCGGGTTGCAGCAGCAACAGTAAAAAAGAACTGCCGCCTGCGGAGCTGACCAGCTTCAAGGAAGAAGTGGTCCTGCAAAAGCAGTGGAGCCGCTCCATCGGTGACGGCCAGGGTGAAACCTACAACATGCTGGTACCGGCTATCGACGGTGAAAATATCGTCGCCGCCGACGTGACCGGCGTCGTCATTTCCATGGATCGCATGAACGGCGACGTGAAGTGGAAGAAAGACCTCGAAATTCCGGTATCCGGCGCCGTAGGCGTAGGTTACGGCATGGTCTTGCTCGGCACGCTCAAGGGCGAAGTCGTGGCGTTGGATTCCAGCACCGGTGAAGAGAAATGGCGCGCTCGCGTGACCAGTGAAGTGCTCGCACCGCCTGCCACCAACGGCGATATCGTCGTGGTGCAAACCCAGGATGACCGTGTGATCGGCCTTGACGCCAGCACCGGCGAACAGCGTTGGTTGTACGACAGCACCCCGGCGGTGCTGACGTTGCGTGGTACCAGTGGTCCGATTGTGACCAACAATCTGGCCGTTGCAGGCCTGTCGACCGGTAAAGTGGTCGCCCTGGATACCCAGAACGGCGTGCCGGCCTGGGAAACCCGTGTGGCCATCCCGCAAGGTCGTTCCGAACTGGACCGCGTGGTGGACATCGATGGCGGCCTGCTGCTGTCGGGTGAAACCCTCTACGTCGCCACTTACCAGGGCCGTGTTGCGGCACTGGACCTGCAGAGCGGCCGCGTCAACTGGCAGCGTGATGCTTCCAGCTACGCCGGTGTCGCCCAAGGGTTTGGCAGCGTCTACGTCAGCCTGGCGTCCGGCACCGTTGAAAGTGTCGACGAGCGTTCCACCACGGCACTGTGGAGCAACGATTCCCTGGCGCGCCGCCAGTTGTCGGCACCGGAAGTGTTCTCCAGTTATGTCGCGGTCGGCGACTTCGAAGGCTACCTGCACCTGTTGAGCCAGGTGGACGGTCGTTTCGTCGGTCGTGAGCGTATCGACAGCGACGGCCTGCGTGCGCGTCCGCTGGTGGTGGGTAACATGCTTTATGTGTATGGCAACAGCGGCAAGCTGGAAGCCCTGACCATCAAGTAAGAACTATGCTTGGGGTAATACCCAGGCGGCCCCGCTCAGGCGGGGCATGCGGCATTTGATTATGCTGCCCCGAGCACCAGCCGCTGCCCTGCAGCGGCTTTTGTATTTTCTGAAATAACGAAGTGGAGAGCCGCATGGTTCCCGTAATCGCCCTGGTGGGCCGACCTAACGTCGGCAAGTCCACCTTGTTCAACCGCCTGACCAGGACTCGCGACGCCATCGTCGGCGACTTGTCCGGTCTGACCCGTGATCGCCAATACGGTGAGGCAAAGTGGCAAGGGCGCTCCTATATTATCGTCGACACCGGTGGTATCTCCGGTGACGAGCATGGCATGGACGAAAAGATGGCCGAGCAGTCGCTGCTGGCCATTGAAGAAGCCGATGTCGTGTTGTTCCTGGTGGACGCCCGTGCGGGCTACACCGCTGCCGACCAGATGATTGGCGAGCACCTGCGCAAGCGCAACAAGCGTTCCTATCTGGTCGCGAACAAGATCGACAACATCGATCCTGAAGCTGCCCGTGCCGAATTCAGCCCGATGGGCCTGGGCGATGCGATCCCGGTCGCAGGTGCCCACGGTCGTGGTATCACCCAGATGCTGGAAATTGCCCTGCGCGATTTCCCCAAGGATGACGTCGAGGAGGAAGAGGGCGAAGAGGAAATCGTTGCCGAAGGTGAGGAAGCCAAGCGCATTCCTGGCCCGAGCGAAAAAGACGGTATCAAGATCGCTATCATCGGTCGTCCCAACGTCGGCAAGTCGACCCTGGTCAACCGCATGCTCGGTGAAGACCGGGTCATCGTCTATGACCAGCCCGGCACCACCCGCGACAGCATCTACATCCCGTTCGAACGTAACGAGGAAAAGTACACGCTGATCGATACCGCCGGTGTGCGCAAGCGCGGCAAGATCCACGAGGAAGTCGAAAAGTTCTCGGTGGTCAAAACCCTGCAGGCGATCAAAGACGCCAACGTGGTGATCTTCGTGATGGACGCCCGCGAGGGTGTGGTGGACCACGACCTCAACCTCCTGGGCTTTGCCCTGGAGGCCGGTCGTGCCCTGGTGATCGCGATCAACAAGTGGGACGGCATGACGCCGAGCGAGCGCGACTTCGTCAAGGTCGAGCTGCAACGTCGCCTGTTCTTCGTCGAGTTCGCCGACATCCACTTCATCTCGGCACTGCACGGCACCGGCGTGGGCAACCTGTACGCTTCCGTGCAGAACTCGTTCAAGTCCGCAGTGACCCGCTGGCCGACCAACCGCCTCACCCAGATCCTGGAAGATGCGGTTGGCGAGCACGCGCCGCCGATGGTCAACAATCGCCGGATCAAACTGCGTTACGCCCACTTGGGTGGTGCCAACCCGCCGATTATCGTGATTCACGGTAACCAGATCGAGAAGGTGCCGAAGTCCTATGTGCGTTACCTGGAAAACACCTACCGCCGTGTCTTGAAACTGGTCGGTACGCCGATCCGTATCGAGTTCAAGGGTGGCGAGAACCCATACGAAGGCAACAAGAACACACTGACTGACCGTCAGGTGAACAAGAAGCGTCGCTTGATGACTCACCACAAGAAGGCCGACAAGAAGCGTCGCGATAAGAAGTAACGGTAGCTTCAAGTTGTCAGCTGCAAGAGAGGGCTCCTTTGGAGCCCTTTTTTGTGCCTGGTGGTTTGCCCCTTGACCTGCTTGCGGCTTGCAGCTTAAAACTTGCAGCTCACCCGAAGGGGGCTCCCATGATCACCAGCAAGCTGCCGAATGTCGGCACGACCATTTTCACCACCATGTCGCAACTCGCTGCCGAAACCGGTGCGCTGAACCTGTCCCAGGGCTTTCCGGACTTCAATGGCCCCCAGGGTCTGCTCGATGCGGTGGGCAAGCATATCGCTCTCGGGCACAACCAATACGCGCCCATGACCGGCCTGCCGGTGCTGCGCCAGCAGGTAGCCGCCAAGATCGCCCATAGCTATGGCGCCACGGTCAATGCGGACACTGAAGTGACCATTACCCCTGGTGCTACCGAGGCGATCTTCTGTGCGATCCAGGCGGTGATTCGCCAGGGTGATGAAGTCATCGTGTTCGACCCCAGCTACGACAGCTACGAGCCTTCGGTGGAGCTGGCCGGCGGCCGTTGCGTGCACGTGCAACTGAGCCTGGATGGCTTCGCGCTGGACTTCGAGAAGATCAAGGCGGCGCTGTCACCGCGTACGCGCATGATCGTCCTCAATTCCCCACACAACCCGACCGGCGCGCTGATCAGCCGCGCCGAACTGGACCAGTTGACCGAACTGATCCGCGACCGTGACATCTACCTGGTCAGCGATGAAGTCTACGAGCACCTGGTATTTGACGGTGTGCCCCACGTCAGTGTGCTGGCCCACGATGAGCTGTATCAGCGTGCGTTCGTGGTCAGTTCCTTCGGCAAGACTTACCACGTCACCGGTTGGAAAACCGGCTACGTCGTCGCGCCGCCGGCCCTCACCGCAGAACTGCGCAAGGTGCATCAATACGTCAATTTCTGTGGTGTAACCCCGCTGCAGTACGCATTGGCCGATTTCATGGCAGAACACCCGGAGCATGTCGACGAGTTGCCGGCGTTCTATCAGGCCAAGCGCGATCTGTTCTGCGACCTGCTGGCGCCATCGCGCTTCAGCTTTACCCCAGTGACCGGCACCTACTTCCAACTGGTGGATTACTCACAGATCCGCCCGGACCTGGATGACGTCGCCATGTCACTGTGGATGACCCGCGAGCATGGCGTGGCGACGATTCCGGTCTCGGTGTTCTACCAGACCCCACCCCAAGGCCAGCGCCTGGTGCGCCTGTGCTTTGCCAAACGCGAGGAAACGCTGCAACAAGCGGCTGAAAAACTATGCGTGATCTGAGTGCACTGCCGAACCTGAACATCGCCCTGATCCAGACCAGCCTGGCCTGGCACGACCGCCAGGCGAACCTTGAGCACTTCGAGTTATTGTTGGAACAGGCGCAAGGTGCCGACCTGATCGTATTACCGGAGATGTTCACCACCGGTTTCTCCATGGAATCCGCGACCCTCGCCGAACCCGAGAACGGCCCGACCCACCGTTGGCTACAGGCCCAGGCCGCGAAGTACAACGCCGTCATCACCGGTAGCGTGATCATCCAGGCTGCCGACGGCAGCCACCGCAACCGCCTGCTGTGGGCACGGCCGGATGGCGAGGTGTTGCATTACGACAAGCGCCACCTGTTCCGCATGGCCGGCGAGCACAACCACTACACCCCCGGTGAGCGCCAGGTGCAGTTCGAAGTGAAAGGTTGGCGTATTCGCCCGTTGATTTGCTACGACCTGCGTTTCCCGGTGTGGAGCCGTGATGCCCAGGACACCGACCTGCTGCTGTACACCGCCAACTGGCCGGGGGCGCGGCGCTCGCACTGGAACCGACTGCTGCCGGCGCGGGCGATTGAAAACCTGTGCTATGTGGCGGCGGTGAATCGGGTGGGCACGGATGGGAAGGGCTTTGCCTACACCGGGGACAGCCAGGTGTTGGATTTCCAGGGCGAGACCCTGCTGAGTGCGGGGGAGGCGGATGGGGTGTTCCAGGTCAATCTGGATGCAGCAGAGCTGGCGGCGTACCGCACGCGGTTTCCGGCGAACCTGGATGCCGATACTTTCCAGTTTGTCTGACAGACCGCTATCGGGGGCAAGCCCCCTCCCACATTTTGAATGTATTCACAAATTAAAGTGTGGGAGGGGGCTTGCCCCCGATGAGGCCCTCACAGACCACAAAAAACCAAAAAAAGGCCCCTGGACTCGTATCCAGGGGCCTTTCGCATTCAAGCAGACTGCTTACGCCGCCTTCGCTGCCAACTGGCTCAACGAACGGTTCAGCGCGCTGAACAGCGCCTTGAAACTGGCCGTGGTGATGTTTTCATCAATGCCCACGCCATGTACCGGACGCTCACCGTTCACACGCAGTTCGATGTAGGCCGCCGCCTTGGCGTTGGTGCCCGCACCGATCGCATGTTCGTTGTAGTCCATGATCTCCACGCCAATCGGCAAGCCGGCCACCAACGCTTCCAGGGCGCCGTTGCCTTTGCCTTTCCAGTGCAGGTTGGTTTCGCCCTGGCCCTTGCCCGAGACTTCCACCTCGACAAAGCTGTTGCCGTTTTCTTCCTGCAGGCGATGGCTGACCAGCGCATACGGGGTGTTGGCTTGCAGGTATTCGCGCTGCAGCAAGGCGTAGATCTGCGGTGCAGTCATCTCAAGGCCCACGCGGTCGGTTTCGGCCTGTACCACTTGGCTGAATTCGATCTGCATGCGACGTGGCAAGCTGATGTCGTATTCCTGTTCCAGCAGGTAGGCGATGCCACCTTTGCCCGACTGGCTGTTCACGCGAATCACAGCCTCGTAGCTGCGACCGATGTCGGCCGGGTCGATCGGCAGGTACGGCACTTCCCACAGCGCATCGTCTTTCTGCTGGGCGAAGCCCTTGCGGATCGCGTCCTGGTGAGAGCCGGAGAACGCGGTGTGCACCAGGTCGCCGACGTACGGGTGACGTGGGTGAACCTGAATCTGGTTGCACTCCTCGACGACTTTGCGCACGCCGTCGATGTCGGAGAAGTCCAGCTGCGGGTCGAGGCCCTGGGTGTACATGTTCAGTGCCACGGTGACCAGGTCGACGTTGCCGGTACGCTCGCCGTTGCCGAACAGGCAGCCTTCGACACGGTCGGCGCCGGCCATCAGGCCCAACTCGGTGGCCGCTACGCCGGTGCCGCGGTCGTTGTGGGTGTGCAGGCTGATGATCACGCTGTCCCGACGGTTGATATGGCGACCGAACCACTCGATCTGGTCGGCATAGATGTTCGGCGTGGCGCACTCCACGGTGGCCGGCAGGTTGAGGATCATCTTGTGCTCAGGCGTCGGGTTCCACACCTCGATCACCGCGTCACAGACTTCCTTGGCGAATTCCAGCTCGGTGGCACTGAAAGTCTCCGGGGAGTATTCGAAGGTCCACTGGGTTTCCGGCTGCTGGGCGGCGTATTTGACGAACAGCTTGGCCGCGTTGACCGCGATGGCCTTGATGCCTTCCTTGTCCTGGTTGAACACAATGCGGCGGAAGGACGGCGACGTGGCGTTGTACAGGTGCACGATGGCCTTCTTGGCGCCGCGCAGGGATTCGAAGGTGCGTGCGATCAAGTCTTCACGGCCCTGGGTCAGCACCTGGATGGTGGTGTCCTCGGGGATGTGGCCGTCTTCGATCAGGGTGCGCACGAAGTCGAAGTCGGTTTGCGAGGCAGCGGGGAACGAGGCTTCGATTTCTTTCACGCCGACGGCGACCAGGGTCTTCCAGAAACGCAGCTTTTTCACTGCGTCCATCGGCTCGATCAGCGACTGATTGCCATCACGCAGGTCGGAGCTGCACCAGATCGGCGCTTCGGTGATGGTCTTCGATGGCCAGGTGCGGTCCGGGATATCGATGGTCGGGAACGCGCGGTACTTCGAAGACGGGTCTTTGAGCATGCTCATCGGGAAATCCTTTGTTGTAGGGGCCGAGAAAAGGCGGCCTGCCGTAGAACTGTTTTTAGGGATAAAACGTAAAGACGAGGCAGATCGATTCAGCCTGGCAGTCGTGCGCTGACGAGGCACAGGCTGCGGTGCTGGCGGAGCTGAATGAGGGTGTGAGAGGTTTTCATAGGCTCAACCCTAACTGCCGGGGTGAAAGATGGCAAGCAGTCGCTAAAAATTGAGAGAACTTCTGTTATTGACCTGTGAAACGAGATTTAATGCCTGAAGATGGTCTGGCGGCTGGATTTAATTGCGCGCCCGTTGTCGAGCGCGCAATCGAGCCTTTCAGGGTTGGAACGCGCCGATAAAGATCGCCGGATCAACCCGCGCATCATTCAGGCTGACGTTCCAATGCATGTGCGGCCCGGTCGCCCGACCAGTCGAGCCGACCTTGCCCACCACTGCGCCGCGTGTGAGCTGATCGCCCACTTTCACGTCGATCTTCGACATGTGGCAGAACATGCTGATAAAGCCTTGGCCATGGTCGACGAACACGGTGTTGCCGTTGAAGAAGTAGTTGCCCACCAGAATCACTTTGCCATTGGCCGGCGTTTTGATCGGCGTACCGGCCGGCACGGCAAAGTCCAGGCCAGAATGGGGGTTGCGCTCTTCACCGTTGAAGAACCGCCGCACGCCAAACTTGCTCGACAGCGGCCCGTTCACCGGTTTGTCCAGCACCAGGTTGCTCGGCAGGTTAGGGCTGAAACTGCGGTAGGCCTTGAGCTGCACTGCCAATTCGCCTTCGATGCGCTTGAGCTGCGCAGGGTCAGGGTTTACCTGGCTTTTGTTTTTCAGGGTGATGCGCTGTTCCGGGTACTTTTTGTAGCCGACGATAAACGGCAGGTTGCGCCCGCCGCTGCTGATGCGCTCATTGCCCGGCTTGACCGTCAACGGAATACCGACAATCGCCAGCCAGGTGTCCGCTTCTTTCACCACCAATACAGGCTTGCCCTGGTACGTGGCTTTGGGCGCGGCAGCGGAAGGACCGAGTTCGACCACGGCAACCCCGCCAGGCACGGGCTTATTGAGGGTGCGGGAAATGTAGCTGTCGGCCTGCGCGTTAAAGGCAAGGCACAGCAGCATCAACACACTGAAGAGACGTGGCATCGATCAATCCAATAACGAAAGGGTGACGGGTGTCAGGTGGTTGTCTTCCACCCGCACCTGCAATTGGCCCTCACCGAGGCGCGCGGTCAGGCGCTGGCCGGTGTGGGTCTGCGCGGCATTGCGAATGGCCTGTCCGCGCTCGTCCAGCAGGATGCTGTAGCCACGGCCCAGGGTCGCCAACGGGCTGACCACATGCAGCGTCTGCATCTGGCTTTGCAGTTGCAGGCGCCGCGCCTTGAGGCCTTCGCGCATGGCGCGGGGCAGGCGTTCGGCGAGGCTGTCCAGGCGCTGGCGCAGCAGTGCCAGTTGGCGACCCGGGTGCTGGCCGGCAAGGCGCGTTTCCAGGCGGATCAGGCGTTCACGGCGGGTATTGAGGCTGCGCTCGAAGGCGCGGCGCAGGCGCATGTCCAGGTCGTCCAGGCGTTGGGCTTGCTGGCGCAGGCGTTCGCCGGGGTGAC
Organism: Pseudomonas sp. NFR09; assembly: GCF_900111535.1. Classification (NCBI taxonomy): domain Bacteria; kingdom Pseudomonadati; phylum Pseudomonadota; class Gammaproteobacteria; order Pseudomonadales; family Pseudomonadaceae; genus Pseudomonas; species Pseudomonas sp. NFR09. The sequence continues at coordinate 160,189 of NZ_FOIH01000017.1, forward strand.
GCAGGCGCCGGGCCATGCCTTCCAGGCGCAGGCGGTCGTGGCTCAGGCGATTGCGCATCAGCAGCACCAGGCGGCGGTGCAGGTTTTCGACCTGGCGCACCAGGTGGCTGGCGTCTGGCGCGAGCAGTTCGGCTGCGGCGGAGGGTGTAGGAGCGCGCACGTCGGCCACGAAGTCGCTGATCGACACATCGGTCTCATGCCCGACGGCGCTGACGATCGGTGTGACGCAGGCGTCCACCGCACGGGCCACGGCTTCCTCGTTGAAGCACCAGAGGTCTTCCAGCGAGCCGCCGCCACGGGCCAGGATCAGCGCATCGAAGCCACGGGCATCCGCGAGTTTCAACGCGCGCACAATCTGCGGGATCGCTTCGCGGCCTTGCACGGCGGTGGGGATCAGGGTCAGTTCAATGTTGGGCGCACGGCGGCGGAACACACTGATGATGTCGCGGATCACCGCGCCGGTCGGCGAGCTGATAATGCCGATGCGTCGAGGATGCGTTGGCAGCGGCACCTTGCGTTCGGCACTGAACAGGCCTTCGGCGCTGAGCTTTTCCTTCAGCGCATCGAATGCCAGGCGCAACGCCCCATCACCGGCCGGCTCCACGGTATCGAGGATCAGTTGGTAGTCGCCCCGTCCCTCGAACAGCGAGACCTTGCCGCGCACTTTCACCGCCAGGCCATCCTTCAGCGCCTGGCGCACCCTTGCAGCGTTGTTGCGAAACAACGCGCAACGCACCTGTGCGCCGCTGTCCTTGAGGGTGAAATACACATGACCGGAAGCCGGGCGGGCGAGGTTGGAGATCTCGCCTTCGACCCAGATATTGGTGAACACGTCTTCCAGCAACACCCGCGCACGGCCGTTGAGCTGGCTGACAGTCAGGACTTCGCGGTCCAGGCCCAGACGGGCAAAAGGATCTTTAATCATGGGCGGCAGTTTATAGGCATTCGTGCAAGGTTTGGCAGAATTGCTCCACCAGCGTGCTCGGCGCCTGTGCGCAGGCCAGGGCCACGGTGCTGAGGCAGTCCGGGTCGGCCAGGGGCAAAAAGTGCACGTTGGCGGGGGCGATGTCCTGCATGGATTTTGGTAACAAGGCAATACCAAAGCCTGCCTGGATCAGTTGCAGCTGGGTGGTCTTGCGCGACATCACTCGCGCGGCCTTGGGGAAAAATCCGGCACGCATGCACAACTCGGCTGACAGATAGCTCAAGCCGCCGCGCTGGGGGTGGGGTATTGAAATAAACGCTTCGTCCTTCAATTGCCCTAGCTCGATGGGCGCCTGACTACGCGCTAACGCATGGTTGGGCGGTACGGCCAGCAACAGTTGCTCGTTATACAAAGGTATCACCCGAACCCCCTCGCGCTGGCGCAGCACCGGCAAGCGCAGTACGCCTACCTCAAGGCGACCGTCGGCGATTTCTTCCAGCTGCGCTTCGGAGGACAGTTTGACGATATCCATCGACACCCCAGGGCAGCGTTCCAGCCAAGCGCTGATGCCCTGCAGCAAAGGGCCGCTCATCGGCACAGTGCTCGAATGGCTCAGGCGCAGCGTGCCCAGTTCGCCATTGCCCACTTGGGTCGCCAGTTCGCTGGCCTTGAGTAGTTCACTCAGCAGGTTGCGGGCCCGCGGATAAAAGGCCTCACCTGCGGCCGTAAGGCGCGGTTGACGTGCGGTGCGCTCGAACAACGGGGTTTTCAGCTGGGTCTCCAGCTCCTTGATCTGTCGGCTCAAGGCTGACTGCGCCACAAACAGGCGCTCGGCGGCGGCACTGAAGCTGCCGCTGTCGGCGATTTCGACGAAGTACCGCAGTTGGCGGGTGGATATCACACGTCATGCCTTTTCGAGATAGGTAGAGGGTTTCGAAGATATTAGTCGCATCCCTCACCGATGGCTAAAGTGATGGCCATCTCTTGCAAGGAATACCCCATGAGCCCGGTTGAGCTGATGAGTCAGTGGTCGTTTGGCGGGATGGATTGGCTGGTGATCGGCCTGGGCATCGTCGTGGCCTATATCGTGTTCGGTATCGCGGGATTTGGCACCGCGTTGGTGGCGGGGCCGCTGCTGATCCTGTTCATGCCGTTGTCGAAGATCATCCCGCTGTTGGTGTTGCTGGATTTTGTCGCGGCGTTTGGCAACCTGCTGCAGTCGCGGCGCGATGTGAACAAGCCGGAGCTGCTGCGCTTGCTGCCGTGCATGGCGATTGGCTGCACACTTGGCGTGGTGTTTTTGCTCAACCTGCATTCGGACCTTTTGCTGTTGTTGATGGGCCTGTTTATCAGTGCCTATGCGATCTATAGCCTGGCGGTGAAGGCGCGGCCGACGCAGCTCGCTGCCAGGTGGTCAATACCCATGGGCACGGTGGGCGGATTGTTTGGTGCGTTGTTTGGCAGTGGCGGCTTTCTCTATGCGATCTATCTGAATAGCCGTCTCCCCAAAGACGCGGCGCGCGCCACCCAGAGTGCGTTGATCAGTTGCAGCACGGTGGTGCGCTTGAGCCTGTTCCTGATTGCCGGGGTGTACGCGGACCTGCCGCTGCTGATGTTGGCGCTGTGCCTGTTGCCGGCGATGGCCATGGGGCTGTGGTGTGGGCGCCGGTTGACGATGCGTATGTCGCGTGAGGCGTTTGTGCGGTTGGTGACGTGGTTGGTGCTGGCCAGCGGTATTGCATTGATCGGGCGGTATTTGAGTACTTGACCTGTTTTTTTCAGGGATTAAGCTGCCTGCCTTCACGGCCTCTTCGGGGGCAAGCCCTCACCCGCCCCAAAATGTGAGAGGGGGCTTGCTCCCGATGACGCCAGACGCCACACCGCAGGACTCCCATGAATTCCCAAAGCATCCTTGTCCCGAAAATCTCCACCTTGCCCGTCCACGAACCCCGCGCCCGGGCGATCGTGCGCTGGTTGGTGCGCAAGAACATCATCAAGGAAGAGCTGACCACCTGTGGCCGCACCGGCAACCGCATGGGCTACGCCCTGGCCGATGGCGCCCGCGCCGTGGTGCTTTACCCGCAGGCACTGCCGTTCAACGAGCCGATCAATGGCCTGGAGATCATCTACAAGCGCTGCATCTACACGCCGGCCAAGGGCTTTCTCGAAGAAGCCGGTTGCCCGCAATGCCGCAAGGAAGTCGGCGAAGCGCTGTTCGAAAGCCTGGAAGACTGGATGCCCGGCCACACCGACAACTTCACCTGCCCGCTGTGTGGGTATGAAGACGACATCAACGGGTTCCTGTTCCTGCAGGAGTGCGGGTTTTCCAACCTGGGATTTATCTTCAACAACTGGGCGGAGGCAGGGTTCAAGCAAAGTTTTATCGACGAATTCGCCGATTGGCTGGACCAGAAGATGAGTTGGGTCAAAGTCGAGTTGTAACCCTTCTATCAGTATTCCCAAGTTTGTCAGAGTTTTACATTGAGCCCGACAGGGTGCATGTATATAATGGCGCGCTTCCATTTTCCCGCTCGGGAGCCCCCGCGATGCTGCGTATCAGCCAAGAAGCTCTGACATTCGACGACATTCTCCTAGTGCCCGGTTATTCCGAGGTGCTTCCTAACGAAGTCAGTCTCAAGACCCGCCTAACCCGTGGCATCGAGCTGAATATTCCCCTGGTTTCCGCTGCCATGGACACCGTCACCGAAGCCCGTCTGGCCATCGCCATGGCTCAGGAAGGCGGCATCGGCATCATCCACAAGAACATGACCATCGAGCAGCAAGCTGCCGAAGTGCGCAAGGTCAAGCGTTACGAAGCCGGCGTGGTGAAAGATCCGATCACCATCGAAGCCGACGCCACCGTGCGCGACCTGTTCGACCTGACCCGCCTGCACAACATCTCCGGCGTTCCGGTACTGCACGATGGCGACCTGGTCGGTATCGTCACTTCCCGTGACGTACGTTTCGAGAACCGTCTTGAAGTCACCGTCCGTGAAGTGATGACGCCCAAAGAGCGTCTGGTCACTGTCAAGGAAGGCGCCGACAAGAACGATGTGCGCGAGCTGCTGCACAAGCACCGCATCGAGCGCGTGCTGATCGTCGACGACAAATTCGCCCTCAAAGGCATGATGACCGTCAACGACATCGAAAAAGCCAAGGCTTACCCGCTGGCCAGCAAGGACGATCAAGGTCGTCTGCGCGTTGGCGCGGCGGTCGGCACCGGTAAAGACACCGGCGACCGTGTTTCGGCCCTGGTCGCTGCCGGCGTTGACGTGGTGGTGGTCGACACCGCCCACGGCCACTCCAAAGGCGTGATCGACCGCGTGCGCTGGGTCAAGCAGAACTTCCCTGAAGTACAGGTGATCGGCGGAAACATCGCCACCGGCGCAGCCGCCAAGGCCCTGGCCGAAGCGGGCGCCGATGCGGTCAAGGTCGGTATCGGCCCTGGCTCGATCTGCACCACCCGTATCGTCGCCGGTGTCGGCGTGCCGCAAATCAGCGCCATCGCCAACGTCGCCGCAGCCCTTGAAGGCACCGGCGTTCCGTTGATCGCCGACGGCGGCATCCGTTTCTCCGGTGACCTGTCCAAGGCCATCGTAGCCGGTGCTTCCTGCGTGATGATGGGCTCGATGTTCGCCGGTACCGAAGAAGCGCCAGGCGAGATCGAACTGTTCCAGGGTCGTTCCTACAAGGCTTACCGTGGCATGGGTTCGCTGGGCGCCATGTCCCAGGCGCAAGGTTCTTCCGACCGTTACTTCCAGGACTCCTCGGCAGGCGCCGAGAAGCTCGTCCCGGAAGGCATCGAGGGCCGTGTTCCTTACAAAGGCACCCTGAGCGCGATCATCCATCAACTGATGGGCGGCCTGCGTTCCTCGATGGGCTACACCGGCAGCGCCGACATCGAAGAAATGCGCACCAAGCCAGAGTTCGTACGGATCACCGGCGCCGGCATGGCTGAATCCCATGTCCACGACGTGCAGATCACCAAGGAAGCGCCAAACTACCGCGTAGGTTGAGGCTTCCAGCAAAATGTTAAGTAACCGGGGCTGTTCTTCAGCCCCGAGTTGTTTCTGATTCATTAGACGAGACTGACTTCATGGCCCTCGACATTCACGCCCACCGCATCCTGATCCTCGATTTCGGTTCCCAGTACACCCAGCTGATCGCCCGCCGCGTGCGCGAAATCGGCGTGTACTGCGAACTGCATCCGTTCGACATGGACGACGAAGCGATCCGCGAATTCGCACCGAAAGGCGTCATCCTCGCCGGTGGCCCCGAGTCCGTGCACGAAGCCAACAGCCCGCGTTGCCCGCAAGCGGTATTCGACCTGGGCGTACCGGTCTTCGGTATCTGCTACGGCATGCAGACCATGGCCGAGCAACTGGGCGGCAAGGTTGAAGGTTCCGAGCTGCGTGAATTCGGTTATGCCCGTGTCGACGTGGTCGGCAAGAGCCGCCTGCTGGACGGCATCGAAGACCACGTCGACGCCGACGGCCTGTTCGGCCTCGACGTATGGATGAGCCATGGTGACAAGGTCACCAAAATGCCGCAGGACTTTCACATCCTGGCCAGCACCCCGAGCTGCCCGATCGCCGGCATGTTCAGCGACGAGCGCCGCTACTACGGCGTGCAGTTCCACCCGGAAGTGACCCACACCAAGCAAGGCGGCCGCATCCTGTCGCGCTTCATCCTCGACATCTGCGAGTGTGAGGCCCTGTGGACGCCGTCCAAGATTGCTGAAGATGCCATCGCCCAGGTTCGCGCCCAGGTCGGCACCGATAACGTCCTGCTCGGCCTGTCCGGCGGTGTTGACTCCTCCGTGGTCGCAGCCCTGCTGCACAAAGCCATCGGCGACCAGCTGACTTGCGTATTCGTCGACAACGGCCTGCTGCGCCTGCACGAAGGCGAGCAGGTGATGGCCATGTTCGCCGAGAACATGGGCGTCAAGGTGATCCGCGCCAACGCCGAGGACCAGTTCCTCAACAACCTGGCCGGCGAGTCCGACCCGGAGAAGAAGCGCAAGATCATCGGTCGCACCTTCATCGACGTGTTCGATGCCCAGTCCAGCAAACTGGACAACATCAAGTACCTCGCCCAGGGCACCATCTACCCCGACGTGATCGAGTCGGCCGGCGCCAAGAGCGGCAAGGCCCACGTGATCAAGTCCCACCACAACGTGGGTGGCCTGCCGGAGGAAATGAACCTCAAGCTGGTCGAACCGCTGCGCGAACTGTTCAAGGACGAAGTCCGCCGCTTGGGCCTGGAACTGGGCCTGCCGTACGACATGGTCTACCGCCACCCATTCCCGGGCCCGGGCCTGGGCGTGCGGATCCTCGGTGAAGTGAAGAAGGAATACGCCGACCTGCTGCGTCGCGCCGACCACATCTTTATCGAAGAACTGCGCAAGGCCGACTGGTACCACAAAGTCAGCCAGGCGTTCGTGGTGTTCCAGCCGGTGAAATCGGTTGGCGTGGTCGGTGACGGCCGTCGTTACGCATGGGTCGTGGCCCTGCGTGCGGTGGAAACCATCGACTTCATGACCGCCCGTTGGGCGCACCTGCCATACGAACTGCTGGAGACCGTCAGTGGCCGTATTATCAATGAGATCGAAGGCATTTCGCGCGTGACGTATGACGTGTCGAGCAAGCCGCCGGCGACGATTGAGTGGGAGTGATCCTGCGGTAGCAGGTGAGCGTTGAATAACAAAACCCCGGTCATGTGCCGTAATGCTGTTCACTTAAGCGGAGCAGCCTTACGGTCCACTGGGTACCGGGTTTTGGAAATCTTCACCGTCCTTGGCCTTCCTGGCCTTGGGCGGTGATCCAGAAACATTCCTCCTACTCCTCCCCTCAGCTCGCTTAGCCTCCTTCCTGTTGCTGATACCGGGTTCGCTGCTGCCATCACGATCAACTGTACCGCTATGTACTGGCAGGCTGGCTTGAACCGTATATCTGAAGGTGCGCGGCCGAATGCTACAGCGGCCTGGCTGGCCTCCCGACGAATAATGTTGTAAGCCAGCAAAAGCCCCCAGACCTCCTGATAAATCAGCTCGACCTTCTTACTGCGCAGCGTTACCGCGTTCTGTTG
>NZ_FOIH01000015.1:0-193000 GCF_900111535.1 Pseudomonas sp. NFR09
TCTGTAGAGGTCGACGTCTTGCGCCACTACCTGCTGCAACGCCTGCCGGCGTACATGGTGCCGAGCGCCTTGATCGTGCTCGAGTCACTGCCGCGTACCGCCAATGACAAGCTGGACCTGCGCGCGCTGCCGGAACCGTCGGAGCGCAAGCAAGAGAGCCGTGCTCCGCGCAACGAGCAGGAAGCAAGGCTGTGCCGTTTGTTTGCCGAGGTGCTGGGGGTCGACAGCGTGGGCATCGACGACAGTTTCTTCGAGCTGGGCGGGCACTCGTTGTTGGCCATGCGCCTGGTCAACGCTGTGCGCGAAGAGCTGGGTGTGGACCTGGCGATCCGCAGCCTGTTTGAAGCGCCCACGGTGGCGCAATTGGTGGAGCAATTGAAAGGGCCGCAAGCATCCTCGCTTTCAATGTTGCTGCCTCTACGCACCCAAACGGGTTCACCCACGATGTTCTGCATGCACCCTGGGCGTGGACTCTGCTGGCCCTATTCTCAGCTTATCAGGCATCTACCGGGTGTATCTTTGTACGGGCTCCAAGCGCGCGGTATAGAGCATGACGAAGCGCCTGCGGCAACGCTTAATGAAATGATTCAAGAGTATGTAGACTGCATACTGAACGTTCAGCCAGCAGGTCCTTATCATCTGATCGGCTGGTCTTTCGGCGGTAGGATTGCCTTTGAGGTCGCGTGTACGTTATCTGAGTTAGGGCATGAAGTCGGCGAGGTGATTTTGCTCGACGCTCGGGTGCCTGTAAAAGGGCTGAATAATAAAACGATCACCGAAAAGTTGGTGTTCGAGGCAATACTCTCTGAACTTGATTCACCTTTGTGTAGTGAGGGGCCTGTCACTGAGAGTCTGAGAGCCTTTCATGCCTACTTGCATTCGCAGAACAGTCCTTTAGGCATGCTGGATGTCGAAGTATTCAAAAGAGTGGTCAAGACAAGTATTAATAATACGTTGTTGGGGCAGGAGCCGATCGAGCGTAAGTACTCTGGAAAGATTACCTACTTCAGTGCGCGACGCAGTACGCGATACGGAGAAACGCAAAGTGAACAGTGGCGCCACTATGTAACGGATCCGATCCAGAATGTCATTCTGGACTGTTTGCACGACAGCATAGTGCAGGAGCCTGCCGTTCGGGACGTAGGGGAGTACGTTGTGACGAAAATCGCTTTGGACGTCGTATAAACATAGGGATAGCCGGGGCATCCATAGGGCAGTTCATGGATGCTCTGTTTGTTGGCAGGATGAACCTATCCTGCTGTGAGTGTCTGTCAGGTGTGTAAGTGTAGATCCTGGCGGGCGAGATCAATTACTGGCCGTTATTATTATCGGTTCGTCCGGGGTCCAGCGGTTGACTGATAAAGAAAAGTCCAATGCCTTGACATGATGAAACCAGCCTGCAGGTAGATACAGCAAGTCGCCAGGCTCTAAAATGCACTCTACGGCCTCCACTGACCGAGCCAAGGGGTAGAGGTCGTAATCCGGGTACTCGGGATCGAACGAGGAGATAAACAAAGTTGGATGAACCTCCTCAATATAGAGGTTAGGTCTTGCAGAGTGTGGATAGAGTAAAAAACGCTTACGCCCCCAGATCTGGGCAAATAAATTATCTTCGAAATCACAGTGCAGACGGGTAACGGTTCCAGAGGGGCCTAGCCATACCCGGGGCGTATGCCAGTTTTCAAAATACGGCGGCCAATCACACATGGAACTGATTGGCAGCGAGTGATCGCCGATGTAAGGGGGGGGCGTTGGACCCGCCTGCTCGATCAAGTCCAAGTAATCGAGCAAAGTCATTTCATTACTCGTCACGCCTTCCGTGGGCAGTGGCATAACGTAGTCGCCCATTCTAGGGGAAACTTTCAACGCACCGAAACTATGGCGCAGGTCATCACGTTTATATGAATTGATAGACCAGTCACCGACGATACCTTCAATGATCAAAGGAAGGCCCTGCAGTGCGGTTTCATGAAAATTGACCGAGTCTGAGCTTATCCGTTGTACCGCTTTCAACGCTGCCAACGACCTTGAAGCCTGCGCTACCCGATCTCTGCGAATAGCAAGAGCGTGCGTGTCGCCAGATATGGCTGACTGAAATAGACTTGACGGGTGAGTATCGTTTTTTTCCATGGGCTACCTACGACGCAGGGTTTAAAAAGAAGCGCGACTACTAAGGGGTCTTCTCATCAATACCGTCGATAGGGGGCTTGAAGGCAAGAATCTGATCAGAGCTGCAAGTTGCGTTGTATCCGAAATAATCAGTGAAAAATGTATCCACCCAGTACTGCCCAGGATGCATTAAGAGATGCTTGCCAATATCCGACTCTGCGTTTTCATCTTCTATAATAAAATAATCGCCTGGCTGCATGAACTTGGAAAAGTACTCCAGAATACCCTGGATGTTGACGTGGGAATCCTCAACGATCAACCAGGGATGGGGGGCTTGAAGTAACAGTTTGGCAGGGAATGCTATCTCGGGTGACCGCGAATCCCCCTGTATGAATGTAATGTGCTCATGTTTAAGGCTGGGCGGAGTCAGGTCCACAGAGTAAACGTGGCAATCGATGTCGAAAGAAGCGGTTAGATCAGCGAGCCAGCATGCACTACCACCGGCCTCACTCCCGAATTCAAATATTGTTGCCGGTTTTATCTTGTTCAGCATCAAAGGGTACAGCGCGAAATCGTAGACACCCTTAAGCAATGGGATGCCTTTCCATCGATTCGCGTCGCTGACACCCTGCGAAAAAACCTGCATGCCGCCGCCCAGTACCGTGCCTGCCAAGGTTCTTCGTGCAAAGAAGTCCACAAAACGGCCCATACTTCTAAGTTCAATGATCCGATTCATCGCCAGTTCAGCGTAAGTCGCAGTTTCGCCCATGAGGCCAAGACGTTCAGTCTTTGCGTCGAGAATAGCGAGTGCGTAATCAGAGAAAAAAGTGGCGGCTGCGCCAAAGCGCTGATTGCGTTCCAGGTCTTCCCGCCACGCTGAGATGATATCTTTGCGTTGGCTATCATCGGGCGTTTTCAAACCAGGGTATACAACGCAAAGGTGGAAAGCGGGGTGACCCTGAACGTGGGCGTGCTGCGAGGCTTTACATGCATTGCAAAAGTCTTGATGGCAGTCCAGGCAATGGTATCGATCAGCCGTGACAGGAATGTCCGAATCACACAGATTGCATGTCGTTTTTGCGAATGCCACGGGGCTACTGGTAAGTGCATCGTATGTGCGCATCTGAATGCCTTAGAAGTTCGCCAATGACATAAAAGTGTAATGTGTTCTTTTAACGTCTTGAAATGCACGCCGACCGTGCACATACCGGGTGTTATCAATCAGCAGGATGTCGCCTGACTGCCAAGTGACCGCGCGTATTAGGGCTGTATGCACTGCATGTATTTCCTCAATGACATCACTGGGGATTGGGGAGCCGTCTTCTAAGGTCACGACGTGATCATAGGGGCCGCATAAACTATTGACGAATGCCGTTTGTTCACTCCATTTTGGCTGCGTGGCAGCGGGCGCTATATATTCCCTGATCAACGTGTCTTGATCGTCAAAACGAACAATCGAGCCTTTTAGCCTCAACTGGCCTACATGCATGCGGGCGTCGAGAAACCCATCCGGCGTCAGCCATGCTTCACGGGGCAAGCTGTCTGAATACTTAACTCGCTTGGACAGGAACAGCTTGCGGGTATTCTCTGAGAGCGCTTGCCACACCGCGATGCCATCCGCGTAGGTTGTTTCTCCTTCGCCGTCTGCTGGAGTGGCGCAATAAAACCAGAGTAGCTCTGGGCGCGAAGCAAGCGCTCCGTTTTCCTGATGAAGATCTTGTTCAGCGCCGTCCCGAGCGATCAACTGGACACCACTGCCCACGGCAGTTCCTGATTTTGCTTCTCCAGGGCTGATAATGATCTGACTGGAAAACTGAGAGGCGAAGCGCTCAAAGGACTGCGGGGTAACTTCAAACCCACGAAAAAGAATAAGTCCGGCACGCTTGAACTCTTCCTCGATATCAGCTCGATTCAACTCAAAGAGGTCGCGGCTGGTGCTGCTGTTCCATACCTTGGCGATGTGGCAAGGGAGATAAGACAAGTCCATTTCTCTACTCAAAAATAATTGGCGCGCCTGTTGGGAACCTAGCGAATTCCACGTCAATAAGCTGCAGCCAGCATAGCGCACGAATCAGGCAAGCCTCAACCGTGAACAGCCCGAGCCAGTTTTGCGCTTGCAGCAACGCCGCGTTGCCACGCTTGCGCGAAAATGCGCCTTGGATTTATAAGGCGTGAAACTCAAGGCGCAACCAGGGGGTGCAGCATTGCATATCATGCTGTTCCTAGTTCATGACCAACGCTTGGGCGGGATTGAGCAGGGCTGCCTTGCGTGCAGGCATGAAGCCAAATATCAGACCGGTTAATACAGAGCAGGCCAGTGCACCTGCGCAAGCGATCATGGATATGTCAACAGGTATCGCAATCATATCCAGCGTATTGACCGCCAGTACGCCTATTACCACACCCGTGATGCCTCCGATGGTCGTTACCATGATTGCTTCGATCAAAAATTGAAATTGGATATCACGTTGGCGCGCTCCCGTGGCCATTCGCATACCGATCTCTCGAATGCGTTCCCGGATGTTCATCAGCATCACGTTCATAACCCCAATTCCGCCAACGATCAGCGACACGGCGGCAACGAGGCCCAGCATTCGAGTCATCGATTGTGATGAGGTCTCTTGTGCCTGAACCGTTTCGATCGGGTTCCACACTTGGATATCATCCGTTCGCCGCTCTCTCGTCAGCACGGCCTTGATAGCTTCGATGGTTTCGCTGGTCTTATTGATGTCGATAACCTGCACTGCGATATAGGAAGGGTATGGATGACCAAATAGACGCGCGGCCGCAGCTCTGTAAGGAACCGTTACCCGGTTGTCCTGATCAACACCCCCGCTTGGTCCCTTGGCGGAAAACACCCCCACGACCAGAAATGGCACCTTATCAACCAAGATCGTTTGGCCTATGGGGGAGGAGCCGTCGGCGAATAGCGCATTTTTTACAGTCTGGCCGATGATCGCTATCTTTTCCGTGCCTGCGTAGTCCTGAGCGCTGAACATCGAGCCCTCGGATGCGCTCCAGTTGAGCACCGCAGGGCAGTCAATGGTAGCGCCGCCGCCATAGGTTTCCTGGTCGACACTTCCGCGACGAGCTACCACGCTATGCTGGCTGTAGGGGGCTACAGCTTGTACGTTCGGCAGGGTGCGAATCGTTTTTGCATCTTCAAGGGTGAGTGGGGCGCTCTGTGATCGCGTGCTGTCGTTTTTTGGAAACACAAACATGGTTTTGACACCCAGAGTGTCAAATTGGGCCATGACTTGCCGTTGTGATCCGCTTCCGATAGCAAGCATGATTATCACTGATGCAACGCCGATGATGATGCCCAGCAACGTCAGTCCGGTTCTTATGCGGTTCAGGTGCATTGATCGCCAGGCAGTCCTGGCCAGTTCGATCAGTGGCACGCGAGTGCGTCGAGTCTGGTATGCCGTACGCCTTTTTGGCGATGGTTGTTCGGCAGAGGATTTTTCAGGGCACGCCAGCGTGGCGTTGTCGCCAACGATTTCTCCGTCGCTGATCTCAATGATGCGATGAGCCTGAGCGGCAATGTGCCGATCGTGAGTGACCAGAATTATGCTGTGCCCAGCAGCCGACAATTCGTGAAGCATGGCGATGACTTCGGCGCCACTTGTGCTATCGAGTGCCCCCGTGGGCTCGTCGGCAAGAATGATTTGCCCCCCGTTCATCAAGGCCCGGGCAATTGCGACGCGTTGCTGTTGGCCACCAGACAACTGATGAGGCTTGTGTTCAAGGCGGTCCCCCATACCCAACCTTCCCAGCAACTCTTCAGCGCGTGCGCGGCGTTCGTCGGGTGGCTGCCCGGTGTATAGCCCCGGAACCTCTACATTCTCCCTGGCTGTTTCGGTTGAAAGGAGATGATAGCCTTGGAAAACAAAGCCAAAAGCACTGCTGCGCAGTGATGCCATAGCGTCGGCATCCAGGTCAGCCATGTCTTTGCCGTTAAAGAGATAGGTGCCTGAACTTGGGTTGTCGAGCAGGCCGATGATATTCATCAGGGTCGACTTGCCCGACCCTGAAGCGCCTACGATGGCAACGAATTCCCCAGCGTGTAGCTTGAGATTGATGCCTCGCAAGACGTCTGAGCTTGCAGAGAAGTCCCCTTGGGCATGGGGCGGAGCCTTATAGGTCTTGTGGATATTACGCAGCTCTATAAGAGCGGTATCGCCATTGAAGGTTGCTGTGCAGTGCGCCTTCATCCTTTTGGATTCGCAACGTTGTCATCGTTTTGCAGTAACACGTCATCCAGCTTCAGGCCCTCGAGAATCTGCGCTGTATAACGATTGCGAGCACCAATGCGCACTTGACGAACTTCTGTAGTGCCGTCGTCATGTTTGACTCGAGCAGTGAACACATCTTGACTGGCGCCGACCGGAGTCAGTGCGGAGAAGGGGGCTGCAAGGGTGTCTTGAGCCTGTTCTTGAATGAAGGCGACTTGGGCAGTCATCTGTGGCATGAGTGCCGAATCCGCGTTGTCGACATCGAACAAAGCCGTGTAGACGACAACTTTACTGTTGCCGGATGCCGGGCTCTTTCCGGCGCCGATGCTCGTCTGGGTGGGCGGGGCGGGCAGAACTTGACGCACCTTGCCATCCCATCGCCTTTGGTCGTCGCCGAGGGTCGTGAAATAGGCGCGCATTCCAGGCTTTACCTTGCCGACATCCGCTTCCGAGACTTCGGTCCACACCGTCATCGTTGTCAGGTCGGCTATGCGTAAAATGTCGGGAGTTTGATAGGTCGCATTCAGCGTCTGTCCTTCACGCGCATCGACGGATACAACGGTTCCCGTGATCGGCGCATAGATTCGTGTATAGCCCAACCTCGCCTCGTCTGCGTTCAAGGTCGCCAGGGTCTGGGCGATTTGAGCCTCGAGTTGCTCTATACGCGCACCCGTGGAGGTCAGTGTGGCTTGGGCGCTTTGCAGGTCATCGAGGCTGGTAGCGCCGTCAATGACCAGAGAGTGCAGGCGGGCGTATCGCTGGGTGGCAAGTTTGTGTTGGGCGGACTGGTCAACTAATTGGGCCTTTAGCGCTCTGAGGGATGCTCGGCCGGCATCCACCGCAGCCTTTTGTACGCTTGGATCAATTTCAACCAGAAGCTTACCCTTGGCAATCAGGTCACCTGGTTGCGCATGCAGATGCAGAATCTGCCCGGAAACTTGAGCCCCGACATCAACGTAACGCTTGGGCTGGAGGTTTCCAAGCGCCGTGACAGTGGTCTCGATATTTGCGCGCGTCACCACGACTGAGGACGGTGCGGGAGGAGCGGCTTGCGTCTGTCTCCACAGTGCGCTGCCGACGATGGCCAAGACCACCAAAACAACACATAGACCGGAGAATTTGTGTCGCCAAAGCAGAGAGAGAAAAGGAGGCTTCAATAAAGGCATTATGACTGACTACCGTGTCGACTTCGCTGAAAAATCCAATTGCCTTCCTAGCTTCAAATCTGTCCAAGAAAAGCGAATGATAACTTTTCGAAGTATACGCACAAATCGATGGTCGACACCAGAAGCTAACCCTGGCCTCGAGATTTGTAATGGGCTTGCTGCGCCCTCGAACCGGTTCCATTAACGATGGACAAGGTAGCGGCCGCCCCATCACGCAAATCCCGTCCTTGCGCGTTCGCCCAACAAAATCGATATGCATATTTAGCAATTGTTGGTTCCTCGGTGGGAGAGCGAGCAACACTTTTGAGGCTTCCTAGGATTAGGATCAGTGGCACTGAGGTGGGTCTCATAGAGCGGCACACATTCAAGAGTCCTGCTTTACCGCAGGAGCTCCCGAATACCGGTACCAAGTCTGACTGGTAAGGCTGGATGAACTCTAGCGCTGCAACGACCTCGGACGTCGAGTGGTAAGAGTTGGGAGGCGGCTGTTGGTCCGTCTTTTCCGGATGGAATTACTAGTCTGTTGATCCTGTGAAAATGACACTGCCAGCTTGATGATCGTTCGTCCATTGGCTTTGGGTAGAATCCAATAGCCTTGCTTAGAATTACCCCTTTTTTCGCTCTTGAAACACCCCAAAAACAAGTCCAGAATTGAGTCTTTTCCTGCTTCGGCAAGAAAAGAAACCCCTTAGATTTCAATGGGTCGGACACCAGATGCGAGTCTCGTTTCCCGCTCCAAATATCGATCTACAGAGTTCCATAGAAGTCTGTAAGTCATTGAAAATAGACGCTTAGGCGTCTTTTTTCGTTCCAGTGCAATCCGGCAAAATCCACCCTCAGCCACGCATTTTAAGTACATAATTAAGTACATCGAAATCGGGTAGCGGGCACAGCGGATTTTGGGCGGAACGCCCCGGTCCGGCATCGATATACATCTCCTCGATCCTACGAGACGAGAGATGTACTCATGGCCTTGACCGATACCGCCGTTCGCCAGGCGAAACCTTCCGGCATAAATTACACCATCAAAGACACGGACGGGCTTGCGCTGTTCGTGGGGCCCAAGGGCGCCAAGCAATGGCATTTCCGCTTCTATTGGCTGGGTAGACAGGCACGTATTTCCTTGGGTGTTTACCCAGCAGTCAGCCTTAAAGATGCGCGCCGGGGTCGGGACGAGGCCAAGGCCTTGATTGCCCAGGGCGTTGATCCGCGCACTCACCGTCGCGAAGCACGACTGGCCGCCAGCGCCTCTACAGATGGTGCTTTTCGAAGTGTTTTCGCCGACTGGCGTGCGTTCAAAGCCTTGAGCGTGAAGACTGGACGCCAGGGGACTTTGGAGCAGATTGACCGCCACTTCGCCAAGGATATCTTGCCCTGGCTGGGTGATTTGCCGATCACCGAGATTTCGCGTCAGCATGTGCTGGAAGTGCTGCGCCGGATCGAGCGGCGTAAAGCCATGACCACGGCGCAGAAGTGTCGCACCTGGCTCAACCAGTTGTTCCGTTATGCGATGGTCGAAAAGGGGCTCGCGACAAACCCGTCTGCCGACCTCGATATCGTGGCGCTGCCCAAGCCCAAGGTCCGTCACAATCCTTACCTGCAGATGGACGAACTCCCGGAGCTACTGCGCAAGTTGGGCAGCTACGGCGGTCACCCCAATACCGTGCGAGGTATTCGTCTGCTGTTGCTGACCGGGGTACGTACGGGCGAGCTGCGTGCCGCTAAGCCCGAGCAGTTCGATCTGCAGCGTAAGGTGTGGATCATTTCGCCAGAACTGGTCAAGCAGCTTCGGGTGCGCGAGCTTCGGGGGGATGAGGAGATTCCGCCCTACATCGTGCCGCTATCTCAGCCCGCCATTGAAATCATCAAAGACTTGTTGCAGGCCAAGGTGCCAGCGCAGTCCTTCTTGCTGCCCCATCGCTTCAAGATTCGGGAAAGTATCAGCGAGAACACCCTCAACATGGCGCTCAAGCGCATGGGCTATAACCGCAGACTCACGGGGCATGGTATCCGTGGCACCTTGTCCACCGCCCTGAATGAGTTGGGCTACAAAGACAAATGGATCGACGCTCAGCTGTCGCATGCGGATCCCAACAAGGTGCGACGTTCGTACAACCACGCCAAGTATGTGGTCCAGCGCCAAGCCATGATGCAGGACTGGGCGGATCGTCTTGAGTGCTGGGAGCGTGGGCTGCCGCAGCCGGCATTGCCGAAGTCAGCGGTGCCGCAAGGCTTGGATGTGATCGCGGCGGTCTTGAGGACCTTGGCTGAGCAAAGTCCGTTGCCTCAGGAACTGATCGCTTCGATGATAGCGGCTGTAGCGGCGGAGCAATATTCCTCTCTTCACAAATAGGTTATCTGACACGCTGGCCAATGCTGACCTGATGATCGCAAAGTCAACAAGTGCTACGGTTAGGCGATACGTTCAGGCAGATGCTAATCACGCTTCAAGTGAAGTGGGGCTGCTCGTTGGGGGCATCCAGGCACATGCGCCAAATACGCCCCCGGAATACCTGTACGTAGAGGTGATAACCGCGACGGCAATACATGTGATGCACGTCACGGCGTGGGCCAGAGACCGATTCCAGTCTGCGCCGCGATGTCTGCCGCGCCTGCGCGGACTCCAACGGTAAATTGATGTGCAGTCCTTCCACTTGGCAGCGCATGGAGAAGTTGCCGTAGAAGCATACCGACGCCAGTCGTGTATCCGCCCCAATGCGCACCATGAACCCGTCCAATCGTCGGGCGGGCCGCCACCAACCGTCGTCTTCCAACCGTGGCGCATACCAGGCGTCCCCCAATGCTGCCTGCAGTTGCTCCAAAGAATCGCCGGGACGCAGAAGAGCGAGGCGTCCGCAGTCGAGGCGGTGAGCGGGCTGTGGCATGGTGCAGTGGGCGTGTGAACGAGATGTCAAAGGGTGTTTTGACCGAGACAGCCGCACAATAGGAATTTTATGAAAGTTGCCCAGTACCTGGTTGAAGGCGACACGTAGCCTGTCGCCGGGTGGGGTGATGACTGTCTTCCCCGCCCGCAACGACGCCTTGATCCGATGTCACTTCATGATCAAAGAGTGGCTTTCGTAAGCTGATTTTTACGTATCCAGGCAACTAACCCGCTCCGCTAAGGCGGCCCGAATTTGACCGACTGGCAGCCATGAGAGAGCAACAGCCCACCGTCATCCGCCTCGAACCCGACGATCGACCGGTCCTGGTCTACGGTGACCGAAATGATGCAGCGATTCGGGTTGTTGACCGTTGCCCAATGGTTGGTATGCACTATCACGTCGCCCTGCCTTTCCGCAGTCCGTGCGACCACTTCGTTGGTGTCATAGGAGGTGTCGCGGTACCACTGCATCACCACGTTTTTGTCGTCAGCGGTACGGTCCATTTTCTGCGGTGGCCCAAAGAAATTGATGGCGTCCTGCGCCGGCCGGCCCTTCCATTGGCTCCGCGCGTACATCTCCGGAACGGTGTCGAAACTCACGCAGCCGGTTTGTAGCAGCACAATTGCCAGGGCCAATGCGTCTTTGTATTTCATGTTGATCACTAGTCGCGTTAACGTGCCGATGGCGCTGAAGGTCATTTTTTTGCGGGGGCCCCCAAGAGGAAGTTGAGGTCGCGCATCACGTCCTCAGTGCTGCTCTTGGTGGACTCAATCCGAATCGGCTGGTTGCCCGGCAACTGCTTGAACAAACCCTGTTGCGTGATCGCCACCAGTTGCACATTGTCGATGGAGCCGACCCCCAGAACAAGCGCACGGCAGAGTCGGGCGAAGTCCTATTCGGCTCAGAGTTCAGTGTGCACCGGCCAGATCTGTCGGGGGGCGAAGTCTTGTGATTAGGGCGCTCCTACAGCACGCGATGCGCCGTTGGTGCACCGTGGTCTTGAAGGCCTTAACCGCCTGGGGGGTGCCGACGCCGTCAGTGAAGTTAGGGGCAGGGTGGTCAGACTGCGGGCTGCTTCAGGGGCGATGTAGAGGACTAAATCGCCAATGTTGATGCAAGACCACCTCAGCAGGCAGCTACTGTTGCAGTCCTGAGCGTGAGGGCTGCGTGGGGCTGTCGGGCTGGGGCATTTCGCGCGCCTCGTTGACCAGCCACTCACAAAGCCGCTCAATGCGGTTAGAACGGATTTTTCGTCGCGCTACAATGTAGTCGTGACCACTGGCGATAAAGCCAAACGTGGCCATTAAGCGCCCTTCATCCAAGTCGTCCACTACCATCGGCCAAGGCGCTACGCAGACACCTAGTCCAGCCTTTGCGGCCTCAATGACGTAGTAGAGGTTTTCGAATTCGCTGAGGGCTCTGTCGGATGGAACCCCTTGGTGTTCTGCCCAACGCTCCCAGAGCCCTGGTCGCGTTTGACTACAAAGTACCGGTGGCTGTGAGTGCGCAGTTTGACTTTGTGGCGCGCTCTGCCCGAGCAAGTGAGGGGGGCCTACAAGACCGATGAACTCGGGGAATAGGCGGGAGACGCGCGCATCATCAGGTATCGCATGTTCAGTCAATCGGATCGCTACGTCGTAAGCTCCACGCAGGAAATCGATAGGCCGGTTCGAGGTGGTTAGATGCACCTGGATATCCGAAGCCTCTTGCTGCAACCGGGAGAGTCGCGGGATCAACCAGCGAACGGCTAGGCTGCTTGGGCAGGATAGCTGCAAGGCACCCGGAACATCATCTTGATAGGGGCCGATGCTTGATACGATCTGGCCGAATGCGTCAGTCAGCACCGCAGCGAGCTCCTCTCCGCGTACCGTCAGGCGCAGGGCGCCCTTGGGGCCGCTGAAAAGTGTGACTCCCATCTCCTGCTCCAGGCGGCGAATGCTTCGGCTCACCGCGCCCGGAGTGACGCAGAGCTCATGGGCGGCCAGTGACATGCGGCCCAGTCGAGCGGCCGATTCAAATGCCCTGAGTCCACCGAGTGAAGGTAGTCGATGACCACTCATGTTCTTTCGCTCTTTATTCTTATTGTGTAGTGCTGAGGCACATAAGGCGGGGATGTGCCGAGCGATCTAGTACTCAAGTGCCGATCATAAGCACAGATCGAGGGCCTGGAAAACCATCAGAGGCGGTACAGATTTTGCGTCGACTCCAATGCACTTGCCATGTGAGTTTTAATCGGTTGCAGGTGTTTGGTGGGGCGTTAGCATTGGCCCCTAAGTGATAGAAAGGACTTTGAGATGCGGTACGAACGTGCGCTTGACGACATCTCTCTGCGCGATGACAACAATAGGTAGGTGCTGGGTATCGCTCTTTTTAAGGAGCAGAAGCTCGCAGTTGGCCCCGAGTTCGATGTTGCGAAGACTAGGCCCGTCGTTCTTTTACGGTGCACTACCGTATCCCCAGCGAGTGTCTTGGGGGGCATTCTAGGCAATTCCGTCTTCTTGGGGTTGGTGGGCAAAAAACGTCTATCGCAGTGCACGTTTTCTTACTGCGTATTCGGTAAGCAGCTGTCGTCGGAGTTCGTCGAGCTGTTAAAGGCTCACCGTAATTTCTTGGACTGTGGATTCAATCAGCCTGCAGAGCTTTACCGACTACTCACTACAACTGAAGTGCCTACGTTGCAGGATTTAGAGTATGTGGATCGGAATCGAGGGAATTGATGGATCGGGGAAAAGCACGCTTTGTGACGCGTTAGCGCACGATGCCGTTTTGGCGGATGGAGCAACCCTTGTAGTGATCGACGAATTACCAGAGAACCGCCCGCTTCGGCATATCTACAGGCGGCTGATATCGGCGCGTGAAACATTTCCAAATGCGCGGAAATCACTTTGGTTGTCTTTGGCTGATTATGAGGATCTGTCCAGTCAAGTTGACAGGGCCTCAGAGAATATCGTTGTTAGCCATAGGACGGCAATATCTGCACTTGCCGACGGCATTGCACTCGGGGTTTCGAAAGAAACAATCCTCGCTGTATGTGAGGAAATCAGGGTGCCGGACATAATTATTTTCCTAGAGACGGATGTGACGTTGGCGACAAGCCGTAAAAGGAAGGTGTCTTTTGCGGAGAGTGGAGGTCCGCAGTTTATGACCAGGGCGGGAACTGCTTTTGAGCGTTTTTTTAATTATCAGACTTGCGTTCGCAAAGCTTACGAATGGCTGTTAACTGAGCCGCTTGCGTCGAGGTCTAAGATAGTTCGTATAAGTGGTGAGGTCATTGTTAGTGCGCAATCTGAGATTGCGCGTGCACACATTATTGGACAAATGAAATTGGCGTAGAGTTGCGCGAAAATTGCACTGTTGTAGAAAGATTTTATAATTTATAGCGAACTGCTTTCGGGTTTCAAAAAGTCCTGATTTCCAATGCCGGGAAAAGGAGGGGGTATGAAGCCAGTCCGTGTGGGACTCGTGGGTCTTGGTAAGCAGGCAATTGAGGACCATTTGCCTGGATTGAAGTCATGTCGAGGTGTGCAGCTAGTTGGTCTGTGCGATACAAACATTGAGCGTTTCGCGTTAGCAGGCGCCGACGAGACGCCATGCTTTATTGAGTTAACAAGACTATTCAGAGAAGCGAAACCGGATCTATTGGTCGTGTGTACGCCGCATGACACTCACCAAGAAATTTGTCTTCAAGCGGCAGAGGCGCGCGTTTCTGTGTTTAAGGAAAAGCCGCTGGCGACGACGTATCAGAGGGGCGTGGAATTGCTGGAAGCTTTCACTAAGGCGGATAGATATTTAGTAGTCAACACTCAGCGACGATTTCATCCAATATACCGAGCGGTACCTCAACTTCTGGAACAAATAGGAGACCTTTTTCTAGTCGATGTGCGTTACACGATAACGCTCGCTAGTCCATATGATGGCTGGCGCGGGAAAAAATCAACCGCAGGAGGCGGGTGTCTGCTAGATATGGGGTATCACATGGTTGATTTGCTTATTTGGTATTTTGGCCTTCCTGATAATATTCAGGGGCATACATCTTGTTATGGAAGAAATAGCGAAACGAGCACAGATGTAGAGGATACCGCCATTGTGAATTTTGGCTATCGTAATGGGCTTAACGGTGTACTCGTTGTTTCTCGTTGCGTTGCACCTAAAGAAGAGCAACTCACGGTTTCTGGTACTTTAGGTAGCATTAGGATTGAGAGAGGTGCAGTCACGCGTTTCGATGTAAATGGCGAGATCGTTGAGAGTCTGACCCGGTCTCCAGCATGGCCAACTGCATCTACTGCCCAGTTCGAGTATCTGGTAAAGATACTTAATGGGGTTGAGAGGAATACGTTAGGCGCTGATTATCATCTTAAACATTGTGCCTTTATTCAAGCGGCCTATGAGTCTGCTGGAAAAGATATGCAGGTCACAGATTTGCGGGGTTCGATGAATGTATCAATGAGAGGGTAGCATGGATATTTCAGTGCCTTTTAGGTGGCCCGTACTAAGCCAGTCAACGGTGGATCGAGTGATAGAACAACTCTCCGTCAGTATTTCAATCTATGACCGAAGTGGTGTTTTCGAGCGGTTTGAGGATCGGATGGCCTCTTATCATGGCCGGCGCTATGCCGTTTTGTTTAATTCAGGAACATCTGCGTTGTTCGCGAGTTATGTTGCGTTAGGCCTCAAGCCGGGTGATAGGGTTTTGTGTCCGGCCTACACATTCTTGGCGACAGCGACACCACTGCTGTCGCTTGGCATTGCTCCTGTATTAATTGATTGTGATGATAGCGGGAATCTCTGTCCTGTTGCCTTAGCGGCAGAGATGTCGAGTGAGGTTAAGGCGATTGTAGTCACTCATATGTGGGGACTGCCAGCTAGCATCGAAAAAATACAGGCTGTGGCTGATCAATATAACGTTCCGGTCGTTGAGGATATTTCCCATTCTTTTGGTGCGAGAACATCAGGTCGGCTGATGGGGACCTTTGGGAAAGTGGCAGCAGTAAGTCTTCAGGCGCAAAAGACTCTTACTGGAGGAGAAGGAGGCGTTCTTCTCACTGATGATGAAGAGGTGTACTACAGAAGTCTTGCTGTCGGTCACTATAACAAGCGTTGTAAAAACGAAATACCTTCTTCGCATGATCTTCATCAAATAGCCGTGACCGGATTTGGGATGAAGTTTCGGGCTCACCCGTTAGCCGTAGCAATAGCGGATGAGCAAATGGACTCTATCGAGAACGTTCTACAGCAAAGGCGCAGCGTTGCGGCCGCCATGATGAGTGAGTTGAGTCGTGATGAGAAGCTGAAAGTTCCATATATTAACGATGATATCGAGCCAAGTTGGTACGCGTTTGTAATGGTAAGTGAGCCCCGTGTGGTTGATTATATAGTCAAGCGCGCAAAGGAGATCGGAATGGTCAATTTGGACCGACCGTTATCCACGTGTCCATTGAACCACCATTCCATTTTTAGGGATCCTGGGCAGTTCAAAGGCTACTATCCTTTGTTGCCCTCTAGTGCGCCGGTTCAACCACCGTCTCCAAATGCTGAGCGGGTATGGAGGGGGTCGCTAAAGCTCCCAGTCTGGCATGAAAAAAGGGACTTGGAGCTAGCAAGATATCATGTCAATACGTTAGTAGAGCTAAGTAGGGAATTCGAATCATGAAAACAGATATTCAATCTGTGGAAGGCAAGGTGGAGCGATTCGTGGTGGCTGGCGTCGCGCAACGTGCAGGTTGCGTGCTCCTTCTGCGACGAAAGAAGGAAGACTTCATGGGCGGTATCTATGAACTGCCTAGCGGTAAAGTTGAAGAGGGGGAGTCACTGTTCGAGGCGCTACGCAGGGAGGTCAACGAAGAAACGGGCTTGCACGTCGCTGAGATTGGGAGAGAAGTTGGGCGTTTTAAATATCGCTCGCAAACTGGACGTCTAACCGAGCAACGTACCTATCGTGTAACGCTATGTGACGGTCCCGTACTGTTGACCGAACATGACAAAGCAAAATGGGTATGTCCTGTTGAACTGAACGATATCAGGATGTCAGAAGAGACCAGGGAAGTTATAAAAAATGCGCTATGTGACGATTAGGAGCTGGGATGAAGAGGTCAGGGCAAGTGGTTGTCTCGACCGACCTGCAGTCGTCCGTGCCGGAGAACTCTATAGCTATGGTGATCTACTCGATCGCGTGGAAAGTAGAAGTAGAGAGCTACGGAATCTGGGACTGCGAGAAGGCTCAGTAGTTGCGTTGACGTTAGAGCGTCCGATCGACGTGTACGCGACCTACCTTGCAGTTCTAAGTAGCAAGGCCATTGTCTGCCCAATACCAAAAAGTATGCCCGCAGAGAGGCGTAGGATCATACTTGAGGAGTTGGGAGCAGATTTTATTGCGTGTCCCGGGAGAATTAGCCGTGTTGGTAATGATCGCGCAAACTCTCAGCCGCACTGGACTCGGCAGTATCCTGAGTCTTCTGTAGGGGGGTACGTTATTTTTACTTCAGGGTCTACTGGTCGCCCCAAAGGAGTTTTTATCCCTACAAGCGCCCTTGAGGTTTTCCTTAAGGAGGTGAGAGGGACAATTTCAGCGCATCCGGGAGATCGTTGGCTGCAGCATATCGATATAGGATTTGATCTTTCGATAGTGGAAATATTTACTGCTCTAACGACCTTTGGTGCATTGGTGCCAGTTCGAGGGTATGCGGAGAAGACGAGGTGGACGAATATCGTAGAAAGTTTTGCCGTTAACCACATCGCCATCGTTCCGAGTCAATTGTCCTGTCTTGCTCAGTCTAGATGTTCTGGGGAATTGTCGGAAGTTAAATCGCTTATGTTCTGCGGCGAACCTCTGTATGGGCATCATGTGCAGAGTGCCGCACGACTAATGCCGAATGCCAGCCTATTCAATTGTTATGGGCCTACCGAGGCTACAGTATGGGTTGCTGCTTCTCAGTTAGATCGGCACCAATGGGTCAATGAGCCTGGGCATAAGCCGGTCCCGGTGAGTGGATTTTACCGTAGCACTGTTGTAATTCTTGAGCCGGCCGAGGATGATCTTGTTCATTTGAAACTTAGCGGTCCCCAGCTGGCTGCGGGATACCTTCATCCTTCGAAAGATAGCAATTTTTCTATCACTGAGCACGCTGAAAAAATCTATGCGACCGGAGATATGTTCCATCGGTACGGTAGTTCTCTTGAGTTTGCTTGTCGGCATGACAGGCAAGTAAAGATCAATGGTGTAAGGATCGAACTCGGCGAAGTGGATGCAGTTATTTCAACTTATTATGGTGTGCCTGCGTCTTGTTGTGTTCATGATGGCAGGGTCATTGCGTGGGTGGAATTGGCATTAAGTGATGCTAGAGCCGTATATGACTCTCATGTGAAAGTGTATGTAGGGCGGTTTTTGCGAAATGCAGAAGTTCCCTCGGACGTATACTTCTTGTCTTTGTTGCCCAGGTTGCCGAGTGGCAAGATAGACATTAATGCGTTGTTTTCCAGCATGGAAAATTAAAGGGAATTTGGCGTGGGGGTGGTTCGATGGATAATCCTCTGTTCTCGATTGTTGTGCCTACTCATAACCGAGCCAATGCGGTAAAGGACGCTGTGGAGAGTGCGCTTGCACAAACCATGAGTATGTTTGAGGTTATAGTCGTTGACGATGGCTCCAGTGTATTGCCAACGTTTAATGATGATCCCAGGGTTCGACTAGTACGCCTTCCGCGAAACTTTGGAGCAGGCCATGCGCGAAATGTGGGGGTGTCTCTTTCGCGTGGGAGCTACATAACATTCCTTGATGACGATGACTTTCTTGACCCGAATTTTTTAAGGTCCGTACAAGAATTGATCGAGTCTCAAGGGGCTGTTTCTCCTCTCGTGTGGTCAAGTATAAAGTTTGTGAGCGACGTCGAACTCGAGAAGGTCGTTGATGTGCGTGACTATTTTGATCGAGGTGATGACTATGTATCTGCGGTTACCGATGCACTTTCCATTGGCGTTGGTTTTGGGCTTACCGTCTCTAGAAGAGTGTTGAATCAAATCGGTGGCTTTGATACGAGCTTTCGCTATGTGGATGACACGGAACTCATCATTCGGTTGTTGTGTGCAGGTCTTCAGCCCACACCTTTGTCGAAGCGATACGTTGTGGTGCGCCGCTTGAGCGGCCCACATTTAACAAGCTCGGAAAATGACTGTGCCAGGTCTAGAGAAATTGGCCGCCTCTTGGCGAAGCACCGAGTATTCCTAGCACGGCATCCGTTCGCAGCCGCGCAGCTTGAATCCTATATGCGCCATCTAGGTGGAACAGTCGATGCTCGGTAGCAGATTGCTGTCGCTGAGCTGCATAGAAGGCCTTGCAGTTGGGGTCTATATCTATGCGCTTCCCCTGCATCTTCTCGGGAGATTTGAACCCGCTGAGGCCATATCATTACTGGGATTGGCTGCGGCGATATGGGGGGTAAGCCGCCTTCTCATCGCTCCCGTACTGTTTAGCAAGTTGGCCGGCTCTCGATCTGACTACGTTTACAAGCTAGGGATCTTGCTACTCGCTGCGGAGATATGTGTAGTGTCTGTCAGCACCGATTTGTGGGGGCTGTATATCGGGAGAGCTGTTGGTGGTGCAGGTGGTTTCACTCAGGCGATCTTGTCCGCCGACGCTAATCATGGCGGCAAGCATCGTCTCTCTAAAGGAATGGTGGATATCAGCTTGGGGACCACGTTGGGCTTTTTGGTTGCGGGGGCATTCACGGCGCTCTGGCAGGGGCTGTATTACACCCCGACTCCATTAGTCATACCACTTGCCATAGCTCTATTTTGTTTTCTCTATGCGGGCACGCATTGCTGGTCGCCGATTGGGGTTAGGCGCCCCCTCAGTATGGCGGAGTTGTTGCGTGTTTTGGCGTCATTGAAAATTCGTCCGTTGTGGGTTCTGCTTTGCGTCCAAGCTATCTGGTCATCGCAGGCAACTGTACTGCTGATTGGGGTTTGGTCTATATCTACAGCACGAGCAACACTCATTATGGCTCTGTCCGGGGTAGTCAGTACTATCGTACTGCTTCTCTCAAAAGTATCAATAAGCGTTCGGCGACCATTTGTGATATCTGCTGTTATGGGCGCTGTAGCAGTTTTGGGTTTTTTCATTTCCCCGGCACTTCCTAGTTGGCTCGGACCCTACATGATGGTGCTGTCGGTTTGCATGTTGTCCGCTGTGCCACCAGTTCTTACCGCGCGGTTGCTGGGATCCACGTTTGGCAATATCGGGGCGGTGAGTTTGGCGGTGATCTCGCCCAGTGCCAGTTTTTTAGGTGGAATATTAATTTGGATACTGACTTCATTCACCGCAGCTGTCTTTGTGCCTTGGGTAGTCAGCGTTGCCTGTGGTGTCCTGCTGATTATTTGTAGCTTAATATTGTACCTTGATGTGAGGTCGGGAGGGAGCAGTGAATAGTCTGCCGAACCGAAGTAATTTTCTGGGCCGTCGCGGTCCTTATGTTGCTGACTGGAACATCTATTCATCGATGTTTTGTATTCATAGCAAAGCCAGTATTCAAATGTTGGAGGGTAGAGTAAGAAGCCTGCTTTCGTGGGCGCCTACGCTACTACAGACATATACCGTTGACGAGGTCGGAGTGCCAAGGGTTTCCCGGCGGTATTCAGTAACTGAGGTGTTATTCGTTGGTCGGCCGAGCGGCATGCCAACTATCGCGGATCTTGGATTGGTTAGTCCGAAATCTTCCGACCAATGTACCTCCACTCCAACCTGTTTCTATCTGGCCAAGTTGCAGCCGGACTTAGCTTTCTTCTGTTATCGGATAAGCCATTTACTTGCCGATGCAGTAAGTATGCGCATAGTGTCTGACTATTTGTCCGCGGACTGGTGTCCAACTGTGTCGAGTAATGATGATCTGCTTGCGAGCTATGTCAATGCGAAGATTGCCAGTATCAATAACTCGCTGACAGATTTTAGAATTTCCGAATGGGATGGTTTTGAGAATATGTACTTGAATGGCGCCGGTGATTTTCTGGGGTACGAGAGTCAATCCAGGTCGATTCGTCGTGCAGCCTGCCTACCGGCTGTCGAATCTGCGGCAGCCACTGTTGTACGTATTGGAATGGCTATAGGTCAGATTACTCGTAGCGGTACGGCGTATCTTGCGTTGAACTGTCACGGACGTGAATGGATTAAAAAGGGGTTGGATACGACGACGATCATTGGGTGGTTGAATGAGCATCGGCCGCTATTTTTTGATCGTAGGACTCTGTGTGAGAGTGACGAATCTGCGGTTCATACGGTCAATAGAACTGTCAATAACGGAGCGGCGCTAAGTTCAATTTGGGTTGACTCGTCTCCTTTAGAATTTCCCCTGTTTGGTCTTAACTTAATAAAAGTCGGGACTTCACCGTACAATTCAAGGTGGCCTGTTGTTGAAATAGCGCCGCGTACAAGCCTCGATTCCCCTGGTGCGAAAAGGGTAGTGGCGTTCGGTATTGGTTGCTTGGTTGACGGTAAGAGGGTGTCGCTGTCCGTGGACTATTGCTCTATTAATGCTAGTTCAAGGAAGATTGCGTCGGATCTTATTGTTGCATTGTGTAAGCAGTTCGTTCCTTGCTGACTAATGGTGGTGACAGTGATGAGTATGAGTATGGATCAGGCTTTAGTTGGCGCATTGAGGGAGTTGTTCGGTGAGAGATCCTCAGTCGATAGCTATTTTCCAATCGAGTCGCTTGATGCTGTCAGGCTGCTGATTTATCTAGAGGACTCGATCAATCTTGATGTTGAGAAGCTAAGCCCGTCAACGGCAGATTTTGTATCAATAGAGTCGCTTTGTGACCTGGTAAGGAGGGGGCAGTGATGAATCCTATATTGAGTATTAATGAAACTAAGTGCTTGCAGGTTCTGCTGGCTCTGACGGCGCCAGAACGCTCACCTCTGCACTGTGGGGGGGGATCAATTGTTGATGTTATTAAGGAGTTTGATGGCTGGGATTATTTGTTAGGTCTTCTGATAAGGCACAAAGTTGCCGGTGTGGCTTTCTCGCGTCTTGTGGAATTACAGATGTGTGATTGCGTTCCGTATCGGTTTTTTGTCACGCTGAAATCAATCCACTCATTTTGGACTCATAGAACTGAGTATATGCTCGGCGAGGCAGTAAGAGTAATTGATGCACTGAACTCCCATGGGGTGTTGGCGGTTCCGTTAAAGGGCACGGTACTGGCGGAGGTTGTTTATAGGGACTACGGGTGTCGATTTCTTAATGATATAGATGTATTGGTTCGATCCGTTGATAGAAAAGCAGTACTGAACATCCTTCATTCCGAGGGGTTTCTGGAGGGTAATTATTCTCGTGATAAGCATCTGGTAGAGCCGCTGTCGAGAAGTGATCAGGTTTTATGGGGGCTGAAGATGTTTAATATGCCTCCACTTATTTATATGTCAGATAATTTGTATGAGCCAAGTCTTCATGTTGATGTGGCGTTTGGAGTTTCGTACAAGGCGAGCGAGTCAGCCGTTGACTTGATGCTTTCAAGATCCTATGACTACGGTGTGTTTAAGTCATTACACCCAGAGGATTTCTTTCTTCACATATGTAGTCATCTTCATAAAGAAGCTACGAACGAGGCGTGGGGCGCAGTCGGGCAGTCCGAGAACTTGATTAAGTACATTGATGCTCTTAATTTTTACTGTGCGTTTGACGAGAGCCTGCAAGGGGGGCGACTGACTGAGCGCGCACTTGAACTAGGGCTAGTCGTTCCATTGAGTCATACGGTATATGCCTTGGAGTTGTTGTATGGTAATTCCATAGTTTCCTCTGTTCGTGAAAGTCTGGTCGAAAGGAAATTGTCTGTCGAGTTCGATGCGAACATTTATCGCCAAGGAGACTCTCCGGTGTCAAGAAACGTAACGCCTCTGATAAGGCAGTTGGTTTCCCTGTAGGCGAAACGTATGCGTCTACATCAGTCAGTGCGATAATCGTCAATGTCGGTACTTCATTGCGTATACGGTTGATGTACAGGTCGATGAGATGCCTGCGCCGCAGTGGCGTGTTCGGTATGTGCCAGCACACATCTATTTGAAAACTACGAATCCATAGTGTTACCAGGTGGGCTTGCTGTTTATGGCTGATCCCTAGCGACATGCAGTAATTGAGTTCACCCTTGCTTTGGCTGTAACGTCTAAATGTTTAGTTTCGATGTTTGGGTAAAGGATGCTGCCTGATTGGAATTTGTCGTTAGCTTATGCGCTTAGTGGGAGCGGAAATGAGCCAGAAGCTGTCGGAGGGCTCTATGAGTCTGTATTTGGAATTGCTGCGTGCGGAATCCGGAATCTCTTCTGAAGTTCTTGAGAGGGTTCGACGTCGGCCTGATGAGTTTCTTGCATATCACCCGCGGGTGCGATTTCCAGGTCGTGTGGTTAGGGATTTTAACTCAGGATCACCTATCAGTGAGGCTATGACCGGGCGACAATGGCTATTGTCAGTCGGTATTGAGGAGGTGCCTGAGTCATTACTTCCAAATGAATGGGAGAGGTACGCCGTGAAGGTTGTAAATGCATTAGGATTTCGAGGGGTGCAATTTGGTGAGTCGGCAATGACCGCTTTGGGGCTATATGTACCCGTTGTGGTCAATGTCAATGGTGTAAGAGTTCCGCGGTATTACGATTATGTGTTTTCAGACTCCGTCTGGGCCGGTGGGGTAGTGGAGCGTCTATGCAGGGATGAGCATGGCACACCTAAATTCATGTGTACTGATGTGAATCGTTGGGATGGTGAATGGACTGGCAGAATTGGCGTATTTCATCTGTCTGATCTTTGCGACGTGAGTAAGCATCTCGCTGTGGCGTGCGCGTTGTGGGCGTTCAATGTTAGGCGTACGTTTGAATATTTAAGAGTTCGTTCTTCTACGTGCCTTCTTGAGAGTCTAGAGGAACCTTGCAATGTGCTTGGCAGGCGGGTCGGATTCCATGTTTCACTACCTGGATTGGTCGCCGGAATGCACTTGGTTGGTCCTAATCGAATGATGAGGTTCTTGCGTGGCGGCGATAGCCCAAGTGATGAATACGGCACCGATGTTATTTTATACCTCAAGAAGTTTAGTACCTATGGGCTGCCGGAGTTGTTTTATTCGATGCTAGATGACCCCTCATTGGCACAGTAGGTGGAATACCACTCCATTGCTGATGGGCTGATGGGCTGATGCGTTAACGCATTGGCGCGGAGAAGGCGAATAACCCGATTACCCAGCGAAGTTTCGACTGGTTTGTGTTGCCGAGAACGTTGCTGGAAGAGCGGGAGGGGAAAGCGACGACAGGCAAGCTTACGCAACGCTGATAGGTAACGACTTACTCGTCCGTAAAGGCGAGCTTGGCGGTGCCGCGCGTGATCAAAATGCCCACGGCAACCACCGCGATTCCGGCGTAGGTGGTCCACTGAATCACCTCACCAAACATCCATGCCGCCCAGATCAAGGTCACCGGCGGCTCCAGGTACACCAGTGCCGCCGCGCGGGTCGCTGACATCCCTTTCAGCAGGCTCCACAGGCTGAGGTAGGCGATGAACGTGGAGAATACCGTCAGCCAGATGACGGCCACCCAAACCTGCGGGCTGCTCGGTACCTCGATCAAACCCAGTGGCAGGCCTGTGCCCGTTAGCAGGATCAGTGTCGCTACCGATTGCAAATACAGCGGCATGAGTAACCCATCTCTGCTGTGATCGGTGGCCAGCAAGGCTTGCCGTCGTTGGTACAGCGTGGCGATGGACAGGGTGATCGCGGCGATCAGCGGCAGGGCATACAGCCCGAGGCTGAGACGCTGGGTGGAGAGGCTGTATTCGCCAGCAATCACCACACTGACCCCGGCGAACCCGACCCCCAGTCCCAGCCATTCCTGCACGCCGCTGCGTTCATGCTGGCCGCGACTGTTGATGGCCGCCGTGATCAAGGGCTGCAAGGCACAGATGATCGCGGCGATCCCGGCTGGCAGACCGCCGCGAATGGCAATGTACACGCTGACCAGATAGGCAAACTGAGCCAGAAAACCGATGACTGCGTTGTAGCGCACCTGCGCCCAGGTCAGCGCCCGTAGCCGGTGCAGCACCCACGGTAGCAGGCAAAGGCAAACCAGCAGAAAACGCCAGAACAGCAGGTTGATTGCCCCTGCGTCCTCGGTGCCAAGGCGCGCACCGATAAAACCGGAGCTCCATGACAGCACGAACACCCCCTGCAGCAGGAGCAGGTACAGCGGATGGGCTAACACGCGGGCGCCGTGGCCCGACCCAACTCTTCAAAGGTAATCGGCTCGATACCGAGCCCCGCGAACTGGCGTGCAGCGTTTCGGCGCAGGCTCCATTGCAGGTGCAGCCAGTTGGGCAGCGTCGCGGGAATGCCGTCGTCGGATGCCAGGTGCCAAAAGCGGTTGGCGTCCTCGGTGGTGTAGGGGCAGTGGAAGGACAGCACCAGTGACAGCCGACGCCCCGACTTTACCGGTCGCACGCCGTGGAACAGGTGGCTGCCGTAGATAAACAACGCATCGCCAGGCTCAGCCAATGCGGCAGTTTCGAAGGTGCGATGGTCCAAGGCGTCGAAGGTGTCGATGGTGCGGTTGTGGAACAGAAATTCGCCACCGATGAAGTCGGATGGGTCTGATAGCAGGATGTTCAGCACGTAGTGGGTGCCGTCGGTGTGCCACATGCCGAGCTGTTCCCGTGGCTGTTCGGCTGACTTGGGGTAGAAGTAGTTGACCTGAGCGCGGGCGTTGAGCAGCGGGTAGGGCACCAGCGGCACGCCGGCAATGCGCGAGATCGCCAGCAGGAATGCGCGGCTGCGCATCATGGCGTGGAGGAACGGCGACAGTGCGGTGACCCCGCGTGTGCGGCGCGAAATGATCCAGTCGCTGTCACCTGCGCAGTGTTCAAGATCGGCGGCGATGCGTTGCAACGCTGCTACTGCGTCGTGGGTGAACAGGCCATGCACGGCGCTCAGGCCGGTAATGGTTTGCACCGCGATATTGGCGTGGGGGCTGCGCGTGTAACCCAGCTCGGCCAAGGTACGACGGTCGCTGATCAATGGCCCGGTCGGTGCCATCAGGCTGTCCTGCCACTGTAGGTGTTCAAGCGGCGGGGCGGGCAATTTGGGCGTGCGCTGCAAGGTCGACTTGAACGCCAGTTTCAGGCGACCCAGGCCGCGTTCAAAGAGGGGAAGCGTATTTGTGCGATCCATGGTTGTTCGCTCCGCAGTGAGGTGGCAGGTACTGGGCGATCTGGTAGCGCACCGAGCCATCGCCGCTGACCAGTTCATCCAGCACGGTGCAGTTGCCATGCAGTGAGCGCATGCGGCGAAATTGTTCGGGCGTGTATTTGATGCAGCTATTGGTCAGCAGGTAGCCGTGGTGGTCCAGGTGCTGCACGGGTTGCAGGGTGACGGCGACATGCAACAGGTCATCGGGGATTTTCAGACGCAGCAGGGTGGTTTCGTGCTCGCCGATAGGAAGAAAACCCTGCTGACGCGCAATCAGTTGCGAGAAGCTGTGCATATGCGGGTTGGCGTAGAAGGCATGGATGCACGACTCCAGGCCTTCTTCGTAGACCTGCATCTCCGAGATGATGTAGGTCGCTTCGCCAGCCAGGCTACGAATCAGGCGCCCGGTAGCGGCGGGGGCTTCGTTGCCTTCCTGGAAGCCGAGCATGGTGATCAGGGTCAGGTCTTGATCATGACGCAGTTGTTCGTGGGATACGGTGCGATAGTCAGCGGCAAGATAATGAACGCTGCCGCGTTCGGCGACGATGGGCGTGACCGCATCGCGCATGATGCTTTCGGACGTGGCATTGATGTCGATGGCCGTGTAGCGCAGGTTGTTGGCGGCCCGGGCAATCTGCGTCAGTAGAGGCACGGTCTTGATCGGCTCCGGCCCCAGTTCGACGTAGTGTACCCGTTGACCTTGGCTCAGCCTGGCGAGTCGGTCGGCCAGTTGGGTGAGGAGGCTATTGAGCGAGCCGTGGCCCTGAGCGTCGGCGCACAGCCCCTCGGTGTTGACGCCTTGCTCGTTGAGGGCGCACATCAGCAGGAAAAGCTGATGGTTGATGCGCTGCTCCTGCTGGGGGGTGTTTGCGGTATGTTTCAAGGTCGAGTACTTGGCGTGGTTCTCGACGCTCCAGAAGACGTGGCCTTGATACGGCGGGGTGTGTGCCAGCGCCTGGACCACAAGGTTGTTCAAGTTCATCCCTGGGACTCCCTTTCTTGGTTTTGTGGGGTGTTCACTCCTGTTGAGCGGCTAAGTGGGGCAGGGGATCTGCCTTGACCGCACCATAGTCAGGGCGGAAAAATCTGTACAGACGAATAAAGTGAATCGGTGATTCAAGGCAACGAAATCAGGTGATCCCATGGGCACAAGCTTCAATGTCGAGGTGCTGAGAACTTTCCAGGCTGTGGCGCGGCTCGGGCGTTTCAAGGATGCGGCCGAGTACGTGCACCGCAGCCCCTCGGCAGTGACGGCGCAGATCCAGAAATTGGAAGAACAGGTCGGGCAGCAACTGCTCCTGCGCAGCAACCAGTCGGTCACGCTGACTCCGGCGGGGCAGCAACTGTTGAATGAGGCAACGCTTTTTTTGCTGGCGCATGACCGCCTACAAGCGACGCTCTCGCCCCAAAAAATGATTGGCAAGGTGCGGCTGGGCGTGCCCGAGGGGTATGCGGCAAACGTGATGAATGACCTGTTGCCAGCAGTGGCCGCCAGTCAGCCGAATCTTGCGCTGGAAGTGGTGGTTCGTTCCAGCGCGGAACTCATGGCGCTGTTTGCGCGCCAGCAATTGGACCTGAGTGTGGTCGTCAGTCGTGAGGCGTTGGCGCAGGGTGAGAGGCTCGGTGCAACCCAACCGTGCTGGGCATCGGCACCGGGGTTCCGTCACGATCCGCGCGTGCCCTTGCCACTGGCGCTGCCGTTGAAAGGCTGTCCGTACCGAGAGATGGCGCTGGAGGCGTTGAAAACGCAGGGGATCGCACACCGCGTGCTGCTGGAAAGCGCCAATTGGCAGGCGGTGCGGGCGTGCATGGAAAGTGGTTTGGCGGTGGGCATTGTCGAGCGGCTGGACACTGCGCAGACGTCGCTGGTGTCGGTCAAAGGGATGCACCTGCCGCGTCTGCCGCACCATCACGTGTACCTGCTGGCGAATCCCGATCAGCCTGTCGCTTACCCGTTACAGGCGCTGATGGTATCGTTCAGGGGATAGTCGGTGCCCCCTTGAGTTGCTGCACCGTGTGCATGAGCAATTCCGACTGGCGATTCAGGTACTTGAGCTGGCGCTGATAACGCTGCAAATCGCGGTGTGCCTGTACCAGATGCTCAGGAGTCAGCGGCGTCAGGTGGCGCTCGCCGGTCAGCACATACAGCACATCCACCCCAACAGCAGCAATCGCGGCGAGGTAGTTGGCCTTGGGCGACCGGCTGGCATCCTCGTAGTGCCGCTGGGCATTGGCTTCCACGTCACCGGCCTCCCCCAAGGCGCGCTGGGACAGTGTCAGGCGTAGTCGTTCTTCGCGTAAGCGTGCGCCGATCGTCATGGTGGTACGTCCCTGTATGCGCCTGCGTGATCCATCCTTGGTGAGCCGCATTGGGCAGGCAAAGTGCCTAGGACGTCAATGGCTTTGCCTAGGCCTCGACGGGCGTGGCCGATTGGGCCTGGCGGGCCAGCTCTGGCCGAGGGCGTTGCAATGCTTGCAGCAGGCAGCGGGTGGCCACGCGGTCGGTGTCTGACAGGTCGCGGTAGTACTGCAGCACCTGAACCTCATCGCGGGTCAGGCGCAGCACGCCCTGCGCACTGCTGCGGGACGCGGGTTTGGCGGATGACTGAACCGTGGTCGACATCACGGGGTTCCTCCTCGGGTGGGTCAGTGGGACAGGCGTTCGCCGGGCAGGTCGCGGCCGAACGCGTCGGTACGGGTGACTACATAGCGCATTTGCCTGCAGCTGGTCTGGGCTTTTTCGCCTGGCGTTGCGTTTTCAGAACGGGCTGTCGGCGACACCGCACAAGCGTCTCAGACGTGACTGACACGCGAGGCCGGTAGGGCGTGTAGCGCCTCCGTCGGGAGGGGGGTTGCCAGCGTAAAAGAGTGAGTACATAATTGCGTACATCGAAACTGCTGAAGGTGAAAAAACTCTAGCTGTTTCAAGGAGATAGAGCGGGGGTCTGAGTCTCGTTTCCCGCTCCAAACACAAAAAAAGCCACTCTAACGAGTGGCTTTTTTTTGCCTGCAATTTACTGGGTGGGCGCTTCGTCCTCTTTTTTCGTGACTTTGATTTTTATCGACGTGCACGGGCAAATGGACTCATTTGGTGCAGAGTTGTGTCCGCCATTCGGCCAGTCTCGATTGCCGATTGTTAGCACAGCTCAACGGTCAACGCCTGAAAGCATGCCTCTTGGCCACCGAGACCATCATCAGCGCCGGCAGCAACAACGCCAGCGCTACCCAGGGAATAGCGCTTGCCCCCCAGGTTTCCAAGAGAACGCCACCGATCACACCGCTGCCTGCAAACGCCAGGTTGAAGACGGTGACCAGCATCGATTGCGCAATGTCAGCGCCGTCTCCGGCAACTTCAGCCAAGGCGGTTTGCAGTAAGGTTGGCGCGCCACCGAAGCTCATCCCCCACAAGACCATGCTGATGTAGATCGCACTGGCGGGCAGGTCACCCAGCCCAAGGACAAACGACACCAGGGTGAATGCTGTCAGGCTGAGCAGTACCAGGCTACGAAGCCTGCCATGAATCAGCGTGCCGATCATCCATAGACCGAACAAGGCCGCAATACCGAATGCAAGGAGGCCCTGATCAACCTGATCGGCCAAGCCAACAGAAGCCAGGAACGCAGCAATATAGGTATAGAAGGTGTAATGGGCCAGGATCCAGACCATGACCACCGCCAGTACCGGCCGCACCCCCGGGGTTTGCAAGACCCTGCGCAGCGGCAGGCGTCGATCGGCGCGTTGTCCGGGGTAATCAGGCACTTTCAGATAGATCCAGGCCATCAGCAAAAGGCTGAGTCCTGAGAGCGTCCCGAACACGCATCGCCATCCCAGCAGTTTGCCGAGCCAGGCACCCAGCGGTACGCCCAGGGCAAGTGCCAGAGGGATGCCGAGCATGGCCAGCGCCATAGCGCGACCTTGCAGTGGTGGGGTGACCAACCGTCTGGCGTAGCCGGCCAGCAGGCTCCAGGCCAGACCGGTTGCAATACCCACCATGAAGCGAGCCGCCAGCGTCAATGCAAACCAGGGCGACAGGGCGGTCACCGCATTGCAGGCGCAAAACACCCCGACCGCCAGTAACAGCACCCCGCGCCGACGCCAACCCTGCAACGCGAGCGTCAAAGGAATAGCCGCCAACCCTGAGCCCAGTGCACACAGTGTCACCATCTGACCGGCCCATGCTTGCGACACACCAAATGCTTCGGCGATTTGCGGCAAAAGTCCTGCCGGCACCGTTTCGTTGGCGGTGGCGATAAAGCTACCCAATGTCAGCGCCAACAGGGCCGTCAGTGGGAGACCCTCGGTAGTGAGGTGTTCGATATTGCTCGATGTTGTGAAAGAGCCATTTTCAACCTGTGATTTGCCGGTCATGACTTGTGCTCAATGGGAGAGGAGGCATGAGTGTGATGAATTGCCTACGATTTGATAATTGGCTTAACATTTGATGAGCTATCAAATTTGAATTGAATATGGCCACTGACCGATTGGGTGATATGCGTTTGTTTGTCGAGGCGGCAGCACTCGGCAGCCTGTCTGCCGCAGGGCGCAAACTGGCGCTGTCGCCAGCCGCGGCCAGCGCGCGCCTTATCAAGCTTGAGGCGGCGCTGCGCACCAAATTGTTTGATCGCACAACGCGTCAGTTGCGCCTTACGGAAGAAGGTCGGTTTTACTTGCAGCAGTGCTGGGTCGCATTGCGGGCTATTGATGAGGCGGAAGCGGGGCTTCAAGCCAGTCAAACTGAGGTGCGTGGCAAGGTACGGATATCCGCGTCTGCCGATTTTGGCCGCAATCTTTTGAATGACTGGCTTGAGGCATTCAGTAAGTTGCACCCGGAACTGTCCGTTGCGCTGACGTTGTCGGATTCGGTGTCGAATCTGCTGCAGGACGATATTGATCTGGCAATCCGGTTTGGGCAGCCACATGAAAGCTCGATGATCGCCAGGCAGTTGGCGCCCAACTGGCGAGTACTGTGCGCTTCGCCTGACTATCTGGCGCGATACGGCGAACCGCAGACCCCTGCTGACCTGGTGAACCACAAGTTCATCGTGCTGGTGACTGGCGCAGGGCCCTTGAACACCTTTCACTTTGTGGTGGACGGTCAGGCATGGAACTACACCGTACCTATGAGCCAGGCATGGGAAACCAATGATGGCGCACTCGCGCGCGCATGGGCGTTGGCCGGGCATGGCATTGCACGCAAGACCATCTGGGATGCGGCAGCCGATATCTGTGCTGGACGACTGAACGTCCTGTTGCCTGACTTTTGTGTCCCAGAGGCCGGCGTCTACGCGGTGCTACATGGCAACCGTTACCGGGTTTCCCGCGTGCGTGTATTGCTGGACTTCCTTATCGAACAGTTCGATTGCGCAACCGATCAGTTGTTGTCAGGCCTTGAAATGCCTGATGCCAGGAGGCTGTAAGCCACGCGATCTTATGAAGAGGGATTGAGGGGGAGAACAGGGAGTTGATGTGCGGATAACTGATTGATGTACCACCGGGTGTCTACCCTTGCTTTTTGCTCTTGTTCCGAATTTTTGCACGGACTGCTTATTTTTCAAGGTGACCGGATTGTTTATAAAACTATTCCTTGGTGCCTCTTCACATGACGCACACAACAAGGCGCTAAATTAAATTCAGTTGAAGTTTTTCTTAGGCTGACTTCGCATTTTTTTAACGCATGTTCAGCGAATGTTCAGAATGCCACGGCGAGTTGCCGGGTTGAATGAATACAGTGTGCGGCCTTTACAACTCTTCACTTTTCCAATCTGGAACGCCTGAAAAGCAAAGTGCTAGTCTGCGCTTTTTTCAGGGACGGCAAGGTCGCATGAATAAGCTAAAGGAAGTGGCTGTAAAAAAGCCCTGTTCATTTATTTTTGTGGTCGCGTTTATTGTATTGGCTGTCCTGCAATACAAGCCCGCCGTGCTCAATTACACCACGCGCTTTGTCGACTTTGCCCAATATATGCTTGCGCACGGCGTCACGCTGTTTCCAATCGCCGAAGATCTGCAGCCTTACCCCGATTACACGGTGATCAATACACTCCTGGTTTATCTGGTGTCCTTACCGTTTGGCCGTGTCTCCATTCTGTCGATGGGCGTGCCTTTTTGCGTCGCTGCCGCGTTGATGTTGGTGTTCATTTATAAATTGGGGGCTTTGCATGAGAAGAAGTGGGGCGCCTACGGGGTGGTGTTTGCGCTGTTCACCTGGTCATTCCTGGACGGCGTGAACTCCCTGGCGCTGGATGTGTACCCGGCACTTTTTACGGTGGTGTGCTTTTACCTGGCCTACGCGGGCGAGGTGCACCAACAGCGTTATCGGTTGCCGCTGGTACTCGCGGGCCTGGCACTGGGCTTTGCGTTTCGTGGCCCGATCGGCCTGATCGGACCTGCCAGTGTCGTCGCCTCTTATTACCTGTTGAGCCGGCAGTGGCGCATGCTGGTGGTGTTCTCATTATTGGCGGGCCTGGTCCTGGCCACGGGTATCGCGGTGCTGACCTGGGCGGCCTATGTGCAGGGCGGCGATGCTTTTCTGCAAGAGGTTTTGATCATGCAAGGACTCGGGCGGTTCGGCAGTGATCACGCGCCCCGTTATTACTTCTACTTTTCGGCAGGCTTGCTGACCTACGGTGTCACCGCCTTGATTGCAGTGAGTGTGATCATCAGAAAGGGCAAACACTTTTTCGACAGTACGCCTCATGCCGCCACGAACATGCTCCTGTACCTCACCGGCTGGCTCCTTATGATCATTGTGCTGTTCACGATTCCAAGTTCGAAAAAGGCGCGTTACATACTGTCGATCACGCCCGCTATTTCGTTGTTGGCGGCCTATGTCTTCGTGGACCGCAGTGAAATGTTTGCAAACACCCGGAAAAAACTGCTTGGGTTCTGCCTGGAGTTGCCGCTGATAGGCCTCGTGATGCTGTTACTTGCCTATGGGTACAGCTTGTATGCGGTGACCCCGCTGCAGCCCAACTACCTCGGTGCCTGCCTGGGTCTGATTACGCTAGTCGCCGTGCGGCCCTGGTTGGAATCACGTTTTCACGGGCATCCCAATCGTGAGTTCGTCATCTTTTCTTTCGGGGCTGTCACCTTTCTCATACTGGATATGTTTTTCTTCAATTGCGTTACTTACCATCTGGAGTTGGCCCATGAGCCGACGCCTAAATTCCTGCCTTATTGGTTCTGGTGAACAGTGGGCATGCAAAACATCGGCAACCGCTCCAGCATCCACGTCAACAATTCCTGAGCGGGCGCCGCCAGCGGTCTTGAGGCCTTCACCAACAGCTTGGCCTCCACCCCCAGCAACAGCGGATGGTCGATCAGCACCGACGCCAGCTCGCCGTTTTCAATTTCTCGATAGGCCGCGAACTCCCCGGCCAGCGAGGCAAAGCCGCCAGTGGCAACCAGGCGCTTGAGTGCCGCCAGGGAGTTGCTGACCAGGGTCGGGCGTACTTCGATCTTCTCGGCGTATTCCAGCAGGGTGATGGCATGGCCAATACCAAATGTGGTCGGCGTCAGCACCAATGGGCATTCCAACACCTCCGTCACGGTCGCCAAGGTGCCGCGCACTGCCAGCGGATGATCGGGACGCACCAGCAACATCACCGGCTGCAGCGAGGCGGCGCGGTAGTCGATGTGTGGATGGGGCGGCGGGTTATAGGCCAGGCCGATATGCGCACGGTTTTCGGCGACTTCGTTGAGCACATCGTCCACCGGCAGGATGTCCAGGGTGACTTCAAGCCTGGGGTATTGCTTGCTGAAAGGCGCGAGCACGTTGTCGACCAGCGCATCCACATAGCCTTCGCTGATCACCACCCGCACATGGCCTTGCTGCAGGCCCTTGATGGCTTGCAACTGGTCTTCGAGTTTTTCCTGGTGCGAGCGATAGCCGCGCCAGAACTCCAGCAGATGCGCCGCCGCCTCGGTGGGCTGAACGCCACGGGCCTGGCGCTCGAACAGCTTGGCGCCCAATTCCTCTTCCAGCAGCTTGATCTGGCGGGTGATCACCGAGGGCGAGGTGTTGATGCTGTCCGCCGCCCCCCTGATCGAACCGTGCACCAGCACTTCGTGGAAGTAGCGAAGACGTTGTTGATTGATCTCACGCATGAAGGATGACCCGCTCCAGAAGTTGTGTTGCCTGCAGAGCAACGCTAAGTGAACTTAGTTGCTCTTGCTGCTTATCGTGGGCCGGCGCACCCTGAATTGGCAAGTACGCAGACCCACAAAAACAACTGGAGACTCGTATGCCAACCTCCCTGGCGCCGGCAGAAAGTGCAGCCATTTCTGCCCTCTACCACAAGCTCAACTGGCGGCTGTTGTCGCTGTTGTTCATCGGCTATGTCTTTGCGTACCTGGACCGCATCAACGTGGGCTTTGCCAAGCTGCAGATGCAAAGTGACCTGGGCTTGTCCGATGCTGCCTACGGCGCCGGCGCGGGGATTTTCTTTATCGGCTACGTGCTGTTCGAACTGCCCAGCACCCTGATGCTGCCCCGCATCGGTGCGCGTAAAACCTTTAGCAGGATCCTTGTGCTGTGGGGCATCACCTCGGCGTGCATGTTGTTTGTACGGGACGTGCCGACGTTCTATGCGATGCGTTTTCTGCTCGGCGTATTCGAAGCCGGGTTCGCTCCCGGCATGATCTATTACCTGTCGCGTTGGTACGGCCCGAACCGCATGGCGCGGGCGATTGCCATTGTGTTTATCGCCGGTCCCATGGGCGGCATTCTGGGCGGACCCTTGTCGGCCTGGCTCATCACCACGCTTGCCGGTGTCGGCGGTCTGGCCGGCTGGCAATGGATGTTTTTGATTGAAGGCTTGCCCTGTGTATTGCTCGGCGTGCTCATGTACGTCGTGCTGTCCGACCGGCCCGCCGATGCGCCTTGGCTGAATGAGGCGGAAAAACAGCTGTTGGAAACCGAACTGGGCACGGTGAATGCCCGCAGCCATTCGTTCCGTGCGGTACTGCGCGACCCTAAGCTGTATGTCCTGGCCTCGGCGTACTTCTGCATCATCTTCTCGATCTACGCCATGAGTTTCTGGCTGCCGGCGATCATCAAGACCCTGGGCCTGCAAGACACCCAGCAAGTGGGCTGGTATGCCGCCATGCCCTATGTCGGGGCGGCACTGGGCATGTACTGGATCGGGCGCCGCTCGGACCGCCTGGGCGAGCGCCGGCTGCACTGCGCCGTCCCGGCGGCCACCGGTGCGCTCCTGCTGATGCTCTATCCCCTGGCGGGCGGCCACCTGGTGGGGTCTATGACCATGCTGATCCTGTCGATCAGCATGATGTTCATGGCCTACACCGTGTTGTGGGCGATGCCCTCCGAGCACATCAAGGGCGACGCGGCCGCAGGCGGCATTGCCTTGATCAACACCATCGGCCTGTCCGGTGGTTTCTGGGGCCCGGCCATGATCGGCTGGGCCAAAACCGCCACCGGCAGCTTGAACACGGGGGTCGTAGCCGTGGGCTGCGTGTTCCTGTGCGCGGCGTTCGTGATCATCGCGACCAAACCGCGAACGCGCACCGGCTCGGCGGGCGAATACAGCACGGGTCGAGTGGCCCGCCATCATTGAAAACCCTGAGGAACCCAAGATGCTTCTATACCTGTCGACCTGGGCCGAGATCGGCCACTTTCTCGAGCGCAGCCGCACCATCGTCATCCCCATCGGCTCCAACGAACAGCACGGGCCGACCGGGCTGCTCGGCACCGACTGGATGTGCCCCGAGATCATTGCGTGCCAGGCGCAAAAAAGCGCCGATATCCTGATCGCGCCGACCTTCAATATCGGCATGGCCCAGCACCATATCGGCTTCCCCGGCACGATCTCATTGCGGCCCTCGACGTTCATTGCCGCGATCAGCGATTGGGTGCATTCGCTGGCGGCCCATGGCTTTGAAAAGATCCTGTTTCTCAATGGCCATGGCGGCAACGTCGCGTCCATTGAAGCGGCGTTTTCCGAGCTGTATGCCGAAGCCAGCTTTGCCCGTCGCCCGGCGGGGTTCGCCCTGAAGTTATGCAA
This sequence comes from Pseudomonas sp. NFR09, assembly GCF_900111535.1. Taxonomy (NCBI): domain Bacteria; kingdom Pseudomonadati; phylum Pseudomonadota; class Gammaproteobacteria; order Pseudomonadales; family Pseudomonadaceae; genus Pseudomonas; species Pseudomonas sp. NFR09. Next base: position 35,619 of record NZ_FOIH01000015.1, read on the forward strand.
CTGGTGGGACCTGGAAGGCGTGGGCGAACTGGCCAAGGCGCAGTTCCCCACCGGCCACGGCATCCATGCCACGCCGTCCGAAATCGCCGTGACCCAATGGGCCTACCCGGACTCGATCAAAACCGCCGACTACTCACCCCGGATCGCGCCGTGGGGGCCGATCCGCGAGGCCTTCGATTTCCGCGCCCGCCACGTCGATGGGCGCATGGGCTCGGACCCGGCGCAGGCCTCGCCGGAGAAAGGGCGAGACCTGGTGATGATGGCGGCACAGGGCTTGATTCGCGAAGTCGAGGCGTTCAGTCGCGAGCCAATAGCTCAATGAGCGATACCTGAGTCCTTGCCGGGCACCATGTCCCTGGCCTGCACCCACAACACCGCATCCTGCGACAGCGGCTTGCCCTTGTGGGTCTTGGTCGCGCCGATGTCGAGCGCGGCAATGCCCCACCAACCGGCGCGGGGCAGGCCCAGGGTCACGATGCCCTGGGCGTCCGCGTAGGTGCTCTGAGCGTTGAATGAAGCTTGCGGCGCGGTGACGTAGGCTGCCTGGCCGAAGCTGTTCTGCTCGATATCGACGGCATGGTTGAGGTATTCGATTTCGACTTCGGCGAATGGCACCGGTTTGCCATCGGCCAGTACCACGGCGCGGAACACGCCACCCGTCCAGTTTGCGTAGGGTTTGCTCAGCGGCTGGATCTCCACCGGCAAGCCCTGCGGCTCGGCCCAGTCGCCGGGGACGCCGCCGACGTTGACGATCAGCTTGGTGAACTGTTGGATGTACAGGCCTTCCTCGGCTTCCAGGTAAGGTTCGGGTTCGAGGACGAAAATATGGTCGCCCAGCGAGCGCATCAACTCCCGCGGGATTGAAGCACGATAGGCCGTCGCCTGGTTGTCGCGGCTCTGCCACTGCACCGGCCGCAGGTATTGGCGCAGGTCGATGGTCTTGCTGCCGTGGGCGTTCACCTGGCTGAACGCCCGGGGCTTGTCCATCACCAGGGTGGGGCCGCCGGAAAAGGGGTGGGTGAACACCAGCGCAAACTCCAGCTTATCCCCGCGCTGTGGCGCCGTGTCTTCGACGTAGAGCATCTGGAAGTGGGCCTGGGCGGCACAGGCCACGCAGCCGAAAGTGGCGCCGGCGAGGGTTTGGAACAGTCGTCGTGTGAAGGTCATGGTCTGTTTCACCTGGAAATGTCGGCGGACTGGATCGTCGCGTCATGGTTGTCGCCACCCAGGAACAATACGGTGTAGTCGCCTGCGGGGGCCTGGAACGTATAGGTGTTGTCCGCGCCGATGCTGCCTTCGAGCAGCAGCTTGTTGCGGGCATCCTGGACACGGATTTTTCTCCCGACGGCGGAGCTGCCGTCGGTGTAGCCGGCCTCGCATTTCACCTGGTCATCGTGTTCGAGGTAGCAGTCGAACACCGGGCCATGGGCGAAGGCTGCCTGGCAGCACGACAGGGCTGCTGTCATCAGTATCAAACGGGTTGGACCCAAGGGTTTCATGAGCGCTCCACAGTCAAGGGTGTTGCAGGGGGGCGAAGGCCGCCAGCAGGGCGTCCAGGTTCGAACTCAGCAGGGCCTCGTAGCCGTTGCTTGCATCGGCGCCGGTGTCCAGGAGCACCAGGCGTGCGCCACCGTCTTCGATGGCCTTGGCGATCCTGGCGTCCGGCGCCCACTTGTGCACGACGACGCGAATGTCACGCTCGCGCAGGTAGCGGGTCAGCGCAGCACAGTCAGCGTCGCTCCAATCGATGTCCTGCCGTACGAACCAGCCGTCGACATAAATGCCGAACTCGCCGAACAGGTAGATGAATTCGTCGGCCAACGACAGCACGCGCAGGTCCGGCACCGCCAGCAGCCGGGCGCCGTAGTCGGCCTTCAGTCGGCGCAAGCGGCTGTCGAGTGCGGTGAGGTTGCGCTCTATGCGTGGCGCGTCGACGGGAGACAAGCGTTCCAGGTCGGCCGCGATCAGCGCCGACATGCGCATGGCGTTGACGGGGCCGAGCCAGGCATAGGGTGACAGGCCGTCGTCGGCCACTTGCGCGCCCGCCCAGGGCACGTCGTTTGGCGGCACGCGGGCCACGGCTACGCCGGGCTTGATGGCGTCCCAGGAATGTGACGCGTCGATCTCGACGATCCGCAGGTTGTGGCGACGGGCTGCGGCATACAAAGGATCGGCGCGCCACAGGCTGCTCAAGGTGACCACCGCCGTCGCCTGCTCGAACACACTGGCGTCCAGGCGTGACAGCGCATTGGCCTGGCTTTGCAGGGACACCGCCGCATCGGGCGGCACACGCACCACCTCAAGGCGAGTGCCGTCGCCGAGTGCCGAGGTGAGTGCATACAGCGCCGGCAACGCCACCAGCACCTGGTCCGCCTGGGCCAGCAACGGGCCGCCCAGCAGTACCGCCAACAGCGCCAGTCTTGGGCGGCACATAGCATTCAGCCATTTCATACGCTGGCCCCTCTGAACCGGGCCGTGGTCGCCCGAATGACGGTGGTGACGACGAACACCAGTGCCGCAACGATCACGATGGCGCCGCCCGTGGGCACGGGAATGTGGAACTGCATCGGCGCCAGGATGCCGACCACGCAGGAAAACGTCGCGATCAACACGGCGCGGGTTACCAGTGCCGGCAGTGAATGGCTGATGTTGCGGGCCGCCGCTGCCGGTATCAGCAACAGCGCTTCGACGAGCACGGCGCCGATGATTTTCAGGCCGGCCACTGTGACCAGGGTGACCAGCACCACGAACAGGTAGTCGACACTGCGCACCCGCACGCCGCGCGCATGGGCCAGGCTTGGGTTGAGGCTGGCCAGCAGCATGCCGTTGTACAGCGGCAGCCCGATCAGCGCGCAGATCGCGGTGACTACCAGCAACACGTTCATGTCGGTGTGGTCCACCGCCAGGATGGAGCCGAACAGCACGCTCTCCATCACATGGGTGTTGATCTTCGCCGACACGAACAGCAGCAGCGAGGCGCCCATTGCCAGCGAGATCGACAGGAACACGCCGATCAGCGTGTCATTGGCCAGCGTGGTGCGATGCTGGGTGTACTTGAGCGTCAGGGCGAACAGCAGGCAGAAGCCGAACATCGAAAAGTAAGGCGAGGTGTAGGACTCGCCGATCAGCACGCCAATGGCCACGCCGGTCATCGCTGCGTTGCCCACCGATTGGCTGAAGAACGCCATGCGCTTGATCATTACCATCGAGCCGAGCACGCCCAGCAGCGGCCCGATCAGCACCGCGCAGAGCAATGCGTTGATCACGAACTCGTACTCGAAGGGTTGCGGCAGCACGCCCGTCGCAGCGAGCGCCTGGAGGTGCTCGCGAATGAAGTCGTACAGCGCGTTCATCGCACGTTCTCCCATTGGGCGGGGCTGCCATGGAACGACACCCGTTGATTGATCACCGTGACCGATTGCGCAATGCGCCTCACTTGTTCCAGGTCGTGGTTGATCCACAGGATGGTGACGCCTCGGTCGTGCAGTTCGGCGACCAACGCCTCCACCAGGCGCACGCCGGGTTCATCGATACCGGCGGTCGGCTCGTCGAGGATCAACAGCCAAGGCACCGGGCTGATCGCCTGGGCCAGCAACACACGCTGGCGCTGGCCTCCGGACAGACTGCCGAAGGGTTTCGCGCCCATCGCCGCCACGCCGGTACGCGCGAGGGCCGCAGCCCTGAGTGCCTTGGCTGCGCGGCTGGAACCCAGGAAGGCCGGTCGGCGTTGGCCGAGCAAGGCCATCACGTCGTTGACGGTCATCGGCACATTGCGGTCGAAGTCCAGCAGCTGCGGGACATAGCCCAGTGGCGTGGTGATCTCGCCCTCCAGCCGTACCGACCCCGAATGCGGCATCTGGCCCAGCAGTGTGCGCACCAGTGAAGTCTTGCCGCCGCCGTTGGGGCCGACCAGGCAATGCAGGGCGCCGGCCTCGACCCGGAAACTCACGGCATCGAGCACCCGGGTGCCGCCCAGTTGCAGGGACACGTTGTCAAACACGATGGCAGGTCCACACATCACGGGGTGCTCCTGGCTGGCTGGGTGAACTCAATGGCCTGGGCCAGGGTTTCCAGGTTCTCGGCCATGGCCACCTCGAACTCGTCCGCGCTATAGGCGTTGCCGGTGATGTGCGACAGCGCGAAGACCTTCACGCCGGTGGCGGCTTCGATCGGCTTGGCCAGGTCGAGGGAGAAGTTCTTCTCGGCAAACAGTACGCGCACGTTGGCGCGCTTGATGGCCTCGATGGTGTTGGCCAACTGGCGTGCCGTCGGGGCCACGCCATGGCGTGGTTCAATCACCGCGCTGACGAACAGGCCGAACTCCTGCATCAGGTAGTCGTAGCCGGCATGGGTGGTCGCGCAACGGAACGCCGAGAGGTCCAGCGCGGCGAAGCGGGTCATGAAGCGCGCGCGCAACTCGCGGATCCGCGCGGCATACGCCAGGGCATTGTGGCGGTACGTCGCTGCGTTGTCCGGGTCCAGTTCGCCCAGCCGGCGGGCGATCTCGAACACCTGCTGGATCGCCGCGGTGGTGGACACGAACGTGTGTGGGTTGACCACCTTGACCCCGCTTTGATCGCCCGCGATGGGAATCAGGGCCACCGATGCATTGGCCTGGATGATCGGCAACGTCGCCGTGCGCCCGGCGGCCTTTACGATCTGGAAAGCCCATTCATCGTGGCCGATGCCGTTGACCACCAGCACATCCAGGTTCATCGCCCGGGTGATGTCGTCGGGTTGCGGCTGGTAGTTGTGCGGGTTCGCCTCGGGCGGGATCAGCGCAATGACCTGCGCCCGGTCACCGACGATGTTCGCCACGAAACTGTAGTAGGGGTGGAGCGTGACGCCGATCCTGAGCGGTTTGCCCGAGGCGGTCGCGGTGCCTGCGAGTGCAACCACAGGCATCAGCATCAACAGCGCAAGGCATCTGCGCCACCGTGACGGGCGTTGGGTAGCGGTAGTCATGGCTGGGTTCCTTTGACACGTTCGACTTCGCTGGCGCCGTCGTATGGAATGACCTGGCGCCAGCCATCGCCGACCAGCGACTCGGGCTTGACGATGCCAGGGTAGGGCGCGTTCGGGTCGGGATGGACCCAGATCGTCGCTTGGTTGGCCCACATCACACCGGCGTGGGCGTGACCGATGACCAGCAGGTAGGCGCTCTGGCCCGTGGCGCGGCCGCCAACGCCGTAGTACACCGTGGCACCCTGGCCCTGGGTGGCTTGCGACACCTGGTTGGCGCTCGGATCCGCCGGTGCATGGGCGTCGCCGGAAAGCCCGTGGGCCTGGTGGGTACCCGGCAAAATCAACTGCCATTGCACCTCGCCATGGGTCTTCCAGAAACCGTCGCGGTAGAAGGGCGGCAACAGCAGCTTTTGCGCATGCTCCAAGGTGATCCAGCCGCCCGTGTCGTTGTTGAACCAGATGATTTCCTCGCCGGCCGGCAACAGCGCGCTATGGATCGCCTGGTCGACTGCGCCCAGACCGTCGAAGGAGCGCACCTGCCAGCTCAAGGGGATGGGCGGGCCGGCTTTCTGCGGGCGCAGGGTCACATAGCCGGCCACGCCGGCGATCACGGCCAGGGTCGCCAGCAGCAGCGCCAGCGACTCCCAGCGCCCGGAGCGCGGGCGCACCACCGTGATTGCATCGCTCAGGCTGGCCATCAGAGAAACGCAATCCAGCGACCGAGGAAAATCACCCCTGCCCACAGCGCCAGTGAACTGAAACCCGCCACGCGTGCCTGGCTGGGCGGCGGTAGCGTGGTGTCCCATTCGCCGATGCGGCGAAAGGCGCCCAGGTGGAACGCCCCCATGTTCAGCCCGGCCAGCACCAGCAGGCCCATCTTCCACAGGAACGCAGTGTTCTGCACATAGGTCGTGCCATTGGCGCAGAACATCAGCAGGCCGGTCATCACGCACACCACGAACGCGACCCAGGTGTAGGGCAGCAGATCCTGGATCAGCTTCAGCGCACTGCGCCGATGGGAGGCCACGCCCAGCAGGCGCAGGTCCACCACGGCGATGGTGCCGTAGACGATGGCGATGCCGATCACATGCACCGATTCAAGCAATGGGAAGACCGAGCCCGACTCACGGATGAACGCGGCGACGGGAGTGTCCTGGAGGGTTTGCAGCAGCGGTTGGATGTCCATGGCGAGTACCTCAAGGCTTGGGTTGAAAACGCTTAGATCGTGTAGGCGATCCAGCGACCGCAAATGATCACCGCGCACCACAGGCCGATCGACAGCCAGGCCAGCGCCTTGATGGGGCGCGTTTCGCGTTCATCGGGGGCTCGCAGCAGTGGGCGCCGCAGGAGTAACGTCAGGGTGAACGCCGTCACCACCAGGACCATCTTCAGCCAGAACGTGGTGTTGACGAGTACCCGGTCGGGCTCGGCGATGATCATGATCAGCCCGGTGAAGAGCAGGACCATGAGGGCGTTGCGCATCCACGGGTAGTAGCGGCGCACCACACCCCGCAAGGGCTCGTCCGTGGCGAGCACCCCGGCCAGGCGCAGGTCGCTGACCAGCGCCGAGCCGAACAGCACGGTGATGGCGATGATATGAATGCTCTGGACCGTGGGGATGACCCAGAGGACGTCACGGATGGCGGTGCTCAAGGGCGTCGCATAGAGCCAGGCAATGATGAGTGACGATGACATCGGCGTAGCTTCCTCGTGGGGTTAGAAGTCTTGGGGCGTGGCGATCGGGCGCAGGCCCGCCGCATCGTCTGGAAGCAGGTAGCCTTCCTTGACCGACTGGGCCTTGGCCTCTTCGAATTTCTGGGCGTAGCGGTTGAAGGTTCCATAGCGCCGGCCAAGCACGTCCTTCGCATAAGGCACCTTGGTGTCGTAGATCAGCCCGCAGCCGGTCTCCTGGTCGGTGAGGTAAGTCGCGCTGGGCACCTGCACCCACGGTGGGCGCACGCCGCCCAGCAGGTTGCCGGTGGAGGGCGCGCGCGCAGCGGCTTTGCCGTCACGCACCACCCGGGACGCACGGGGCATGGGGGTGCCCTCGCGTACCCATTGATCCATGCGCTCGAGCAGCGCCGACACCACCAGTTCCACCGGTTCGTCGTACAGCGTCTGGCAACGTGGGTCGTCGCCCTTGCCGACATCCGCGGCGAACCGTTCGGTATGCTGCGTGCCGAGGTCGGCCAGGCGCAGGTGGGGCATGCCGGTGACTTCGTAGTAGCGCACCTGCGGGCTGTCGGTGTCCGGCGGCAGGGGGATGCCTTCGAGCACGTCATGCATCAGTTCGGACTGGCTGTAGACGGTCACGAACGGCACGCCCTCGGGCATCCGGCGTGGCAGCCGGATCACGTCGCCACCGACTTCGCCATAGGCCATGCGGCCGGTCATGTAGGCATCGATCAGTGGTGTGTCGTCGGGCATGCGCCATTGCTGGTGGCGGCCCTGGTCGAGGTAGTCCATCCAGACCTGGGCGGTCACCGCCCAGCTGTTCACATACACGCGCTGTACGGCGAAGCCGGCCAGTGGACCTTGTGTCGCCGGGGTCTTGAGCAGCAACGCGAGTTGCGCGCCGATGCCCTGGGATTGCGGCACGAACGGGTCGGGCGCGTTGCCCCGGGTGAAACGTTGCGGGTCGTAATAGGTACCCAGCGGTGCGTACCGTGCGAAGTCGAAGCGGCGCATGAACTCGAAGTTCACGATCCGCCCGTACTGGGTAATCCCATCGGCCTCGGCCGCCGGGGTGTCCGCGATGAACTTCGGATCAACGGCCGGCTGGTTGAGGTTCAGGGTGTACCCGACAAACGCATAGCCGCGCCGCAGCAGGTAGTCACGGGTCAGGATCCAGCCGGCACCGCGCTCGCCGAACCAACTGAACGGCTCGATCACCACGGTGCCGTTGAACCGCGCCGGGTCCGTTGGCTTACGCACCAGGATGCGCGTGGTGTAAGGCGCCTCCAGCAGGGTTTGACCCGCGGCGGTAATGGCCGGGGCGACGCCTTGCAGGTAAAACTCTTCCTCGGTGTAGCCGTACCTGTCGAGGTCGCTGTATTCGGTGCCGGGACGCCTGGCCGACGACAGCGGCAACTGGCCCGACGGCGGGATGGCAATCGCCGTGGGCATGCGTGGCACTTCTGCCCACGCGTTTGCCGTGAGGGCCAGCGATAGCAGCATGCCGCCGAGGATTATCGAGCGTTCCATGCGGTCAACCTCACTCAAGGCTGAGGGACGCCTTGCCCTCGCTGTCGATCACGATCTGGTTGTTTTCGCAGACGTACTCCTGGATGGCGTAGCTGGAGCGTTTGTACTCGAAGGTGAAGCGATAGGGCGTGGCAAGCACCTGCGGGTCTTCGATCAGCACCTGGTCTTCCAGGCGGTCCGGCCCGCGCAGGCGGATGCGTTCGGTGATCTTCATGTCCGGGCCGTGGGGCACGTCATAGAACCGCACATCCGTACGCACCCGCTGGGTCTCCACCACCAGGGTGTCGCCTTCCCAGTGCCCACGGGAATGGCCCTGGTAGAGCGGGTCGAGCTTTTCCTTGGGCGGCATGGCCTGGTTCAAGCGGATGCGGCGGACCTGTTGCAGGTACTCGCCGAGCACGATCACGTCCTGGTCGTCGTGGATGATCTGGATCGGGAACAGCGCCGCCATCAGTGTCGGCATGCCCTCGGGCAGGCACCGCGAGCTGGTGGTGGCCAGCGGCGTCCCGGCTTCGTTGGCCGCCGCCTGTTTCTTCTTGAGTGCGGCGTATTCGGCGGCGTAGGGCGCCTTGAGGTCCATCGGCCCGCCCGGGTGCACAGGGTCGTCCGGGTTCTCGCCGAACCAGTCGTCCGGGGTTCTTTCCCAGGTGCCGCTGATGTCGGGGCGGTGTTTATTCGGTGTTGTCGCGGCGTTGCCGATGCCGGCGCAGGTCACAAGGACCACGGCCAGGGCGAGCAAGGTTCGTGTCGGTTTCATGGGGTGTCTCCACGCGGCGGATCGATGCAGTTCGGATGTCGTGGCACAGGGCAGGGGCGATCTATCCGCCGCCCGAGAGCACCACGTCGCCGATCTTGATCTCGACAAGGAGCCCGCCGGGTTCACCGTTTTTCAGGGGCTTGAAGGACACCTCGGCAATGTCGCCGGCCTTGATCGAGTCCGCGCTCCAGCCGGTGCGTTGCAAGGCGTTGACGCTGCCGGTCTCGATCTTGTAGCGCTGGGGCGGTGGTCCGTCGGCATCGAGGTAAAGGGTGATGTGGGGGTTGGTCCAGGCGAAGCGCTCCACCACGCCCTTGACCGTGACCGTGCGGGTCTGGTCGAACAAGGCGAACGAATGGTGGGCGGTGGCGACCGACGACAGCACGCTGCAGGCAGTGAGAGTCAGCAGACACAGCGCCTGACGGAACAGCGGGGAGGGGGATGAAACGCTCATGACGGGTGCCTCGTTTTTTTTATGGTTCTTATGGGCCCAGCATAGGGGGATGGCGTTCTCGGGCCGTAGCCCAAAACGGCAACCAATGAGGGAGGAGGGGGGAATGTTTTGAGCAGCCCCGCACATGCTGATTTGGGTTACCGCCTGCACGCCGCAATCGGAACACTCGTGTCTCGCCTCATAAATATAAAAACAGGAGAGACGTCATGCGCACACCCCCCTATGCCCCCCTGCTTTCGCTGGTTGCACTCTGTGCCTTCGAGCCGCAGGCCCACGCCTACACGCTCTATAACGAAGACGACGGCGGCACGCTGTTGAACGCGGAACTGGGCGCCGGCTTTGGCTGGTTCGGCAGCACCCGCAACTACCTCGGCGACCCGCAGAAGGCGCCCGGCAGCATGCGTTGGCAGGAAGGCTATGCCAAATATGGCCTCAACGGCTCGACGGACAAGCTCATCGCCGGGTCGGTCTACGGCGGGTTCAGCCTGCTCAGCTCCGGCACCTGGGGCGATGGCGACACCGGTGCGATCACTGCCGGCAACGAGCGCCGCACCGCGGTGGAAGATGCCTTCCTGGGCTGGCGCTCAGGTGACCTGGTGCCCGCCCTGGGCCAGGACGGCGTCGACTTTTCCTTCGGCCGCCAGCTGGTGACGGTGGACGGTTTCCTGATCACCGACGATGGCTTCAACCCCGGCAATGCCTTCAGTCCCATCGAGGGGGTGCGTGACGGGCGCTTCAACCGTGGCGGCGCGTTCTACCTGGGCCAGCGCCTGGCGTTCGGCAACACGGCGGTGCTCAAGTTGGGTGGCAAGGATGGCCTTCACGGCAGCCTGATCTGGCTGAAATCGGATAACCCCGGACAGTCCAAGACCGAAGTGGCGGCCGCCACGGTTGACTACACCACACCCCTCGGCTCCATCGGCTCTACCTACGTTCGCGGTCTGGATGTGGAGGAGCGCTACGCCTTCGGTGATCGGCTCGAGCGCAAGGGCATGAACATCTACAGCCTGCGCGGGCAGGGTAATGCCGGGATCGAGAATGCCGACTTCGCCTTCGAAGTGGCGCGCCAGGAAAAACGTTCCGGCTCGCAGCGGGCGATGTTCTTCGACGCGGGCTATACCTTCGCCGACGTCAAATGGCAGCCGACCGTGAGTTATCGCTATTCGCGTTATTCCGAAGGCTGGGATTTCCTGTTCCAGGGTGGCTACCGCAAACGCTACCAAGGTGAGATAGCGACGAATTACGCCGGTTCCGTGACCTCGAACATGCGGATCAACGATGTGCTGCTCTCCGTCCGGCCCACCGATAAATTGACCCTCAATGCGATGGCCTTCGATTACCACCAGCTTTCCCGCAAGCAGGACCGGGATTTCAGCGCCCGCGAGGTCGACCTGTTCCTGGACTGGATGGTGACGGATAACATCACGCTGTCACCGCTGATCGGCTTCTACAAACCCGAGAAGTGGTTGGGCAATGGCGGTCTGCAAAGTGGCAGTGCGTCGACCAACACCTACATGCAGTTCATTGTCTGGGTGACGTTCTAGAAGGGAAGGGCGTCGGCGCCTGGCGCCGACGCCTGGTTGTTTCAGAGCATGCGGCGCAGCACGTCGTTGCGCGGGTCTTTGTCGTAGAAGCGGTGCTTGAGCGCCCCTGCGATGTGCAACACGATCAGCACCAGCAGGGTATAGGCGAGTGTTTTGTGCAGCCATTGGAACACCACGAACCAGTCGTCATTCTTCGGCAACAACTCGGGCAGGTTGACCCCGAAAAAGAACACACCGTCGCTCATGGTGAAGGTGCTCGACATGGAGTAGCCCATCAGCGGCACGATCACCAGCAGCGCATACATCGCACGTTGGGTCAGCCGGGATAACACCTGTTCGTAGCGTTCCAGGGTTTGCAGCGGTTGCGGAATATTCGGAGTGCGCAAGCGCACGGCGATCTTGGTCAACACCAGCAGGAACGCCAGCACCCCAAAGGATTTGTGCCAGGGGTAATAGAGCTCGAATTTGCTCGCCACTTCATCATTCATACCGGTCATGTGCCAGCCGGCCCACAGCAGGCCGACGACGAGCACAGCGCGCACCCAGTGCAGCAGGCGCAGGGATGTTGGATAACGATCGATTATGGTCGGGTTTTCTGGGTTCATCACGGTCTCTCCAACGATCATCAAAATGCACCTTTGAGTGAGCCACCCTGGCGATATCGAGGGTGGCTCGCTCAGTGCGCTGGCTCAGCCGGGCATCAGTACGGTGATCACCTTCTCTTCGGTGTAGGCCAGCGCGCCACTGAAGCCGCCTTCACGTCCGATCCCGCTGGTCTTGACGCCGCCCCAGGGCAGGTTGGCGTCCAGCGGGCTCCAGCAGTTGATGCCCACCGCGCCGGCTTTCACCGCTGCGGCGACACGGTGCGCACGCACCAGGTCGGTGGTCCACACCGTGGCGGCGAGGCCATAGGTGGAGTCGTTGGCCAGCGCGATGGCCTCGTCTTCCGTGTCGAAGGGGATCAGCGTGCCCACCGGGCCGAATATCTCGTCCTGGGCAATCGCCATGTCGTTGCGGGCGTTGGCGAAGATCGTCGGGCGCACGAACCAGCCGCGTGCAGGGGTGGACACGCCGCCGGCCAGCAGCGTAGCACCCTGGTCGATGCCCAGCTGGATGTAGCGGTTGACGCGATCGAACTGCGCTTTCTTGGCCACCGGCCCCATCTGTACGCCGGGCTGGCGCGGGTCGCCCACGTTGACCGCCTGGGCCGCTTCGGCCAGCGCCGCGCCGAAGCGCTCGGCGAGGCTGCGCTGGACGAGGATGCGCGAACCGGCCGCACACACCTGGCCCTGGTTGGCGAACAGGCCAAGGGCACAACCGCGCAAGGCGTCATCGAAGGAGGCGTCGTCGAAGACAATCTGCGGGCTCTTGCCGCCCAGTTCCAGGGCCACGCGCTTGAACAGCACGCCGGCAGTGCGCTGGATCTCGCGGCCGGCCTCGGGGCTGCCGGTGAAGCTGATCTTGGCGACGTGTGGGTGTTCGCACAGGGCGCGGCCCACTTCGGCGCCGTAGCCTGTGACCACGTTGATCACACCGTCCGGGAAACCCGCTTCCTGCGCCAGCGCCGCCAGGTGCAGGGCCGACTGCGGGGTCTCTTCCGATGGCTTGACCACCACGGTGCAGCCTGCCGCCAGCAACGCGGCGAGCTTCCAGACCGTGATCATCAATGGCGAGTTCCACGGCACGATAGCGCCGACCACCCCCACCGGCTCGCGTACGGTGTACGAGAGGGTGCGGGTGCCGAAGTAGCCGCCGGTGGGGATGGTGCGTCCTTCGAGCTGGTTGGCCCAGCCGGCAGCGGCGCGCAGGTGGGCGATCGCATTGGGCAGGTCCATGCGGCGCGGCTCGATGGGGGAGCGGCCGATGGCGTTGGCGTCAAGGTCGGCGAGCCGTTCGCTGTCGCGCTCTACCAGATCCGCCAGTTTCGACAGCAGCCGGCCACGCTGGGCGCCGTCGAGTTGGCTCCAGGCGCCCCGTTCGAGTTGCTCGAGCGCAGCACCCACGGCGCGGTTGACGTCGTCGGCCGTGCCGCGTGCCGAACGGGCGTAGACCTGTTCCGTGACCGGATCGATAAGGTCGATGCGGCGTCCATCGGAGGCTTCAAGCGACGCGCCGGCGATGAAGTGATTCAAGTGTTCAGTCATGTTGCGCTCCATGAGTCATGCCTTGAGGGCGGCCAGGGCGTCGCCGAAGATGTCCAGTGCCTTGAAGAACAGCGAACGGGAGATGGTCAGCGACGGCATCACGCGCATCACGTTGCTGTAGCGACCGCAGGGAATCATCAGCACGCCGTGGTTGAGCAGGTAGCCCATGAGCTGGCCGATCTTTTCACCCGCCAGGGGCGCCTTGGTGACTGGGTCTTCGACCAATTCGATACCGATCATCAGGCCGCGCCCGCGCACTTCGCCGACCAGTGGGTTGTTGAAGCCGCGAATATAGGCCTGGGCTTCCAGGCCCAGCGCGTGGGCACGGTTGAGCAGGTCCAGTTCCGGGTCCTGCAGGATGCTGATGTTGGTCAGCGCCACGGCCGCCGACAGCGAGTTGGCGGCGAACGTGTTGGGCATCGAGCCATCGGGAATCTTTGCCGCCAGGTCCGAGCGCATGATCAGGCCGGCCATCGGCAGATCGCTGCCGATGCCTTTGCCGAAGGTGAGCATGTCCGGTTTCACGCCCGAGTGTTCCACCGCCCACATCTTGCCGGTGCGCCCGGCGCCGGATTGCACTTCATCGACGATCAGCAGGGTGCCGCTGCGGTCGCAGGCCTTGCGCAGCAGTTGCAGGAACTCCGGCGAAGGCGGCACGTAGCCGCCTTCGCCCTGTACCGGTTCCACGATCACTGCGGCCACATCATCGGCGGCGGTGTAGGGCGTGTTCAGCAGGTAGTCCACGTAGTCGCCGGCGATCTGCTCGGCGCTCTTGTGGGTGGTGTCGAACGGGAAGCGGTAGGCATACGGGTAGGGCGCGTGAATCACACCGCCCATCTGCGCGCCGTAGCCTTTGCGGTAGGCAGTGCCGGTGGTCAGCGCGCCCGACGCGTTCCACACGCCGTGGTAGCCGCCGTGGAAAGCAATGATCTGGTGCCGCCCGGTGATGCGCTTGGCGAACTTGATCGCGGCTTCCAGTGCATCGCTGCCGCTTTGGGTGAAAAAGGTGATGCAGTCACCACGCAAGCCGTCCGGCGCGATCTCGGACATCTTGGCGGCCAGCTCGGTGCGCCGGGTGCTGTTGATTTCCAGGGCATGCATCAGTACTTCGGACTGTTCGCGGATGGCCTGCACCACTTTGGGGTGGCAACGGCCCACGCTGCTGACGCCGACACCGGCGGACAGGTCAATGTAGGTATTGCCGTCCGGGTCCTTGAAGGTTGCGCCGAACGCACGGTCCATGGCCACCGGCATGCGCCCGCCGCCACGGGCCATCGACTCGGTGCGCGCCGACAACGCCAGGGCTTCGCTGGCCTTGGGGCCGGGCAGGGCGCTGGAGAGGATGCGCGGGGCATCCGCGAAGTGCAGGGATTCTAGTGTGGCTTCACTCATGACGGTCTCTCTGACAGGTCGATTTACGTGTGCCGATCATCTCCGGTGCGCGTTCCAGACCGGTATCCCGAATCGGCACCTATACACGTGCCTGCTCCAGCCCGCCGGCTATCCCATAAACGATTTGCAGGACGTGTGCTATGTGCGACTATCGAGCGCAGCGGCGATCAAAAAACAAGAATTTCTGGCAGAGGCTTGCGACTCCATGAAAAATCAGACGATCAGCCATTTTCGCGATATCCATGTGCATGCAGCCACCGTCCAGCAGTGGAGCCAGGACTACAGCCAGCTGACCGCCGGCTCCGCCGAAAGCACACTGATGCAGCTGACGACCGCCGGCTGCCACTTGTTCCTCGAACAGATCAACCAGCGTGTGGTGCAGAACGGCGTGGCCCCTCGGGGCAAGATGTGCTTCGCGGTGCCGATCAACGTGCCCGGTTCGATCCGCATGCAGGGGCGCGACGTGGACGACAGCAGCCTGTTCTTCCTGCACGGTGGCGAGGAGTTCATGTTCCACATGCCGATGGGCATGGAGCTGCTGTCCATCACCTTCGAGCGTGAGCTGTTCGAGCAGGCGCTGGAGCAGACCGCGTCGGCGAAGGAACTCAACCTGCTGCTGCGCCAGCCGGTGATCAAGGTGTCGCCCCAGCGTTTCGCCCAGGCTCGCCGCCGATTGCTCGCGTTGTTCTCCCAGGCCCTGGCCGACGATGACCTCGACAGCACGCGCGATCGGGAGCGAGAGATGGTGCTGGAACAGGCGATGCTCGGTGAGCTGCTGCAACTGATGACCGACCCGGCCTGTGACAAGCAGCAGCGCAGCCCCAGCTCTACGCGCAGTTTCATTGTCGAGAAATGCCACCGCCTGACCACCACGGAAATGATCAACGTGCCCAGCGTGATCGAGTTGTGCCAGCGGCTCCAGGTGAGTCGGCGCACCGTGCAGAACAGCTTCCGTGCGGTGGCCGAGACCACGCCGCTGAACTACCTGCGCTCGGTGCGGCTCAACGGCGTGCGCCGGGCCTTGATGTCGACCCGTGCCTGCGACCTCTCCATCGGCGATGCCGCTGCCCAGTGGGGTTTTTACCACCTGAGCCATTTTGCCGCGGAGTACCAGGAACTGTTCGCCGAGCTGCCGTCCCAGACGGCCCGCGCCGCCATCAGCGGTTTTGCGCGCGGCTGAACCTTCACCGATTTTGAACGACCTGAGAGCACCTTCGCTGCTTGCGCAAGGTGAGGACGTGCGTGACCGATTTGGGCTACCGCGACGTTCGTTGGCAGGCATAGGATCGATTCCAGCGTGCAACAACAACGATAAGCGACTCGGTGACGGTGAGCGGTTGACTGCGCCGATCCAACAGCGACTGCCTCATACAATAAGGTCAACAACATGAGTGTATCTCTCCCGGTCACCCCCTCCACGGAGCTCAAGCGTGGCGCCCTGGGCGTGGGCTTCATCATTTTCTTTGTGGTCTCGGCGGCGAGCCCGTTGAGCGTGATCGCCGGTGGCTTCCCGATTGGCATCATGCTCGGCAACGGCGCCGGTACCCCGGCATTGCTGATCCTGGCCCTGCTGGTGCTGCTGGCGTTCTCGGTGGGTTACACCACCATGTCCAAGCACCTGACCAATGCAGGCGGCTTTTATGCCTTTACCTCCCGTGGCCTGGGTGGCTTGGCCGGTGGGGCGGCGGGGGTGCTGGCGATGTTTGCCTACAACATCCTGCAGGTCGGCTTGTATGGCATGTTCGGCGGGGTGGTCAGCGGCACCATGGCCAGTGTGTTCGGCCTGGAGTTGCCGTGGTGGGCGTACTCGCTGCTGGCGATGGCCAGCGTGGCGATACTGGGCTATCGCAAGATCGACCTGTCGGCGCGGGTGTTGTCGGTGGTGGTGATTGCCGAGTACCTGGCGATCCTGATCCTGGATTTCGCGATCCTCAGGTCAGGCGGTGACAGTGGCGTCAACCTGGCGTCGTTCAGCAGCCATCACGTATTCAGCGGCACGCCGTCCATTGGCCTGCTGTTCTGCTTCGCGGCGTTCATCGGCTTCGAGGCCACGACCATCTACGGCGAAGAGGCGAAGAACCCGCAACGCACCATTCCGATTGCCACCTACTGTTCGGTGCTGCTGATCGGCGGGTTCTACGCGTTGTCGGTATGGTCGATGGTGGTGGGCGTCGGCGCGGACAAGATCGTGCCGCTGTTGCAGTCCTTGCAGGATCCGACGACCTTTATCTACGGCATGTCCGACCATTTTGTCGGCCCGCAGCTGACCCAGGTCATCCGCGTGCTGTTCATGGTGAGTATCTATGCCGGGCTGCTGGCGTTCCACAACGCCGCCGCGCGTTACTTCTATGCGATTGGCCGCGATGGGTTGCTGCACAGCCTGCTGGGCACCACCCATCGCGTGCACCAGAGCCCGCACATGGGCTCGGCCTTGCAGAGTCTGATCGCAGCAGTGGTGGTGCTGATTTTTGCCGCCATGGATGCCGATCCGATCCTGCAACTGTTCGCCTGGCTGTCCAACCTGGCGACGCTGTGCGTCATCCTGCTGATGGCGCTGACGTCGGTGGCGGTGTGCGTGTACTTCCAGCGTCATCCCGAACTGAACGTCGGGCTCTGGCGTGGGCGTATCCTCCCCGTTTTCTCCAGCCTGGCCCTGGTGTCGGTGCTGGTGCTGGCGGTGGTGCACTTCGACGTGCTGACCGGGGCCAGCAAGCTCCTGTCCTATGGCCTGTGCGCGATCATCCCCGTGGCCCTGATCATCGGGGTTTACCTCGCCGCACGCTTGCGCAAACTCTCGCCGCAGCGCTTCCACGCGTTGGGCAGCCACAAGCTCTGAGCCACACCCGATCATCCAGATAAAACCGGCCTGCCGTCCTTCGGCCAGGCCCGCCAGCGTGTGAAAGGAAGGTTGCAAATGCACAACTACAAGATGCTTATCAACGGGGCCCTGGTGGCCGGTGAGCAGGGGCGGTTCGAAGTGGTCAACCCGGCCACCGGGGCGGTGTTCGCCCACTGCCCGGCAGGTTCTTTGGGGCAACTCGACCAGGCGGTGGAGGCCGCGCAGGCGGCGTTCAAAAGCTGGCGCCACAGCAGCCACGCCGACCGCAGCGCACGCCTGCTGGCGATTGCGGCGGATATCGAACGGGAGGCCGATGCACTGGCCCGGCTGATCGTGCAGGAACAAGGCAAACCGCTGGAACTGGCGTTTTCCGAAGTCATGGGCGCGGCCGCCTGGACCCGCTACGCGGCGGGGCAAGACATTGCCGTGGAGCTGGTGGAAGACACCCCCACCCAACGCATCGAGTTGCACCGCAAACCCTTGGGCGTAGTGGCCTCGATCACGCCGTGGAACTGGCCGTTCATGATCGCCGTGTGGCACATCATGCCGGCATTGCGGGCCGGTAATTGCGTGATCAGCAAACCGTCGAGCCTGACGCCGTTGAGCACCCTGGGCCTGGTCGACATCATCGCCCGCCATGTGCCCCACGGCGTGATCAATTGCGTGACGGGCGAGCAAGGCTTCGGCAGCGCGATCACGGCGCATCCAGGCATCCAGAAGATTGTCTTCACCGGCTCCACCGCCACCGGGCAAAGCGTGATGCGCGGCGCTGCCAGTAACCTCAAGCGCCTGACCCTGGAGCTGGGCGGCAACGACGCGGCGATCATCCTGCCGGGCACGCCGGTGCAAGAGGTGGCCGAGGCGATCTTCCAGGCGGCGTTTCTCAACATGGGGCAGACCTGCGCCGCCCTCAAGCGCCTGTATATCCACGAGTCGCAATACCAGGCCTTCGCCGAGGCGCTGACGCAGATCGCGGCGCGCCAGGTGGTGGGGGATGGCCTGGAGGCCGGGGTCACCTTCGGTCCGGTGCAGAACCTGGAACAGCTGGCGCTGGTGGAAGCCCTGGTCGACGACGCACGGGCCAACGGCGGGCGGGTGCTGTGCGGCGGCGCACGCCTGGATCACCCCGGTTTTTTCTATCCCCCCACCCTGGTGGCCGACGTCACCGACGGTCAGCGCCTGGTCGACGAAGAGCAGTTCGGCCCCGTGCTGCCGCTGATCGCCTACCGCGACGTGGAAGACGTGCTGCGGCGCGCCAATGCCGGTGACATGGGCCTGGGCGGCTCGGTGTGGGGGCCGGATGTCGAACAGGCCCAGCTCCTGGCCAGCCGCCTGGAGAGTGGGGTGGCGTGGGTCAACTGCCATGCGCAGATCCAGCCGAACACGCCGTTTGGCGGCAGCAAGATGTCCGGGTTTGGCGTCGAGTTCGGCCTGGAAGGCCTGCTGGAGTTCACCGGTCAGCAATTGCTGTTTGTTCGCAAGCCAGCACAAGGAGCCTGAGCCATGCACCCTCCACTTATCGGCCCCGCGCTGGCGTGCACCCTGGTGCTTTGCGCCTTCCCGTCCGCGCATGCCTATGAGCTGTACAGCGATGACAGTCGTCACCTCAACGCCGACATGACCGCGGTGTTCGGGCAATTCAACAGCCGCAAGAACTACGACGGCACTCCCGGCGGTTCTACCTGGCGCGAGGGTTTTATCAAGTATGGCTTGAGTGGCGACCAGGCCCTCGCCGGCAACGGCACCGCGTACGGTGCCTTTGCACTGCTCAGTTCCGCTACCTGGGGCGATGGCGACCCGGCAGGCAACACCCTGGGCACCGAGCGCACCACCAAGATTGAAGACGCGTACCTCGGCTGGCGGTCCGACGATCTGTTCCCGGCGCTGGGCAAGAACGGCGTGGATATTTCCGCTGGGCGCCAGGTGGTCAAGCTGGGTCGTGGGTTCCTGATCAACGATGACGGGCCGAACCTGGGCAAGGGCGCCGCCGATGGCAAGCTGAACCGCGGGGGGGCGTTCTACCTGGCGGCGCGGCATGCGTTCGACCAGACCGCGTATGTGCGCCTGGGTGGGCAGGACGGCCTGCATGGCAGCCTGCTGTGGTTGAAGTCCGACAACCGCGCCCAGGCCGAAACCGAACTGGCCGCCGGTACGCTGGACTACACCGCCCAGCCGGGGACGATCGGGCTGACCTGGATCCACGGCATCAACGTGAACGATCAATGGGCCAGTGACTTCCAGCGCCAGCGCAAGGGCATGAATGTCTACAGCGTGCGCGGTGAGGGCGATGCGGGCGTCAAGAACGTCAGCCTGGCATTCGAGTACGCCTGGCAGGACAAGGACGCCGGCCCGCAAAACGCCTGGTACGGCGAGGCAGGCTACACCTTTGCCGATAGCGCCTGGTCGCCCAAACTCACGTACCGTTATGCGCGCTACTCACAGAAGTGGGACTCGTTGTTCACCGGCCAGAGCCTGGGGTACGGCACCTGGCTGCAAGGCGAAGTCGCCAGCAACTACTCGGGGCCGTTCAACAGCAATACACGGGTCCAGCATGTCGGGTTGAAGGCGACCCCGCTGGAAACCCTGACCCTGGGCGCGCTGTTCTTCGATTTCGACACCGTGCGCAAGCGCGATGCAATCAACCTCACTGCCCGGGAACTGGACCTGTATGCCGAATGGGCGGTCAACCCGCACCTGATCGTCACCCCGCTGGTTGGCCTGTACAAGCCCGAGAAGGACGCGACCACGGGCGGTAATCAGGTGGGGGGCAATGGCACCAATGTGTACAGCCAGGTGACCGTGGCCGTGCCGTTCTGAGCATGGCTGGGTACGGCGTTGGGATACCTATGCCGTTCTGGTGGTAGGCGGGTTGCGCATGTTGTCGGCGATCCGTCGCGTGGTGTCCATGACCATCTCTATCACGGTTTCCTGGCGCAGCAGCTTGAAGCTTTGCGTGCTGCCGACGGCCGACAGGCTGCCGACCACTTCGTCCAGGTCGGTCTGGATGATGGGCGCGGCGATACCGGTCAGGCCCAGGTTGAGCTCATCGTGGGTCAGGCAGTAGCCGTCCTTGCGGATCTTTTTCGCGGCCTTGTTGAACCCCGCCCAGTCGTAGGGGCTGGCGGGGTCGTTGGCCAGGTGCTCGTCGAACAGGCGTTGCAGGCGACGGCCTTTCTGGTAGGCGATCAACACCTTCGACTGCGCGCCGCGAAAGAACGGCAACGGTTGCCCACGCCCGAATGCAAAGTGATAGGTGTCGGTGGGCTCGGCGATGTAGGTGTTGATGATGCGCCCGTCATAAAACACGCTGGCAAACACCGCCAGGCCCGTTTGCGCGGACAACTCGTGCATCAGCTCGCGCCCGGCGAGCAGGATCGGGTCGTACTGGCGCATCTTCCAGTCCAGCTCGATCACCCGTGGGCCCAGGCCATAGCTGCCGGCATCCACGCGGGTCAGCAGGCCGGCATCGCACAAGTCCTTGACGTAGCGGTACACGGTGGCCCGTGACAGGCCCATGCGCTCGGCGATGGTGTCGGGGTCGATCTTCAATGTCTGTGGGCCGAACAGGTCCAGGACGCTCAGCAATTTGCTCAGGCTGCTCATTTCGTTCCTAAAAAGGGGAGGGGCACGTGCTGCGTTCCGCTGGCGCAACACTACCGCAGTGAAAGAAAAACGCAATCTTTTGTGCTTTTGAGGTCGCAAAAAAATCACATAAATCTCACTAAATGAGACAGATCAAAATAAAATGCTTGTTGATTGATTTTTTGTGTGTGATAAATCTCATCACTGCAAACGCTCAAGCAAGAGGGCTGAAAATGAATGGTGCGCAACTGATAGTGAATGCGGCTGCGGCAAGCGGTATCGAGTACTGCTTCGCCAATCCCGGAACCACCGAAATTCCATTGGTGGCGGCGATGGCCAGCGCACCTGCACTCAAGCCGGTGTTGTCGTTGTTTGAAGGGGTCTGCACCGGCGCGGCGGACGGCTATGGCCGGATTGCCGGCAAACCGGCCATGACCCTGACCCATCTGGGGCCCGGGTTCGCCAACGGCATCGCCAACCTGCACAACGCACGGCGCGCCAACACTCCCATCGTCAACGTGATCGGCGATCACGCCTCCTGGCACGTCAACTACGACCCGCCGCTGGCCAGTGACATCCAGGCCCTGGCAGGCGCGGTCTCCGGCTGGGTGCGCACCTCGCGCACGGCGTCGGGGGTGGGCGAGGATCTGCAGGAAGCCATGCGCGCGGCCTGGCAGGCCAAGGGGCAGATCGCCAGTTTGATCCTGCCCATGGACCTGCAAGCCCATGCCGTGACCCACAGCGGTGTATTCGCCCCGATCCGCCCGCCGGTCCGGCGCTTTGCCGGCGACCGCATCGAGAGCGTGGCCAAGGCCCTGCGTGACGGCCTGCGCCTGGTGTTTATCGTCGGCGACGAAGGCTTGTCGGTTGCCGGCCTGGAAGCGGCGGGGCGCCTGGCGCAACTGCCGGGCGTGCGTCTGTTCGCCGAGACCTTTCCACGCCTGAGCTACCGTGGCGGTGGCCTGCCGGACCTGGACCGCCTGCCGTACTTCCCGGAAGTGGCGATTGAAATCCTCGAACAATACGACCTGGTGGTGTGCGCCGGCGTGCCGGAGCCCATCAGCTACTTCGGCTACGAAGGCATCCCGTCGCGCCTGGCCGAACGTGAGCGCCTGCTGGCGTTGGCCGATGTCGGTGACGATGTGGCCGGCGCGCTGACGGCATTGGCCGACGCCCTGGATGCACCCGCTTATGTGCCGACGCCCCAGGGCATCGAACTGCCGCCCGGTCACGCCGAGCTGACCCCACAGTCGGTGGGCCAGTTGCTGGCTGCCGCCCTGCCGGACGACAGCATTGTCTCCGTGGAAGGCGGCACCTGCGGCTATCCGTTCTTCACTGCTTCGGCCCGCGCCGCTCGGCACCGGGTACTGACCAACACCGGTGGCGCGATCGGCCAGGGTATCCCGGTGGGCTTCGGCGCCGCCCTGGCCGAGCGCGGCAACCGCGTGTACTGCCTGCAATCGGACGGCAGTGCCCAGTACACCATTCAAACCCTGTGGAGCATTGCCCGCGAGCAACTGCCAGTGGTGATCCTGATTGCCGCCAACCACCGCTACGCGATTCTGCAGAACGAGTTGCGTCGTTTCGGCATGACCGAACTGGGACCCGAAGCCCTGAAGCTGACGGTGCTCGACAGCCCGCGCATTGACTGGAAAGCCCTGGCCAAAGGCTACGGCGTGCCAGCCAGCACGGTGCACACCAATGCCGAACTGCAACGGGCGCTGGCCAATGCAAATGCCGACGGCGGGCCTTGCCTGATCGAAATGGCGCTGTGAAGGAGTCGACCATGAAGCTGTTTGAAGTACTACCCGCCGTCCAGGCTTTTCTGTCCCAGCCGGGGCGCCTGTTTATCGGTGGCAGTTGGCAGGATGCTGCCGATGGCCGCCGTTTTGCGGTGGAAAACCCGGCCACCGAAGACACCCTGACCGAAGTGGCCCAGGGCGGTGCACGGGACGTGGACGCCGCCGTTGCCGCCGCGCGTTCGGCGTTCAACGGCGCCTGGTCGTTGCAGTCACCGGCCCAGCGCGGCCTGCTGCTGTTCCGCCTGGCGGACCTGTTGGACCAGCACCGCGAAGAACTGGCGCAGCTGATCACCCTGGAAAACGGCAAGCCGATTGCTGCAGCGCGCGGTGAAGCGGCCAGCGCCGCCACCATCCTGCGTTACTTCGCCGGCTGGCCGACCAAGATCGAAGGCAGCACCTTGCCCGTTTCACCGGCCAGCGGCGCGCCGATGCTCAACTACACCCTGCGTGAACCGGTGGGGGTCTGCGCGCTGATCGTGCCGTGGAACTTCCCGCTGAACATGTGCGTGTGGAAGCTCGGCCCGGCGCTGGCCACCGGTTGCGTCGCGGTGCTCAAGCCTGCCGAACAAACGCCGCTGGTTGCGATCCGCCTGGTGCAGTTGATCGAGGCGGCGGGGTTCCCGGCCGGCGTGGTCAACCTGGTCACCGGCCTTGGCGCCGAAACCGGTGCGCCGCTGGCGGAGCATCCCGATGTGGACAAGATCGCCTTTACCGGCTCGACCCAGGTCGGCCGGCTGATCGCGCAAGCGGCCACGCGCAACATGAAAAAGGTCTCGCTGGAACTGGGCGGCAAGTCGCCGAACATCATCCTGCCCGACGCCGATATCGTGCGCGCCGCCAAAGGCGCCGCCGATGGCATTTTCTACAACCAGGGCCAGGTGTGCACCGCCGCTTCGCGGTTGTACGTGCACGCCAGCGTGCTGGACCAGGTCCTCGAAGAACTCGAACGGCACGCCGCCGCCCATGTCCTCGGCAATGGCCTGGACCCGGCCAGCAGCATGGGCCCGCTGGTTTCCGGGCGCCAGCTGGCGACGGTCAAGGGCTACCTGCAACGCGGCCAGGAAGAGGGCGCCGAACTGATCTGCGGTGGCGGGCGTCCGGCCCACCTGGAGCGTGGCCACTTCATTGCGCCCAGTGTGTTCCTGGATCGCGCCGAGGCGGCCTGCGTCGCCCGCGAAGAAATCTTCGGCCCGGTGCTGACGGTAATGAGCTGGACCGAAATCGATGACCTGGTGCTGCGCGCCAACGATTCGCCCTATGGCCTTGCGGCCGGCCTGTGGACCCGCGACCTGCGCTCGGCACACCGCGTGGCGGCGCAACTCAAGGCGGGCTCGGTGTGGGTCAACTGCTGGAACGTGGTCGATGCGGCCTCGCCATTCGGCGGCTACAAGCAATCCGGCTGGGGCCGGGAAATGGGTAAGAACGTGATCGATGCCTACACCGAGACCAAAAGCGTGTTTGTCGATCTGGCCTGAACTGAATAATCACACGAGGTAATTGTTATGGATCTGGAATTGAAAGGCCGCGTGGCCATCGTTACCGGTGGCGGCATGGGCATCGGCAAGGAAGTCGCACGTTTTCTCTCCGAAGAAGGCTGCAAGGTGGTGATCTGCGCGCGCCGCATGGCGTTCCTGCAACTGGCCGCCGAAGAGATCAGCGCCCAGACCGGCAACGAAGTGCTGCCGCTGTTCTGCGACACCAATGAGATGTCCGCCGTGTCGGAAATGGTCGAAGCCGCCTACAAGCACTTCGGCCGCATCGACATCCTGGTCAACGGTGCCGCTGCGCCGTCTGGCGTAGTGCGCAATGACATCGAACACGCCGGTGACGATGAGCTGCTGTCGGACCTCAACACCAAAGTGATCGGCTACTTCCGTTGCGCCAAGGCCGTGACCCCGCACATGAAGGCCGCCGGCTTCGGTCGCATCATCAACATCGGTGGCCTCACCGGACGCAGTAGCAAGGTGCTGTCGGGCATGCGCAACCTGGCCATCGCCCACATGACCAAGACTCTGTCCGACCAGCTTGGCCCCTCGGGCATCACGGTCAACCTGATTCACCCAGGCGTTGTGGATACCCCGCATATCCAGGAGCTGTATGACCGCGAAGCAGTCAAGCAAGGCAAGACCGCGGAGCAGGTCGAGCAGGCTTACATCGACGCGACGCCGATTCGCCGCACCCTCGCCCCGATTGAAATGGGCTGGCTGATTGGTTTCCTGGCGTCGCCCAAGGCCGGCGCGGTGACCGGCGAGTCCATCGGCATCGACGGCGGTTTGACCCGTGGTATCTATATCTGAGGAGCATCTGTGATGAGTAACGGAACCCTTTTGGTGGCCACCGTCGGGCAAGCGGTGATCCGCAGTGCCGACGATGGCCGTACCTGGCATCGCCTGGGCCTGGGGCAGGACCTGGAATTCGATGCGATCACTCGCTCACTGAGCCTGCACCCCGACGCGCCCGAGGTGATTTATGCCGGCACCGACGTGGGCTTGTGCGTCAGCCGTGACACCGGCGGCCATTGGCAGCGCGTCGATTCGCCGTTCAACGGGCAGACGGTGTGGAAAGTTGCGGTGGACCCACGGAACGCACAACGGATTTTCGTCGGCACCGGTGCACCTTCCCGCGCTGTGTTGTGGCGCACCCTGGACGGTGGGCTGAGCTGGGATCGGGCACCGGTGGAAATTCCGGAGTTTTGCGACGGCGTCAGTCGCCCACGCCTGCTGGCGTTTGCCTACGACCCGACCGACCCCGACCAGCTGTGGTTCGGCCTTGAAGAGGGTGGGTTGTTCCACTCCCGCGACGGCGGCGACAGCTGGACCCGCGTCGATGACCGCCTGTTGTGGGAGTTCAACTCGGACGTGCACAACATCCTGGTACTGCCCAACCATGGCCAGAAAGTCATCGTGGTGGTCTGCGTCAACGCGGTCTACCGCAGCCTGGACGAAGGGCTGACCTGGACTGGCATCATCGGCCGCGAAGCCTTCGGCCTGTATTACATCCGCGCCATGAACGCGCCGTTGGGCTCGCAAAGCGACCTGTACCTGAGCATTTCCGATGGCACGCCGGGCACCACCAGCAAGATCCTGGTGTCCCGCGATGCGGCGCTCAGCTGGGAAGTGCTGCCGCTTTCCCAGCAGCCCAATTCCTGCGTGTGGGCGATTGCCTTCAACCCGGCCAACCCCCGGCAGATCGTGGCGGGCACCAAGTACGGGCATCTGTTCACCTCCGACAACGGCGGTGACGGCTGGCAGAAACAGTGGCGCGACTTCAGCGAGATCGCCGATGTGCTGTGGACGCCGGCCGTGGCGCAGATCAAGGCCGGGC
The DNA here is from genome assembly GCF_900111535.1 of Pseudomonas sp. NFR09. Classification (NCBI taxonomy): domain Bacteria; kingdom Pseudomonadati; phylum Pseudomonadota; class Gammaproteobacteria; order Pseudomonadales; family Pseudomonadaceae; genus Pseudomonas; species Pseudomonas sp. NFR09. The sequence continues at coordinate 61,626 of NZ_FOIH01000015.1, forward strand.
ATCAATCCATCGTCAAGAAGCACTGAGGTATATCGCCATGAAAGTCGAGATCCTGCGTACTCACTTATCGCTCTGGGTCAGTGACCCGGACGTGTCGGCGCGCTGGTACGCCGACATCCTGGGCATGCACGAAAGTGCCCGGGGCGAGAGCTGGGTCATGATGGCGTTTGGCGGCAAGCACCACGACATCGCCTTGATCCGCGCCGACCCTGGCGCCCATCAGGGTGGGCTGGGGTTGCAACACTACGGCCTGGAAATCGACGGAGACATGACCACCCTGCGCCAGCTCTACGGCATGTTGCTGGGCAAGGGTGTCGAGGTGGTCAAGATCACCGACCACGAAATCGGCCATGGCGTGTACTTCAACGACCCCGACGGCAACCGCATGGAATTCTTCCTCGAGACCGAGCATGACGATGCGCGCGGCAAGGCCCGGTTCAAGGCCGCTGGCGCACCGAGCCGACATTTCAACCTGGACCCACTGGACCCACTTTGAGGCAACCCCGATGAAAACCGCGAATTTTGCTAGCTATCACATCCGCAAATGGTACAGCTTTGTCGAAGAAACCCTGGCCAACGAAACCGGCCAACTGGCCGATGGCGAGCCACTGTTCAAATATGCGATTGCCGCCGTGATCGCCAACCCTTATGCCGGTCGCTACAGCGAGTCGCTCGCCGAACTGGTCGACCCTTCGCCGCTGCTGGGCGAAGAGTTTGGCCGGCGCATCCAGGCACTGGCCGGTGCCCGTGAGATTGTCAGCTATGGCAAGGCGATCCTGGTGGGCAGCGAGGGCGAGTACGAGCACGGTAACGCATTCCTGACCAACCCGGCAGCCGACCCGATCCGCGTCGCGCTGGGCGGCGGCAAATCCTGGGTACCGTCCACCGGCAAGCGTGGCGGGCCGGGGTCGACCATCGACGTACCGCTGGCGCACAAGGATGCCCTGTACGTCCGTTCCCACTACGACAGCATATCGCTGATGTTTGGCGACGGGCCTGCGCCCGACGAGGTCGTGATCATCTGGGCCTTCGCTACGCGTGGACGCTTGCATGCGCGCCTGGGCGGCCTGCAGGCTAAAGACGTCAAAGGCCTGGATGGGCTGCACTGACAGCAGGCGTGCGCCTTGAGCTGTACCGGATTACAACCACAACAAGAAAGCGGTGATGAGCGATGAAGCAGGAGAAGACCCAAGTTGTCATTGTCGGCGGCGGTCCCAATGGGATCACGGCCGCACACTATATGGGGATGTACGGTGTCGACTGCGTCGTCCTTGAACTGGCTGATTGCATCCTGCCTTACCCGCGTGCGGTGGGCATGGACGATGAAGCGCTGCGGGTGTTGCAGGGCATCGGCGTTGCCGAACTGGCCGCGCGGGACATGATCTGCGACGTGCCGTTGCGCTATTACAACGCACGTGGCGTGTGTTTCGCCGAGGTCAAGCCGAGCACCGCCCACTACGGCTGGCCGATGCGCAACATCTTCATGCAGCAGTTGCTCGAAGGCACGCTGCGCGAAACCCTCGGCCGGCATGCCGGCGTCGAGTTGCGCCAAGGCCACGAAATGCTCGAATTGGAGCAGGACGGCGAGGGCGTGACCTTGCAGGTGCGCGATGCCCGGGGCGAGGTCTATGAATTGCGCGCCGATTATGTGATCGGTGCCGACGGCGGCCGCTCCACCGTGCGTAAAAAACTCGGGGTCGAGTTGCTGGGGCTGACCCATGCGCGCAAGTGGGTGGTGGTCGACACCGCCAATGACACGCTGGACGCGCCTTACACTGCCTTGCATGCCGACCCGCAGCGACCGTTCGTGTGCATCTATTTGCCTTACCAGCAGCGGCGTTGGGAGTTCATGCTGATGGAGGGCGAGGACGAGGCGAAGATGTGCGACGAAAGCACCATCCGCGACCTGATCCGTGGGCATATCGGCGATGCGGTCGACCAGTTGGACATCATCCGTATCCGCGCCTACACCCACCATTCACGGGTCGCGGCGCGCTTTGTCCAGGGCCGCGTGGCGCTGGTGGGCGATGCGGCGCACATCTCGCCGCCCTGGGCCGGGCAAGGGCTCAACTCCGGACTGCGCGACGTGGCCAACGTGGCCTGGAAACTCGCGGCGATCATCCAGGGGCGTGCCGCCCATGGGATTCTCGTGAGCTACGACCAAGAGCGTCGCGGGCACGCCACCGAGCTGGTGGCGCTGGCCGACAACATGGGCGCGGTATTGGGCTTGACCAACCCCTTGATGGCCGGCGTGCGCGACTGGTTGTTCCAGGCAGTGAACAGCGTCGACAACCTGCGCTCGCACCTGTTGGAGTTCAAGTTCAAACCCAAGGCCACCATCACCAAGGGCCTGGTCTATCACGAACGTGCCGAACTGCGTGAGGACGACCTGGTCGGCCAGCTGTTTGTGCAGCCCTATATCGAAGACGCCAAGGGTCAGCGTCGGCGCCTGGATGACGTGTTGGGGCATTCCTATGCGGTGTTGGGTTACCGGGTCAACCCGCGCGAGCAACTCAGTGACGAGATGGCGACATTCTGGGCGCGCTGGGACACACGCTTCATCCAGGTCAATCGTTCGCGCAGCGGCCTGGGCCGTCACCAGCCGTTGACGGCGATGGACGCCATCAGCGTGGAAGACGTGGATAACCGCCTGGGCGAGTGGTTCTCCAAGGTGCGCGATTGCATCGTAGTGGTGCGGCCGGACCGTTTTGTCGCCGCGATCACCACGCCCGAGCGACTGGATGGGGTACTGCGCAAACTGGCGGAGCAACTGTCATGAGCCACAACAACGAACTGCTCAACCGCTTGCACCAGGCCACCCTGACCCGGCAGGCCCTGCCGCCGCTGCCCGCCGAGACGCTGGATCCGTATTCCGGTTACGCGCTGCAACGCCTGGGGCTGGACGCCCGCCTGGCGGCCGGCGAGCGCCTGAGCGGGTGGAAGATCGCCTTCGCCGGCAGCGCCGCGCAACAGCGTTTTGGCCTCGATCAGCCGGTGTACGGCGCGTTGACCGAGAACATGAGCGTCAAGCCGGGCACGACGGTGGCCCTGTCACGGTTGATCCAGCCCAAGCTGGAGATTGAAGTGGCGGTGGTCATCGGGCGCACCCTGGCGCCCGGTGACTACAGCGACGAGGACATCCTGGCGGCCATCCGTGACGTCGCGCCTGCCTTCGAAATCGCCGACTGCCGCTGGCAAGCCTGGACCTTTGGCGCCGGCGCGTTCCTGGCCGACAACGCCGCGGCGGGGCTTTATTGCATCGGGCCACGGACGCCGTTTGATCCAGCCCTGCACCTCAATGCAACCTACCGCCTGGAGTGCGCCGGTGCGCTGTACGGCGACGGCAATACCCTGGAGCGCGAAGACACACCGCTGGCCAACCTGTGCTGGCTGATCCGGCGCCTGCTGGCCGACGGTCAACCGGTGGAGGCGGGACAGGTCGTGCTGTCCGGGGCGTTGCTGGCGCCCATGAGCATCCAGCCGACCACCTATCGCCTGCAGATGTTTGGCACGGAACTGGCTTTGGTTTTCACCGCTGACACCGTGCCGGTGTAAACCCACGTGCGGTCAAGGATGACAGCGTCCCTTTCAGGTCGATGAAGACACCAGGCCACCGAGGAACGACAACCATGCTCGCTGAAGCGCGAACCTTCAATGACCCTCAACAACACGCCGGGTCTATCCACGGCTGGCGCCAAGTGTATGACCAGCTTGGCCGTGGTTGCCTGACGAGTGAGCTGCGGCAATTGTCCGCCGATCGCTTCCAGGTGTTCCAGGAGGTGTTGGACAAACGCGTGGTCCAGCGCGGTTACGCCCCGAAAGGGCGGCTGTGCGCAGCCATGTCGCTGGGCCCCACGCCGGTGGTGCAAGGCCAACAGGTGGGCACCCACAGCGTGGTGCTGTTGCGCGATGGCGAGGAGTTTGTGTTGCATGCGCCCGAGGGCACGCACTTTTTTGCGTTCAATATCGACGCGGTGCGCTTCGCCAAACTGGCGGCCTTCGAATTGTCCAACGAGCAGCTCAAGCGGCTGAAGACCACTTCTCAGTTGAGCGTGGACGATGCGTTACTCTTGCGCATTCGCCAGCGTATCCATCCCCTGTTCTGTCACCTGGTGGAACAGTCCGAGGCGGTCAGCCCAGCGGCTGAAAAAATGCTTGAAGACGAATTGCTCAACGCCTTCCTCGATCTGTTCAGCAACGCCACCGATGAGGTGCGTTGCCGGCGTGGCAATGTCACTGTCAGTGCTTACCTGGTCAAGCGTTGCCAGGAGTTGATCGACGCCAGTGGCGACACGCCCCTGAGCATTCTTGATCTGTGCGAACACCTGCGGGTCAGTCGGCGCACCCTGCAGAACAGTTTCCAGGCCGTGACCGGCATGCGCCCGGTCGAATACTTGCGCAACCTGCGTCTGAATGCCGTGCGCCGCCGCTTGAACAGCACCTCTGCCTGCTCCCAGAACGTTGGCGAAATTGCCGTGGCGATGGGCTTTTTTCATCTGAGCCATTTTGCCGGGCATTACCGGGAACTGTTTGGCGAGTCACCCTCCGAAACCCTCAGGGCGACCCGCTAGGGCGCCCTTTCTCAGGCGTAGCTGATCCGCTCGGCGTAGGCGTTCTGCAGCATTTTGCGCTGGTAGTCGCAGGGCGTGGTGCTGACCAGTTGCTTGAAGTCGCGCAGGAAGTGCGACTGGTCGGCAAAACCCAGGTCGAGCGCCAACGCCGAGAACGACACGTCCCGGCAGGTATTGAGGGTGTCCAGGGCGGCCTGGCAGCGGATGATCCGGCAAAAGGCCTTGGGCGACATGCCGGTATCCTGGCTGAACTGGCGGTGCAGCGTGCGGCTGGTGTAGCCGCTGAGGTCTTCAAGCTGGTGGATGCGAATAGACCCGCGATGTCGCATGGCTTGTTGAATGACCAGGGCGGTCAGCGGTGATGCCTTGCCCATCAGGCGGGGTGCAAGATAATCATTGAACAGGCGCATTTGCTCGCTCAACTGCGGCGCCTGCACGATGTTGTCGAAGATGCGCCGGGCAAACGTCGAAACCTCCAGCAAGTCGAGCTCCCGCTCGGTCAATTCTTCCGCCAGCACATTGATGAAACCGGGAATGACGCCGGGTGAAAAACGCACGCCGAAGTAATGGTGGTTCGGGTTCAATTCGACCGCCTTGGCGGCGAGCGGCGTCCCGCAGATCTTGGCGCTCGGACGCACGGCATCACAGTCGAAGACGATGTCCACGCACCCATCCGGAACGGCCAGTACCTGAGTCGATTGAGCCGCATCGAACGCATAGAAGTGCGAGATCGCCGGGTGGTCGGAGGGCATGACCGAATACCGTGACGAATTGAGAACGAACCAGGGTTGTTCGTTTGCCGTGTGGTGCCGTGGAGTCGAGATCATAGGTGCACTGTCGAGAGGCTCAGAGGCGCGATTTTTCACGCAGGATTCGCGCCAACTCTGGCGGTAACACAAGGCCTGGCGTGTCCGAAAACTACAATACGACCCGGCCCCGTGCCCTCGATACTCGACCTCGACAGCGTGGCGCTGCGCCTACCGCAGCGGTATCACCTTCGACCCGAGAATAACTATGTCTACGACTACAAAAATCGACTTTATCTACCTCTCCGAGCCGGACATGATCCGCGCGGGCGTGACCGACATGCTGGCGTGCGTGAATACCATGGAAGAGATGTTCAGCCTGCTGTACGCCGGCGACTACCGCATGGCCGGGCCGAACAATGATTCCCATGGTGCGATGGTGATTTTCCCCAAGGATTCGCCGTTCCCGAACATGCCCAAGCCCACGGCCGACCGGCGCATGATGGCCATGCCGGCCTACCTGGGCGGCAGCTTCTGCACCGCTGGCGTGAAGTGGTACGGCTCCAATATCGCCAACCGCGAAAAGGGTCTGCCGCGCTCGATCCTGATGTTCACCCTGAATGATCCCGACACCGGTGCGCCGTTGGCACACATGTCGGCCAACCTGCTGTCGGCGTATCGCACCGGGGCCATTCCCGGTGTGGGCGCACGCCACCTGGCGCGCAAGGACTCGAAAGTCGTGGGCCTGCTGGGGCCGGGCGTGATGGGCAAGACCACCTTGGCGGCGTTCATCGCGGTCTGCCCGCACATCGATACGCTGAAAATCAAAGGCCGTGGCCAGAAGAGCCTGACCGATTTTATTGCGTGGGTTGAAGCGACCTATCCGCAAATCACCACGATAAAGGTGGTGGACACCCTGGAAGAGGTGGTCCGCGATTCGGACCTTGTTACTTATTGTAGCTCCGGCGAAACGGGCGACCCCTCGAACTACCCAATTGTGCGGCGTGAATGGGTCAAGCCGGGCGCATTTCTGGCGATGCCGGCGGCCTGCTCGCTCGATGAAGGCATGGAGCAGGCGGACGTGCGCAAGGTGCTGGATAACACCGGTCTTTACCAGGCCTGGTTTGAAGAGTTGCCCAAGCCTGCGCATCACTGCGTGCCGGTGATTGGCGTGCGCTTCATGGACATGATTGCCGAAGGCACCTTGCGCCTGGAAGACGTCGAGGACATCGGCAAGATCATCGCCGGCGCCGCCCCTGGCCGCAGGACCGATGAGGAAATCATCATCATGTCGGTCGGCGGCATGCCCGTGGAAGACGTGGCCTGGGGCACGGTGGTGTACCGCAATGCGATCAGGCGAGGCATCGGCGTCAGCCTGAACCTGTGGGAAACCCCGGTACTGCGTTAAGTCACTCAACCCCTATTCTGACGAGGCATTCGACATGACAAACATCATCAAGCTCAAGACCGGCTCGCCGTTCGAAGACCAGGCCAGCTATTCGCGCCTGGTGGTCGTCGACAACTGGATCTACGTGTCCAACACCGCAGGTCGCAACCCACAGACCAAACTGATCCCGGAAGACGTCCTGGAGCAGGCCCACCAGGTCTTCGCCAACATCGAAACCGCCCTGGCGGCGGTGGATGCAAGCCTGGCCGATGTGGTGTGTTCGCGGGTGTTCATCCAGGACCCCAAGGACGTGCCGGCGGTGATGGGCCTGATCGGCGAGAAGTTTCGCGGCGTCGACCCGGCCAGCACCGTCACGTGCCCGCCACTGGGGTCGACGGTCTACAAGGTGGAGCTGGAAGTGACGGCCTATCGCAACGCCTCCAAGGCGCAGGTCGAAGTCATTCGTCTGTCGCAGTGACCGCCAGCGGTTGCTCCTATTTGCCCATCAGCGAGTCTTGATCATGGCACCGACTATTGCGCCTGTGAACACATCCGCCGCGTTTCCTGCCGCCACCAGCGTTGTCATCATTGGTGGCGGAATTATTGGCTTGACGGCGGCATTGACCCTGGCCGAACGCAACATCGCGGTGGTGGTGCTGGAAAAAGGCCGCATCGCCGCCGAGCAGTCGTCGCGCAACCTGGGCTGGGTACGCAAGACCAGCCGCCACGCCGCCGATATTCCCCTGGCCCTCGCGGCCGACCGGTTATGGGCCAAGATGCCCGAGCGGGTTGGCGCGGATGTCGGCTATCGCCAGGAAGGCATTATGTTTGTCGGCCGCACCCCGGCGCAGATGGCGATGCATGAAGGCTGGCTCAAGTCCGTGGAGCATCTGTCCCTGGATTCACGGCTGCTCAGCAAGCGTGAGATCGATGGGTTGGTGCCCGGCGGCGTGGGCGATTGGGCGGGTGGCATCTTTACGCCGTCTGACGCCCGCGCCGAACCGACCCTGGCCAGCAGCGCCATCGCCAAGGCGGCCATGGCGCTGGGCGTGGTGATTGTCGAGCAGTGTGCGGTGCGTACGTTGCAAATGTCTGCCGGGGCCGTGAGTGGCGTGGTCACCGAGCGAGGTGAAATCCGCTGCGACCACGTATTGCTGGCGGGTGGCATGTGGTCGCGGCGCTTCCTGGGTAACCTGGGGGTGTCGTTGCCGACCCTGCCGTTGACCTGCTCGGTACTGCGCACCCACCCCATGGAAGGGCCGACGCAGATTGCCGTCGGCGCGCCGGACTTTTCGTTCCGCAAGCACAAGGACGGCGGTTTCATCGTCACCCAGCGCGGCAAGCTGGACGCCTTCCTGACCCTTGATCACCTGTTGCTCGCCAAGCAGTACATGCCGCAGTTCCGGGCGCAGCGCCATGTGCTCGATGTATCGCTGGGCAAGCCGTTCCTGCACGATCTGAAGCTTGCACGGCGTTGGCACTCCAGCAGTGTGAGCCCGTTCGAGCGCGTCCGGGTGCAGGACCCTCCGGCCAACCCACGGCTGAACGGCGATGCGATGAACAACCTCATCGCCGCCTGGCCGGTGTTCGAGCAGGCGCGCATCGCCCAGGCCTGGGCCGGTACGATTGATGTCACGCCGGATTCGAACCCGGTGATCGGGCCGGTTGCGCAGATCCCCGGGCTGACCGTGGCCACGGGTTTCTCCGGGCATGGCTTTGGTACGTCCCCTGCAGCGGGTCATCTCGCGGCAGACCTGGTCAGCGGGCATACACCGATCATCGACCCAAGCCCTTATCGCTTCGATCGTTTCTAGAGGAACACACCGATGCTTGCTGACAGTTGTTTCTTCACCAACCGTTGCGGCCTGCGCCTGCATTTTTTGCACTGGGGCAAGCCGGGTGGCCTGCCGCTGGTGCTGCTGCATGGCTTGCGCGCTTATGCGCAAACCTGGGATTCGCTGGTGCAGTCCCTGGGCGCAGGCTATTGCATCTATGCCCTGGACCAACGCGGGCGGGGCCTGAGTGATTGGGCCGCGCCCGACACCTACCACACGCAGTCCTATGTCGAAGACCTCGCTGACTTCGTCGCCCATGTGGGCTTGCAGCGGTTTGTCTTGCTGGGGCATTCATTGGGCGGCGCCAACGCCCTTGAATATGCGCGGCAGCACCCTGGTCGGCTGATGGGGCTGATGATTGAAGACATCGGCCCTGGTTCTTCAAGCCAGGGCGATGGCGCTGCGCGCATCCGTCGCGAGATGAGCCAGACACCGTTGCAGTTCGAGAACTGGGAGCTGGCCCGTGCGTTCTGGCAGGCGTCACGCCCCGGTCTGTCGGAGCAGGGCCTGAACTCCAGGCTGGCGCATTCGATGAAAGAAAACGACGCAGGGATCACCTGGCGCCATGATCAGCAGGGGATTGCCCAGGCGCGCCTGAGCATCGAGCCGACGGATTTGTGGCCGGCGGTGCGTGCATTGGATTGCCCGACCCTGTTTATTCGCGGCGGCCGCTCGGACTTCCTGCCGGCAGCAACATTGGAAGCAATGACCGCGAGCAACCCGCATATTCGGACCGTGGAGGTGGCCGACGCGAGTCACTATGTGCATGACGACCAGGGCGAGGTGTTCAACGCATTGGTTTGGGCATTCCTCAGGGAACTTGCGCCTGAGTGTTCCTAGGGAACTCGTTGGCCGCGTTGATCTTCAAGGCTGCTTGCTGCCGAATGCCCGGGGCCTGGCCTGCTACCTCAGGCTGCCGGCCTCACCCGGAAGGCCAGGAACACCGGGCCGCCTGGAAACGTGCTGAGCTCCAGCTCATCCAGGGGGCTCAGCGTGCGTGTACGGCTTCCCGCATTACTGTAGAGCGTGTGGTCGCCCGATGCGACGATGTTGATCTTGCCTGCCGCCGCCTGGATCAACGTGGCCCTGAACCCTTCCGTCACATCATCACCCAGCGTCAGGGTCACGTCCGTGTTGCTCAGGACCAGAATCGACTTGCCTGAATCCGCCATGCTCAGGGCCCTGCTGCCGGTGATCGAGATATTGGTGTGTACATGGCCCCCGGCGTGATAACTGACCATCCTGGGGTCGGCGAAGACACGGGCGAAGGCCCCGACGTAGTTGACGCTGGCACGCATGTCATCGAACTGTTCCACGACGTAGGTGCCGATGCTGCCGGTATTCGCTGTGTCGGCGTCCATTGCCCATTTGCGTCCTACCATCAGCCCTATCTGGGTATTGGCGCCTACGCCCGCACGCACCTCTTCGAGAAACAGCGTGCCGATCTGGCCACCCCCATTCCCCTGGACGTAGGTCAGCCGTGCAATGGAGTGGCTGTCACCGGCGGGGCTGCCCCGGGAGGTATCGACCCGATAGTCGACACAATCCGCCGAGACGATGGTGTTCGTCGTGTTGGCGTCAGGCGCCCAGGTGAAATCCAGTGCTCGACCGGTCTTAGCCTGCTCGAATGAGGTGGTCGGCTGTGCGGTGGTGGTAGAACCTGCCTGCTTCAAATCTTCATTCATGATGCTCATCCTCAACTACGTTGCTGTATGTATGTACAGTAGTCTGGATTTTTTCTTTGTGCGGTTTTACCGACGAACTGCACGCAGGGAAGGGGGCGTGTAAAGTGACCGGCATTTCCCAGGCAAAGGTGACCCCCCCGATGGCTCAATCGGCAAAACCGAGAGGCAAGAACCAGGACACGGGCTGGCGAGGCTCGGTCGATGTGTGGCTGGACGCCGCCTACGCGGCGTTGAAAGAGTCCGGCATCGACGCCGTGCGCGTGATGCCGCTGGCCAAGCAGCTGGGCTTGTCGCGTACCAGTTTCTATTGGTTTTTCGAGGACCGCGAGCAACTGCTCGCCGCCTTGCTGGCCCGCTGGCGCGACAAGAACACCGGCAACCTGGTGTTCCAGTGCGAGCGTTACGCCGAAAGCATTTCCGAGGCGATTCTCAACGTCTTTGAATGCTGGCTGAACCCGGAGCTGTTCGACTCGCAGTTCGAATTTGCCGTGCGCAGTTGGGCCATGCAGTCGGCAGAAGTCAGCGCGGAAATCGCCCTGGCCGATGACACCCGTATCAACGCCCTGACCGGCATGTTCCGGCGCTTTGGCTACGATGAGGAGGCTGCCGATGTGCGCGCGCGGACCATCTACCTGACGCAGATCGGCTACATCTCGATGAACACCAGCGAGGACGTGGTGGTGCGCTTCCGGCGCATTCCTCAGTACGTCAGCGTGTTCACCGGCAAGGCCTTGAAGCGGCGCGAACTGGACCGCTTCTTTGGGGCGTTTGGCTACGCCGAGACCGCACCGGGGGTGTTCGAGCCGCTTTAGAGATCCTTGACCAACCGCAGCGCGTCGTAGATCGCCGCATGGGTGTTGCGTGCGGCCACCGCATCGCCGATGCGGAACAGTTGGAAGCGGCCCTCGGGGTTGGTCACCAGGTGCTGCGCGTTGCCGGCGATCAAGTCGTGCTGCTCGACCGCGCCGCCGTTGCTGGAATGCCCCCGCAGGTCGAAGTACAGGTCATCCAGGGGCAGGGTGCCGTGGTTGACCACCACCTGGTCCACCACCCGCTGCTTGTGCACCGCGCCGTAGTCACTGCCGAAAGTGACCAGCAGCCGACCGTCGCGTTTCTCCACCGTTTCGACCCGATAGGTCACGGTAAAGGTCACGTCCAGGTCCTGCAGGCTGCGCATGTAGGGCACCAGGTTCATGGCCATGACTTCCGGCGCGAACGAGCGGTCCGGCGTGACGATTTCCACGCTGGCACCACTCTGCGCAATCACCTCGGCCGCTTGCAGGGCGGCGTGGTCACCGGCGTCGTCGAAGATCAGCACATGGCGCCCCGGCTTGACGTCGCCGGAAATGATGTCCCAGGTCGACACCACCAACTCATTGCCCTGGGCCAGCACCTCGGTATGCGGCAGGCCGCCGGTCGCCACGATCACCACATCCGGCTCCAGCGCCAGCACGGCCTCGGCCTCGGCCCAGGTGTTGAAGTGGAACTTGACACCCAGGCGTTCGCACTGGCTCATGCGCCAGTCGATGATGCCGATCATTTCGCGGCGCCGCTCGCTCAGGGCGGTCAGGCGGATCTGCCCACCGGGCCGGTCCGCCGCTTCCAGCACCGTTACATCATGCCCGCGCTCACCGGCGACCCGCGCCGCTTCCAGCCCGGCAGGTCCCGTGCCGACAATCAGCACTTTGCGCGGCACCGCTGCCTTGGGAATGTCATGGGGCATGCTGGTTTCGCGACCGGTGGCGGGGTTTTGGATGCAGTACGCCGCACCGCCCTGGTAGATGCGGTCCAGGCAGTAATTGGCGCCGACGCAGGGCCGAATGTCTTCTTCACGCCGCTCGATGATCTTGCGCACGATATGCGGGTCGGTCATGTGGGCGCGGGTCATGCCGACCATGTCCACCTTGCCTGATGTGATGGCGTAGCGCGCCGTGGCGACATCGGGGATTTTTGCCGCATGGAAGGTGGGGAACCCGGTAGACGCACGGATCTCACCGGCAAACTCCAGGTGCGGCGAGTTGCGCATGCCCTGGATCGGGATCACATCGGTGAGGCCCGCATCCGTATCGATATGCCCGCGCACCACGTTGAGGAAGTCCACCAGGCCGCTGTCCTTGAGCAGGTGCGACACCTGCAAACCTTCGCTGGCATTGAACCCGCCCGGCAGCGCCTCGTCGCCGGTGTAGCGCACGCCCAGCAGGAAGTCTTCACCGACCCGCTGGCGAATGCCGCGCAGGACATCGAAGGTAAAGCGCATGCGGTTTTCCAGCGGGCCGCCGTACGGGCCATCCAACGCGTTGGTGAGCGGCGACCAGAATTGGTCCATCAAATGCCCGTAGGCTTGCAGCTCCAGGCCATCCAGCCCGGCGGCCTGCATGCGCTCGGCCGCGTCGACGTAGTCTTTGATGATTCGCTCGATGTCCCAGTCTTCCAGCTTCTTCGGGAAGGAGCGGTGCGAGGCCTCGCGCCGGTGCGAAGGCGACACCACCGGCAGCCAGTCGGCCTTGTCCCAGCGTGTGCGACGGCCCAGGTGCGTCAACTGGATCATCACCGCCGCGCCATGTTCGTGGCACTCGTCGGTCAAATCCTTCAGCCAGCCGACCACTTCATCCTTGTACGCCAGCACATTGTTGAACACCGGCGGGCTGTCCCGCGACACCGCGGCGGAGCCTGCGGTCATGGTCAAGGCCACGCCAGCCTTGGCGCGTTCGACGTGGTAGGCGCGGTACAGCGCCTGCGGCATGCCGTCCACCGGGTAGGCCGGTTCGTGGGCCGTGGTCATGATCCGATTGCGCAGGGTCAGGTGCTTGATCTTATAGGGCTGCAGCAGGGGATCGCTGGACATCAGAGTGTGCTCCGTCGTGGGCATCATCAGGCTTGGCGATTTGAAATTAGGATAAATGTACATATACGTCAACAAATCTCGACATGCATGTACATTTTAATTTCGACCTGCTGATGTTCTCCAAATGATGCAGGCGCGCGGGAGCACGGTGGACAACACGCGGTTTGAGGGAATGTTCAGGCTGTGTGCTGAGTGGACGTGCTGTGGTGAGCAGGCTCAGCAGCAGCGACCACGGGCTGTATTCAATAAATCGCGCACGGCATCGGTGCGCAACAGCAGGGTCATCTGCGCCTCGTCGATCACGATTTCCGCGATGATCAACGCACAGATCAGCGGCGCGGTCACGAACCAATGGCACCAGCATTGAGTCGCCAGCGACACGGCTACGCCGATGATCCATAGCGCCAATACCCATTTGGGCGCGCGCTGTTGCAACGGCACCCAGTAACGCTGCAGCCGTTTCAGCCGGGCAGTGTGCAGTTTCAACGACTCTTCAAGGGGTGATAAGGACGAATTCATTTCTCACGCTCGCTGAGCTATCCGGGCGCGGCTGGGAAAGGGGTTGCCCAGCCACGACAAGTTGATGCATTCAACTTCGATCCAGTGCCCGTTTCCGGGCAGTGCTGCACAGCTTTTGAATGCAACGCACGTACCCTCGGCGTCCAATAAGACAAAGCATCGATAGCGCCGGGTTGTTCTGAACATCATGGAAAAGATGCGCATGGTGGGGCCTGGGTTACTTAAAGATTCCAACTGAGTTCAAACAGCGTTCCGCCGTTTTCCATTTTCCGGCACGTCACCGCACCGCCGTGGGCGAGGGCAATCGCGCGCACCACCGCCAGGCCCAGGCCGCTGCCGCCCTGGGCGCGGGAACGTGAGTTTTCGCCGCGCTGGAAGGCATCGAACAGGTGCGTGGCCAGGTCCTCATCGATGCCGGGGCCGTCGTCGCGTACCCTCAGGTAATGCATGCCATCGCGGGTGCTCAGGTGCACGTTGACGTTGCCGGGCGTGGCGTGCCGACGCACGTTGTCGAGCAGGGCCAGCAGGGCCTGGCGTATCCGGGCGGGGTCGCAGCGCAGGGTCCGGCGTTGCAGGTCCAGTTGCAGGGTAAAACCGGCGGCGACCAGGCTCGGTTCGAACAGCCGCACATCCTCTTCAATGCCGGCGGCCAGGTCGGCGTCCTGCACATTGAGTTCGAGGTAGCCGCTGTCGCCCAGGCCGACTACCCGCAGGTCCTCGATCATCCGCGCCAGCCCTTCGACCTGACCGAGCAGGCTGTAGAACTGCGCCGTGTCCGGTTCGAATACACCCTCGGCCAAGCCTTGCAGGCGGCCGCGCAGGATGGTCAGCGGCGTGCGCAGTTCATGGGCAATCGCCGCATTCCAGAATGCCTGCTCCTGTGCCATGCGCTTCAAGCGCTGGGCCATGCTGTTGAAATCATCCACCAGGATCGCCGCTTCGCCGATGGACTGGTCAGCGGCGACGGCTTGCACATCGAGGTCGCCATCCGCCAGTTTGCGCAGGTTCTCGGCCACCGAGTTCAGCGGCATCAGGATCCGCCGCGACAGCCGCGTGGCCACGAAGGCACCCACCGCCAGGCTGGCGCAGGTGGTCAAGGCCATCCACGCCCACTCGACATTGGCCGGCAGCCAGGCATCGGCCTGCTCGTCCGAGAGCGGCCAATAGGTCCATAACAGCGCATAAAACACGTAGGAGCCGATCACGGCCAGGGCGATCACGCAGAGCACCACCGCCGACATGGCGGCAATGATCTGGCGGCTCAAGCCATTGAGCTTCTTCACACGCCACTCCCGAACCGGTAGCCCACGCCGCGAATGCTCGCCGGCACGCCTTGCAGCCCCAGGTCTTCGATCTTGCGGCGCAACTTGCTGATATGGCTGTCGACCGTGCGTTCCAGGCTGTCGCTTTCCGGTGAGCACAGCGCCAGCAATTCGGCGCGGCTGAACACGCGTTTCGGAGCCCGGGCCAATTGCGCGAGCAGTTTGAATTCGGTGACGGTCAGCAGCAGCGGCAGGACCTTGCCCTCGATATTCACCGTGACCTGATGGCTTTCGATGTCGATTTCAAAACCTTCGACCCGCAACACATTGGCGCCGGCGGCATATTTGTAGGCGATGGAGCGTCGCAGCACGGCCTGGGTACGCGCCACCACCTCGGCCGGGTTGAACGGCTTGACGATATAGTCGTCGGCACCGATGCGCAGGCCCATCAGCTTGTCCATGTCCTGGTCCTGGGCGGTCAGCATGATCACCGGCGTATTGCCGCGATGACGCACCTCGGCCAGGACTTTCCAGCCATCGACCTGGGGCATCAGTACATCCAGCAGCATCAGGTCGGGCTTGAGGGCCTGGTGCAATTCCAGGGCGCGCCGGCCGTCGAGGGCGTGGGCGGTACGAAAGCCGCTGCGCTTGAGATAGGCAATCAGGATGTCGGCGATCTCGGGCTCGTCTTCGGCGATCAGGATCAGCGCCTGGGTGTCTCGGACGCTGTTCGGAAGGGGCGAGGATGCAACGGGAAAATCGTTCATAGTCTGCTCGGTGAATAAGCCTTGTCGTGTTTGCCGCTCCCTGGCCACGCTTGCAAGTGTTGATCATAGCTTCTGGGTGAGGGCGCCCAACATCTGGTTGGCGGTGGAAATCACTTTGGAGTTCATTTCATAGGCCCGTTGCGTGGTGATCATGTTGACCATCTCTTCAACGGTGCTCACGTTGGAGGTCTCCAGGGACCGTTGCAGGGTGGTGCCAAACCCGTTGAGCCCCGGCGTGCCGACCTGGGGCGCGCCGCTGGAGGCGGTTTCCAGGAACAGGTTGTTGCCGATTGCCTGCAAGCCGGCGGGGTTGATGAAGTCGGCGGTTTGCAGGTTGCCGATCACTTGCGCAGCGGGGTTGCCGGCCACGGTGATCGACACCGTGCCATCCTGGCCCACGGTAAAGGTCTTGGCGTTATCCGGCACCACGATGGCCGGTTCCAGTGCAAAGCCGCTGGCCGTCACCACCTGGCCATTGGCATTCAGGTGAAAGGTGCCGTCGCGGGTATAGCCGGTAGTGCCGTCCGGCTGCAACACCTGGAAAAAACCGCGCCCGTTCACCGCCAGGTCCAGCGGTTGCCCGGTGGTTTGCAGGCTGCCGGCGCTGAAGTTTTTCTGGGTGCCGACGATCTGTACGCCGGTGCCCAGTTGCAACCCCGACGGCAGCGCACTGTCCTGTGTCGACTGCGCGCCCGGCTGGCGCTTGATCTGGTAGAGCAAGTCCTGGAACTCGGCGCGATCACGTTTGAAACCGGTGGTCGAGACGTTCGCCAGGTTGTTGGAAATTGTCGTCAGCTGCGTGTCCTGCGCCGACAAGCCGGTTTTTACGACGTACAGGGCTGGAATCATGCCGTTCTCCGTGTGAACCCGGTCGACCGGGCACTCTGATGAAAGCCATTGTGCGCAACGAACGTGCGCATTCAGGGGAGGTTTTGTGGAGGAATGATGGAGAGCGGCATTTTTTGTTGGCCCTGATCACTTCAATCCGGGTTCGATCAGGCCGGCTACGCCACGTCCGATGACTTCCGGGTAGCTGTGTTCGGCATCCAGGTTGGTCAGCACCACCACCGTCAACCGGTCGTCGAGGTAGCGCGAGATGGACGAGGTAAAGCCTTGCCAGGAGCCGCCGTGCTCGATCACGGGGTGGCCGTTGACTGTGCGGATTTCCCAGCCGAACCCGTAGCCTTGCGCCCGTTGTTTGCCGGCGTAGGGGTAGGGCGTCCACATCCGTTGCAGCGAGGCTTGTGTCAGCAGGGTTTCATCGTAGAGGGCGCGGTCCCAGCGCTCCAGGTCGCGGACGCTGAAATAGAGCGTGCCGTCGGCCGTGGCATTGAAGGTTGGCGACACCCATTCCTGGTTCCTCAGCTCACCGTCGACCCTTTCGTAGCCCGACGCCCGGTTGGGCACAATCGCGAGGTCCGAGATGACCCGTGTCGAGCGCATGCCCAGCGGTGTGAAGATACGCTGCTGGAGAAACTCGCCATAAGGTATCCCGCTGACACGCTGGATCAGGATGCCGAGCAGCACGAAATTGGTGTTTTCGTAGGCCCAGTTCTGCCCGGCCTTGAAGTCCAGCGGCAGCTTGGCAATCGCCTTGGCCAGCTGCGCTTCGGTGAAGTCGCGGCGTATATCCAATGGGCCACCAGGCTTTTGCAGCGCTGGCGTGTCGTAGGCCGACAAGCCGGACGTGTGGGACAACAGATGGGCGACCGTGATCGGCGCCCAACTTGCCGGCGCCTCGGGGAAGTACTGGCGGATGCTGTCGTCCAGGCCGACCTTGCCTTGCTCCACCAGCATCATGACGGCCGTTGCGGTAAAGGATTTACCCACCGAGCCGGACTGCAACACGCTGTCGGCGCTCATGGGCACGTTGAGTTCCACATTCGCCAGGCCATAGCCCTTGGCGAGCACGGCCTGGCCGTTTCGGAAGATACCGAGGGCCAGGCCCGGCAACTGCTGACGGGTTATTTCTGCGTTGACATAGCGGTCGATGGCCGAGCGTTGTTCGTCCGTGAGCGGGGTGGCTATAGCCAGGGGCGCGGACATCAGCAGGACACTCGCCGCAAGGGTTCGGAACATGGGCACCTCTGAAGCGTTTTTGCGGTTTCAGGAGGTGCCAGTGTGCGCGAGGGGGGTGGATGTTTGCGGGAGGTTCGATGGAGGCGGCGTGGAGCTGATGAGGCCAGCACTCACAGGGGGTGGATGAATTTCACATACACCCGCTCAGGGTCGTGATCGTCAAGGTTTTCGATGTGCCCGCTCGGCACGAACCCGGCCTTTGCAAACAGCGCCTGGGCGGCGGTGTTCGACGCATTGGTTGAAGTAAACAGCTTGGGCGTCTTGCACGCTGCTTGTGCCGCCGTCAGCAACCGCAGCGCAACACCTTGGTGCTGATAAACCGGCGACACAACCACCAGTGCCACGAAGCCATGATCGAAAAAATCATGGGTCAGCACCAGGTATCCCACACACCGGCCAGCGCTATCGACGGCGACGAGGCAGTGTTGGCGAACCACCGCATCATGGATGAATACGCGGCGGTGGGTATGGGCCGTGGCGTAAGCATCCAGTTCGATCAGGGCGTGCACGTCGTCGGGCGTGGCCTGGCGGATGTTTATCGAGCGTGTAGGCAAGTGATTACCTCAGCGGAGTGGGTTTAGCCTTTGGTTTGGTCGGTTTTGGTGTGACTAATACTCGATTCAACTCTCCGGCGAGCGCGATCAGCTGCTGTTCCAGCGCTTCGACTTCGCAAAGGCTGATTCCCTCCTTGATGACTTGCAGGGTTTTGGCTTTTCTCGTCAGTGCGGATCCGAGGTTATGCGCGTCTTGGGAAACCAACACTTGGCGCAGTAGGTTGTTGATCACGGTTTGATAACCGGTACCTGCATTTTCCGCTCGCTCGCGGGCGGCTGCAATCACCGCATCATCCAGCATGATAGTGATTCGGGTTTTGCCTTTGTTGCTGGCGACTGCACCGCGCTTGCCGGAGCTGAAGTCGTATTCGTCTTTCATGGTTCAAGCCTCCAAGTACTGGCGCCGTTCATTTTTGGATGCGCGCCTGGCACTGATAATCCGTACAAAATTTGGATCGCGGTAGGTGTAGGCCACTACCAATACGCGTCCCTTTGCGTCCGTACCCATGATTATCCAACGCTCTTCGTCGTGATCATTGTCTTGTATGGTTAGAGCGGTCTCGTCGTAAAACACCGGTTCTGCATCGGCAAGGCTCACGCCCTTGTGCTTTTGCTGATTAGTGATGCTTTTTGCTTTGTCGTATTGAATCCTGAAAGTTCTCATTATGCATATTTTATATGTATATAAAAGCAATTGGACAAAGCGACAGTCAGGGCATTGGTTCAGCGTCTGCGGGTCCCGATTCGGGTACGCACATCCCTACCTATCAGTGAGGGATCGATTTTGAGGAGGGTGCCCGCGTATGTCCGTGCGTAACCGGTGATCCGTTAAGTAGTCAGATTCCGATTCCATAGCCAGATAAGGTCTTATGTCGATATCAGACCAACCCCCGCCGTTTTCAGGCTATTTTCGCGCCAGTCAGCCCGCGTAAGGTGACCCATCATTCAAAAATGACGATCGCCTGACCCTCCAGTCAGTCCTCACGCCGGTCACCGAGAACAACAAAAACAATGAATAGCCTCAATTCCAACGACTCGAACGGCCAGTTGGCGCAAGGCTTCAAGCCGCGCCATGTCACCATGCTTTCCATTGCGGGGATTATCGGCGCGGGGTTGTTTGTCGGGTCCGGGCATGCGATTGCGGCGGCGGGGCCGGCGGTGCTGCTGGCCTATCTGTTTTCCGGCCTGCTGGTGGTGCTGGTCATGCGCATGCTGGGGGAGATGGCGGTGGCCAACCCGGACACCGGCTCATTCTCGACCTACGCCGACCAAGCCATCGGCCGCTGGGCCGGCTTTACCATCGGCTGGCTGTACTGGTGGTTCTGGGTGCTGGTGATCCCCATCGAGGCCCTGGCCGCCGGGCATATCCTCAACCAGTGGTTCCCGCAGATCGACGCTTGGCTGTTTGCCTTGTTGTCGATCTTTTTGTTGGTGGTCACCAACCTGTTCAGCGTGTCCAAGTACGGCGAGTTCGAGTTCTGGTTCGCCATGGCCAAGGTGATCGCGATCATCGGTTTTATCGGCGTGGGCTTTGCGGTGCTGATGGGCTGGGTGCCGGAACGCGAGGCCAGTGGGCTTGGCCAGTTGATGCAGGACCATGGCGGGTTTGCGCCCAACGGGCTGTCGGCGGTGGTCGGCGCCTTTATCACCATCATGTTCAGTTTTATCGGCACGGAGGCCGTCACCATTGCGGCGGCCGAGTCCAGCAACCCGGTGCAGAACATCGCCCGGGCCACGCGCTCGGTGATGTGGCGCATCGGGGTGTTCTACCTGCTGTCAATCTTCGTGGTGATCTCCGTGGTGCCATGGGATGACCCGTTGCTGGCCTCGGTCGGCTCTTATCAGCGTGCACTGGAATTGATGAACATTCCCCACGCCAAGCTGTTGGTGGATGGGGTGGTACTGATCGCCGTGGCCAGTTGCATGAACTCTTCGATCTACATTGCCTCGCGCATGCTGTTTTCCCTCGGCAAGCGTGGAGATGCACCCGCACTGATGAAAAAGACCTCGGCGGCGAGTGTGCCGAGGGCGGCGGTGATCGCCAGCACCATCCTGGGCGCGGGCGTGACCCTGCTCAGCTACTTCATGCCGGCCGGGCTGTTCCAGTTCCTGCTGGCCAGTTCGGGGGCCATCGCCTTGCTGGTGTACCTGGTGATCGCGGTTTCGCAGTTGCGCATGCGCAAGACCCTGCGCCAGCGCAAGGTCACGCTGAGCTTCCAGATGTGGCTGTTTCCGTGGCTGACCTGGCTGGTCATCGCGTTCATCTGCGCGGCCTTGACGGTGATGCTGGTCACGCCCGAACACCGTTTCGAAGTCTCTTCGACCCTCGTCCTGGCCCTGATGATTTCCTTGATCGGCTTGCTCACCGCCCGGCACCCGGAACCCACGCAAAAACCGGTGGCCGCAGTTTCGCAATCATGAGTGGCCGCCCGGTCGGCAGTATTGTTTTCCTGCTGCTGGACCAGTTCACCCTGATGTCGCTGGCGGCAGCGGTCGAGCCGTTGCGCATGGCCAACCAGTTGTCGGGCCAGGAGCTTTACAAGTGGCACACGGCAAGCCCGGACGGCAACCCGGTGTGGGCCAGTGACGGTGTGCCGATCACGCCCGACGGTTCGATCCTCAGCGTGCCGCCCGCCGACATTGTGATGGTGTGCGGCGGCATCGGCATCCAGGGCACCGTGACCGGCGAACTGGTCAAGTGGCTGCGCAGCCAGGCGCGTTATGCCAAGCGACTGGGTGGGATTTGCACCGGCAGCGTTGTGTTGGCGCGGGCTGGCTTGCTCGACGGGTATGAATGCAGCGTGCATTGGGAATGGTTGGCGGCGATGCAGGAGGCGTTTCCACGGGTGACCGTCAGTTCCAGCCTGTTCACCCTCGACCGCGACCGGCTCACCAGTTCAGGCGGCACGGCGCCCCTGGACATGATGCTGCACCTGATCGGCCGTGAGCACGGGCACGAATTGTCGGCGGCCATCTCGGACATGTTTGTCTACGAGCGCATCCGCAACGAGCAGGACCACCAGCGCGTACCGCTCAAGCACATGCTCGGCACCCAGCAGCCCAAGCTGCAGGAAGTCGTGGCATTGATGGAGGCCAACCTGGAAGAGCCGATCAACCTGGATGAACTGGCGGCGTATGTCGCGCTGTCGCGTCGCCAGCTTGAGCGCATGTTCCAGAAGTACCTGCACTGTTCGCCCTCGCGCTACTACCTGCGGCTGCGGCTGATCCGCGCGCGGCAGTTGCTCAAGCAGACACCCATTTCAATCGTCGAATTGGCCGTGCTCTGCGGCTTTGTGTCCACGCCGCATTTCTCCAAATGCTATCGCGAGTACTTCGGCGTGCCCCCCAGTGACGAGCGTTCCGTCACGGACAGCGAGCGGTCCATCATGCTCAAGCCAGCGTTGCACACATTGCCGGCGCCCGCACCAATGAATGTATTGGAGCAGGCGCGGGGCGAGGCAACATTTGCCAGTGTGAAAAACCTGAAGTCCTGAACTCAGCGCATATGCAAGATGATCGGACTGCTGCTCGCCGGGTCGGTATGCCCGCGCAACTTGCCCACCGCCTCCACATCCACCGCACCGCCGTTGTTACCCCAGGTGCCGCGCACGTAGCTGAGCACCTCGGCGATTTGCTGGTCGGTCAGTTGCTCGCGGAACGCCGGCATGCGATAGGCGTCCGGCACGCCGGCGGCTACCACGCGTTGCGAACCGTTGAGGGTGATGTTGATCGCCGAGGCGCTTTCCTTGGCCAGGGCCGAGGTGGCGCCGGCCAGGGGCGGCATCCATTCGGGCTGGCCCTTGCCGTCGAGGCCATGGCAGGAGGCGCAGCGGGTGGCGTAGGTGTGGGCGCCGGGGGCGTCCGGGTTGGTGGCGGCCGCCTGATACTGCCAGGAAGTGCCGTCGCGCTGCGGGTCACCGGGCAGTGACTTGAGGTAGCGGGCGATGGCGGCCAGGTCGTCGTCCTGCATGAACTGCGTAGAGTTGTTGAACGCTTCGGTCATCGAGCCGTAGACCACCGCATGGGCATTGCGCCCGGTCTTGAGGAACTGCACGATCTGCGCCTCTTCCCAGCGGCCCAGCCCGGTGTTGGGGTCCTGGCGCAGGCTCGGTGCATACCAGCCGTCGAGCAGGGCACCGGCGAGGAACGGCGCACCGGATTCGTCCAGCGCCTTCTCGTTGAAGGCCAGCCCGCGCGGCGTGTGGCAACTGCCGCAGTGGCCGGGGCCTTGGACGATGTAGGCGCCGCGGTTCCACAGCGCATCCTGGTTGGGTTTGGCTGCATAAGTTGCAGTGGGCGCGAACACGCCGTTCCACAGCGCGATGGGCCAGCGCATATTCAGCGGCCAGGGAATATCACTGGGGATATTCGCCTGGTTGGCCGGTTGCACGCCTTGCATGAAGAACGCGTACAGCGCTTTCACGTCATCGTCGCTGAGCTTGACGTAGGACGGGTAGGGCATCGCCGGGTACAGCCGTCGACCACCCGGCGCCACGCCGTGGCGTACCGCACGGTCGAAGTCGGCCAGGCTGTAGCTGCCGATCCCGGTGGTTTTGTCCGGCGTGATGTTGGTGGCATGGATTGCCCCCAACGGCGTGGCCATTTCCAGGCCACCGGCGAACGGCGCCTTGCCCGGCAAACTGTGGCAGGCCACGCAGTCGCTGAGACGCGCGACATATTCGCCGCGGCTGACCAGGGCCGGCTCGAAGGTGGCGGTGGCCGGCGCTTGTGCAAACGGTGTGGCGGGCTCACGGGTGACGTACCAGGCCAGCAGGCCTGCCGCGACCAGGCAGGGCAGCGCCAGCCAGCCTGCGGTTCTTGCGAATCGACGGTTGTTCATGGGCATTTCCTGAAAGTCAGCTGAAGGTGTGTCGGCTCAAGGGCAGGCTGCGAACACGCTGGCCGGTCAATTGCGCCACCGCATTCGCCACGGCCGGTGCCACGGCAGGCAACGGCGGCTCGCCGATACCACCCATCTTTTCGCCACTCTCGACGACCCGCACATGCACCCGCGCCATCTGCGCCGGCGCCAGGATCGGGTACAGGTCGTAGTTGCGCGCCCGTGGCTTGCCGTCCACGTACACCGCTTCTTCCAGCAAGGTCTGTGACAAGCCCAGCGCCACCGCGCCATTCACCTGAGCCTCGACAATCGCCGGGTTGACGATGCTGCCCG
This sequence comes from Pseudomonas sp. NFR09, assembly GCF_900111535.1. Lineage (NCBI taxonomy): Bacteria > Pseudomonadati > Pseudomonadota > Gammaproteobacteria > Pseudomonadales > Pseudomonadaceae > Pseudomonas > Pseudomonas sp. NFR09. The sequence continues at coordinate 85,049 of NZ_FOIH01000015.1, forward strand.
GGTCGATGGCCTGCCAGATATCGTGCACCCTGACCTTGCCATTCTCGATGGACACCTCGGCAATCGCCGCCGTGTGGGAACCGAACGGCGAGGCCATGGCCACGCCGCGTGCACGCCGGCTGCCGTCTTCGGCGGTAAAGGGGCCGCGCTTCCAGCCGCCGGACAGTTCAACCGCCGCTTGCAGCAAGGTGGTCAGCCGTGGGTTGTCGCGCAGCAGGTGCAGGCGCAGTTCATAGGGGTCGTGTTTGCCCTTGTCCGCCAGTTCGTCGAGGAACGACTCGTAGAAAAAGTCATTCAGCGAATTACCCACCGAACGCCAGTAACCGAGCATGGGCGCGCCTTTGACGTAGATCTGTGCGATGCGTTTGTTGGGGATGGCGTAGGACTTGCCCGACAATCCTTCCAGTGCCGTAGGGTCGATCTTGTCGCCCTGTTTGCCGGCGAGGGCTTCGGTCGGGCCTTCGGTGGCGCTTACCGCTTCGATGGCCACCGGCAGGCCTTTGTCATCCAGTGCGGCGCGGAACTTGACCACGGCCACCGGGCGCAATACATCGCGCAGGAACTCTTCTTCTCGGCTCCAGATCAGCTTGACCGGACGACCCACCGCCTTGGCGAGCGCGATGGCCTGCGGGTAGGGGTTGGCTGAGTCATACAGGAAATGCCGGCCGAAAAAACCGCCGAGCAACGGTGAATGCAGGTTGATCTGCGCAGGGTCCAGGCCGGTGCGCTTGGCGATATCGGCGCGGAACATGTCCGGCGCCTGGTTGGGCAGCCAGATATCCAGGGTGCCATCCGGGTTGAAGCGGGCCAGGGCGGAGGGCGGCTCCAACTGGCCGTGGTTGAGGTACTGGTTGTGATACGTCGCTTCGACCTGGGTCTTGGCGCCTTTCAGCGCGGCGGCCACGTCGCCTTCGTTTTCGTCATCACGGGCCGGGCCCTGCTGGGCGGCGAGGAACTCGAAATGCTTGTCGCTGGAGAAGTCCGCCGGCATCACGCGCAGCGTCGAGCCGGCCGCCGCTTCCTGCCAGTCGACCTGGACCGCTTCCACCGCACGCTTGGCGTGCCACCAGCGTTCAGCCACCACCGCCACCGCGCCCGGCAGCACGTGTACCGAATGCACGCCCTTCATGCCTTCGACCTGCGCCTGGTTGCGCAGGCTGCCCACAGTCATGCCCAGACGTGGCGCATGCTGGACGGCGGCGTGGAGCATGGTGTCGACTTTCAGGTCGATGCTGTAGAGCGCCTTGCCGGTGGATTTGTCGTAGGCGTCCAGGCGCTTGACCGGCTTGCCGATCCAGCGGAACTGGCTCGGGTCGCGCAGGGTAATGCTGGCAGGATCGGGCACTGGCATGTCGAGGGCGCTGCTGGCCAGTTCGCCATACCCCAGCGAACGGCCGGATGCCGCGTGCACGACTCGGCCAGGTTGGGTGGTCAGTTCGCCCACCGGCACGCCCAATTGTTTGGCGCCGGCCTGCAGCAACATGGCGCGGCCGAGGGCACCGAGACGGCGCATGGTCGGGTAGCTCATGCGCACCGACATGCTGCCGCCGGTGATGCGCATACCGTTTTCCATCACCACATAGGCTTCGCCAGGCGGGGCGGCCTCGACGATGAAGGTGGCGGGGTCGGCATCCAGCTCTTCGCCGACGATCTGCGCCATGGCGGTATGGGTGCCTTGCCCGCCTTCCATGAACGGGCTGAGCAGGCGCACCGTGCCGTCCGGGCGAATCTCCAGAAACGCCGGCACCTGGGTGCCGCGTTCAGCGGTAGTGGCGGCTTGTACCCGGCCCGAGCCCAATGGCAGGCCGAAACCGATGACCAGCGCACCTACGGCGGTACTCGCCAGAAAGCGGCGGCGTGACAGGTTGACCGGTGCGTCGAGCAGTTCGTCGAGGATGTTCATCACGCGCCCTCCTGCTTGGCCAGGGCGTCGACGGCCGCATGGATGGCGTTGTAGGTGCCGCAGCGGCACAGGTTGACCATGGCGGCGTCGATCTGCGCCTTGCTCGGCGCGGGGGTGTGCTTGAGCAGCGCAGTGGCCGCCATCACCTGCCCGGACTGGCAGTAGCCGCATTGCGCCACCTGTTGCTCGACCCAGGTCGCGACCACACGCTTGCCGACCTCGTCGTCTTCAATCGCCTCGATGGTGGTGATTTCACGCCCGACCACCCCGGCCACCGGCGTGACGCAGGAGCGCACCACATTGCCGTCCACCAGCACCGAACAGGCGCCGCACTGGGCCAGGCCGCAGCCGTACTTGGTGCCGGTCAGGCCCAGGTCATCGCGGATCACCCACAGCAATGGCGTGTCCGCGTCGGCATCGACCTGATAGGCCTTTTGGTTGATTCGTAATTCCATGGCTCACCTGCTGATCATCGGTAGGTGCGGCCTGTTTTAGATGTGAACGCAGTGGCCGCTTATTGTCGAACTCTAGACCAGCGCGCAAGGGCTATCTATCCGTTAATCGATAAGTCGGAGGATCAGGCAAGTATTCAAGAGAAATGAGCCAATCTGGTGTTATCGAAGCGGCGATTGACCCAGGTCAATACAAGCTCGAATCGGGGGCCACGAATGGGCATGGCGAGCGTAGAGCGGTGTGTAGCGGTGATATCATGGCGCCACTATTCTGGCGCGGTGCGTCATTGCGATCCATGGAAATGAGGCTTTAGGCAAATGCTCAAGAATGCACCACTGCGTCTGAAACTGTTGTTGATCCTGCTGCTGCCCATGCTCGGGTTCCTGACATTGGCCGGCGTGTTCGTGGTGGACAACTACAAGACGCTGCGCGACATGGACGCCACGGTGACGGCCAGCGCCACCGCGCAGAAGCTGAGCCGACTCATCACCACGCTACAACGTGAGCGTGGTGCCAGCGGGGTTTTCCTGGGCAGTGGTGGCCAGTCGATGGGCGACAGGATGTTGCAGATGCGCCAGGACTCCAGCGCGGCGGTCGAGGTGGTACGCGGCTTGAGGGCGTCGGGTGGTGCGAGCCTGGATGGCGTGCAGCGTGCCTTGGACCAACTGCCGGCGACCCGTGCACAGATCGACAAGCTGGGCATCAATAGCACCGAATCCGGCGCGCGCTACACCGAGATCATCCAGGCCCTGGTGGGGTATACCCATTCCCTGGAGGCCAGCGTCAACAACGCAACCCTGGTCTATGCCCTCGGCGCGTTGAACCAATTCATCGAAATGAAAGAGCGCGCCGGACGCGAGCGCGTGATACTGGGGCTGGTATTCAATCAGGATCGCTTTGATGCGACGCTGCTGTCACGCTTCAGCCGTAACCTGGGTGAGTTCAATGCCTACTACGATGCGTTCCGCCGCAAGGCACCGGTAGCCACGCTTCAACAGTTCGATGAGCAGATGCAAAAACCCGCCGCCGTGGAAGTCGGCAAACTGCAACGCCTGGCATTTGAGGTGCCGATGGGGCAGGCGCTGGGCATCAAGCCAGAGGCGTGGTTTGAAACCTCCACTCGACGCATCGACCTGATGAGCCAAGTGGAAGAAACCCTGGGCCAAAGTGTCAGCGACCTGGCGAAGCATGAACGCGATGCCGCCAGTCGTGCCCTGTGGTTGACCCTGGGCGCGGTGGTGGTGGCGCTGTTGGCGGTTGTGGTGTTGTCCTGGCTGATTATCCGCATGATCGGCTCGGCGGTGCGCGACCTGAACCGGGTGCTGAACGACCTGGCGCAGCGCGACCTCACGGCACGGGCGACGTACCAGAGCCGCGACGAATTCGGCCAGATCTCACACAACCTCAACCGCATGGCGCAAGAGATCAGTGGCGTCGTGCAGGAAATCGGCAACGCCACCGCCCAAGTGGCGACGGCGGCGGAGGAGTCCTCCACGGTCACGATCCAGACCAGCCAGAGCGTCGAGCAGCAACGCCAGAGCACCGAGCTGGTGGCGACGGCGATCAACCAGATGAGTGCCACCGTGCGCGAAGTGGCGCACAGCACCAACGATGCGGCGCAGATGTCGCAACGGGTCAATACCAGCACCGCACAAGGGCGTGCCGAAATAGAAAGCACCATCGCACTGATCCGCCAGCTCTCGGGGCAGGCCGAGGAAACCGCGCTGATCATTGGCGATCTCAAGCAGGAAAGCGACGGCATTTCCACTGTGCTTGACGTTATTCGGGGCATCGCCGAGCAAACCAATCTGCTGGCCTTGAATGCGGCGATCGAAGCGGCGCGGGCCGGGGATCACGGCCGTGGGTTCGCGGTGGTGGCGTCCGAAGTCCGTGTGCTTGCGCAGAAGACCCAGGAGTCCACGGGCAGTATTCAACAGATGATCAGCAACCTGCAGACCGGCTCCGACCGTGCGGCCACGTCCATGCAAGAAACCCTGGGCAAGGCGCAGGACGGTGCGAGCAAGGTGGAACGAGCGGGTGAGTTGCTGCAAGAGATCGCCGAAGGGGTGTCGGGGATCAGTGATCGCAACATGCAGATCGCATCGGCCGCCGAAGAGCAGAGTGCGGTCTCGGAGGACATCAACCGCAACGTCAACGAGATCAATGACCTGGTGATCCAGGTCAGTGCCGGGGCTGAACAGACGGCCGCTACCAGCCAGGAGCTGGCGCGCCTGGCCGAGCAGCAGCAACGCCTGGTCAATCGTTTCAAGGTGGCCTGATCGACTGGCGTGCAGCGCGCCCCGCCGAGTGCAGCCACCTGCATCACGGGGCTTTGGTTAAGCGAAATCTTCCTCGAAGTGTTCCCGCTCGCCACGCGTATCGCCCTGGCGCCGCACCACCTCCATCTGGCGCAACTCCACGCGGCGGATCTTGCCGGAGATGGTCTTGGGCAGTTCGCTGACGAACTCGATACGCCGCACCCGTTTGTACGGCGCCAGGTGCTCGCGGGCAAAAGCCAGGATGTGCCGGGCCAGCTCGGCGTCGCCCGCAGCATCGTGGGCCAGGATCAGGAACGCCTTGGGCACCGCCAGGCGCAGCGGGTCTGGGCTCGGCACCACGGCCACTTCCATGACCGCCGGGTGTTCGATCAAGGCGCTTTCCAGCTCGAACGGGCTGATGCGGTAGTCGGAGGCCTTGAACACATCGTCGGCGCGACCGACGAAGGTGATGTAGCCGTCGGCGTCGACCTGCGCGGTGTCGCCGGTGCGGTAGTAGCCGTCACGCATGACCTCGGCGGTTTTCTCCGGGCTGTCTTCGTAGCAGAGCATCAGCCCGAGAGGGCGCACGTCCAGGGGCAGGGCGACTTCGCCTTCGCTGCCGGGATTGCCATCCGGGTCGAGCAAGGCCACCTTGTAGCCCGGCAGCGGACGGCCCATGGAACCGGGCTTGAGCACCTGGCCTGGGGTATTGCCCACCAGCGCGGTGGTTTCCGATTGGCCGAAACCGTCGCGCAACGGCAGGCCCCAGGCGTGCTGGATCTGCTCGATGATTTCCGGGTTCAGCGGCTCACCGGCGCCTACCAATTCGCGCAGGCTCAGGCGCGATTTATAGCTGGCAAGATCCTCCTGGATCAGCATGCGCCATACCGTGGGCGGCGCACACAGGCTGGTCACGCCGTAGCGTTCCAAGGCACTGAGCAGGGCCGGCGCGCTGAACCGCGCGACGTTATGGATAAAGATGCACGCACCGGCATTCCAGGGGGCGAACAGGCAACTCCAGGCATGCTTGGCCCAACCGGGCGAGGAGATATTCAGGTGCAGATCGCCCGGCTGCAGGCCAATCCAGTACATGGTCGACAGGTGGCCCACCGGGTAACTCTGGTGGCTGTGCAGCACCATCTTCGGTTTGGACGTGGTGCCGGAGGTGAAATAGAGCAGCATCGGGTCGGTGGCCAGGGTGCGGCCTTCGGCCTCGAAATGATCGGGGTATTCAAAGGCGGCGTTGTGGGCGACCCAACCCTGCGGTGCCGCGCCCACACAGATGCGGTTGCAACCGTCTGCCAGCCCGTCGAATTTAGGTACGTGGGCCTCGCCGACCACCAGATGGCGCACCTGCCCGCGCTCGATGCGGTCGCGCAGGTCGTCGGGGTTCAGCAGGGCGGTGGCGGGAATGACCACGGCGCCGAGCTTGAACGCGGCGAGCATGGTGTCCCACAGCGCCACATCGTTGCCGAGCATCAATAGCACCCGGTCACCGCGACGTACACCGAGTGCGCGCAAGTGATTGGCCACCTGGTTGGAGCGCGTGGCCAGTTGCTGGAAGCTGTAGCGTTGCTCACTGCCGTCTTCCTCGACGATCCACAGCGCATGCGCCGCATTGCCCTCGGCCATCGTGTCGAAATAGTCCAAGGCCCAGTTGAATGCATCCAGTTGCGGCCAACGGAAGTCCCGGACGGCAGTGGCGTAGTCGGTGCGGTGAGCGAGCAGAAAATCCCGAGCGGCCAGGAAGGGCTGGGTCATGGTGGCTGTCCTTAATTATTGTTGTGGGGACTGACCCTCGGTTTAGCCGAGAGGCTGGACCGAGTATAGGCACGCATAAATCAGAGCAGAACGCCCAAAAACACCGGTGCGTTGTGCAAAAAAGTCATGGGTGTCGCGCCAGGCAGCAGTGAGATTGACGATTGAGACGTAAAAGTCCAAGATGGAATTATAAGTACAAAAGTGCACGATTCATCTCTTTCTCACTCTTGCCAAACCAACAACAACTTGCGAGACCACGATCATGCAGAAACGCTCCCTCATTACCGCCCTGGCCTTGAGCCTGCTTGCATCCGGCCCCTTGGTCGCCGCCGAGAAAACCCTGCGCATCGGTATCGAGGCGGCTTACCCACCGTTCGCCTCCAAGACCCAGGAAGGCAAGATCGTCGGGTTCGACTACGACATCGGCAATGCGCTGTGCACGCAGATGAAGGTCAAGTGCGTGTGGGTCGAAGGTGAGTTCGACGGTCTGATTCCGTCCCTCAAGGTCAAGAAAATCGACATGGCGCTGTCGTCCATGACCATCAACGAAGACCGCAAGAAGTCGGTGGATTTCACCCACAAGTACTACTTCACCTCATCGCGCCTGGTGATGAAGGAGGGGGCGGTGGTGGATGACCAGTACGCCAGCCTCAAGGGCAAGACGGTGGGGGTGCAGCGTGCGACCACCACGGATCGCTACGCCACCGAGGTGTTCGAGCCCAAGGGCATCAACGTCAAGCGCTATGGCAATAACGAAGAGATCTACATGGACCTGGCTGCCGGGCGACTGGATGCGATCTTTGCCGACACCATCCCCTTGAATGATTTCCTGCAGATGCCCCGTGGCAAGGGCTACGCGTTTGTCGGCCCGGAACTCAAGGACCCGAAATACGTGGGCGAGGGCGCGGGCATCGCGGTGCGCAAGGGCAATACCGAATTGGTCAGCCAGTTGAATGCGGCCATTGACGGCATTCGCGCCAGTGGCGAGTACCAGAAGATTTCGCAGCAGTACTTCAAGGCCGATATCTACGGCGATTGAGAGGTACACGCGCGCTGTCGCGCGGCCAATTAGAACCCCTGAGGCCAACGGACTTGTTGTGGCGAGCGGGCTTGCCCCGCGTTGGGTTGCGAAGCGACCCCAAAGATGGGCCTGCTACGCAGTCCAACGCGGGGCAAGCCCGCTCGCCACAAAATGCGGTCGTGCGCACCTCAGCCCTTCAGTTCCTTCAGATGCTTGTAGACCGTCGCCCGCCCCATGCCCAGCACATTGGCCACATAGTTCGACGCGCTCTTGCCCTTGAACGCCCCCTCGGCGTGCAGGGCCAGCACCAGCTCACGCTTGTGGTCGCGGGTCAGCACATTCAGGCTCAACTGCCGCTCGCGCATCCAGGCATGCAAAAACGTGTTGATGCGCTCCTGCCAGTCATCGCGAAACAACGAGTCCGGCTGCGGGATCAGCTTGCTCGGCGACAGGAACAGGTCCAGCGCCGCCTTGGCGTTTTCAAACAGTGAAATATTCAGGTTGATGCACAGCACCGCCAGGCGTCGGCCCTTGTGGTCGTGCAGCACGGTGCTCAGGCTGCGGATTTTCTGGCCATCCCAGTTGAGCTTTTCGTACGGGCCGATATTGACCTCGCTGACGTCGGCGTCGAGCATGTCCTCCAGCGCCGAGTCATCGCCGATGCTGCGCTTGGACAGGTTATTGGCGATGTAATCGACTTTTTGCGAGCGCAGGTCATGCAGCACCGCTTCGGCGTGGGGGAAGAACAGCGTGGCGATGGCGTCGGCCATCGCGCGGAAGTTCTGCATGACGGTGTCTTGTTCAGCGGTGTTCATCAATGGGGCTCCAGGCGGGCAGGGGAGAGCATACCAGCGTCGAGGCCGAAGCGTGTCAGCGCCTCCGGCAGCGCTGCGCCGCGCACCAGTGCGGCACTGGCCTGGCCCATGGCCGGTGAGGTCTGGATGCCATAACCGCCCTGTGCCGCGACCCAGAACAGCCCCGGTACCACCGGATCAAAACCCGCGAGCAGATCACCGTCGTGCACGAAGCTGCGCAGGCCGGCCCAGGTGCGGGTCGGGCGGCGGATGGTCAGGGTGGTGGCTTCTTCGATCTGGTAGATGCCCATGGCGATGTCCAGCTCTTCGGGCTGAATATCCTGAGGCGCCACCGGGTCGGCATTGGCAGGGGAGCCGAGGAACATGCCGGCGTCGGGTTTCATGTAGAAGGATTCGTCCAGCGCCACCAGCATCGGCCAGCGGTGGCTGTCGACGCCGTCGGGGCCGGCGAAGATGAACGCCGAACGTCGCTTGGGCTGCAAGCCGATGGACGCGGCCCCGGCGAGACCGCCGATGTGGTCGGCCCAGGCGCCGGCGGCGTTGATGATGACCGGCGCGGTGTAGGTTGTGTCCTGGGTTTGCACCTGCCAGACGCCGTCGCTGTCGCGGCTCAAGCCGAGTACGTGGCTATCGGTATGCACCTGGCCACCGTTGCGGCGGATACCGCGCAGGTAGCCCTGGTGCAGGGCGTCGGTGTCGATGTCGCTGGCGGTGGGGTCATACAGTGCACCGTGGACTTTTTCCCGGCGCAGGATCGGCAACTTCGCACAGGCCTCGTCGGCGCTGAGCAATTCGACCTCGGCCACGGTGGCCTTGGCGCTCTGGTACTGGGTGTTCAACTCGGCCGCATCGCCGATGAAGTCCACGGTCATTTCGCCCCGGGGCGTGAGCAACGGGTGTTCGCAGAAACCGGGCGGCGGGTTATCGAAAAACGCCCGGCTGGCCAGGGTCAGCGCCCGCACCTGCGGGGTGCCGTAGGCGGCGGTAAACAGTGCCGCCGAACGTCCGGTGGAGTGATAGGCCGGGTGGCTTTCGCGCTCAAGCACCCGCACCTTGCCGTGCTGCGACAACCAGAACCCCGTGGAGGCGCCGGCAATACCGCCGCCGATGATGATGAAATCTGCGTGGTTCATAGCTCTCTCCAGAGGGCATTGGCCAGGGCGATGTCTTCCAGGCCCAGGCCGATGGAGCGGAAGAATACATGACGGTCGTAGGTCGGAGGTTGCACCCATTCGCTGAGCAGTTCGGGCAAGTCCCCCACGATGGCACGCGGGTCCCACCCGTGTTGCTCGGCGGCGATCAGCATGTCACCCGCCGCGCCCGGGGTGGTCTGGCGATAGTCGCAGAACACCTGCATCGCGTTGAGGCTGTGGGGCGGCACTTCATGGGCGCGGGGCGCATTGGTGCTGATCGAGGTAATCAGCGCCGGTTTGCTCAAGCGGGCAGGGTCGAGCACCGGCCCGGCCGACGAGGTGCACAGCAGGATCACATCGGCGTCGTCCACGGCCGCCTCGCAGCTGTCGGCGATGACCACCCGTGGGTCCAGATTTTTGAGGTGGGCGATAGCCTCGGCGCTGGCGTGGGCCAGGCTGGGGGAAAACAGGCTGATGTGCTGCCAGTCACGCAGTTGCTTGATGTAGTGCAAATGCGCCTGCGCCACCTTGCCGCTGCCAATGATCGCCAGGCGCCTTGCTGATAAAGGCGCCAATGCTTCCACCGCCAGCGCTGTGGTGGCCGCAGTGCGGGCCGTGGTCAGTTCGGCCGCATCGCACAACAGCAGGGGTTGGCCGGTCTGCATCGACATCAACAAGGTCCACGCGGTCACCAGTGGCCCTTGCTCACCCACGATATAGGGCGAGGTCTTGACCCCGTACACCCCATCCTCGGCCAGCACGCCCAGGTAGTTGATAAAGTCGCCGGCGGCGTGCGGGAACTCCACCAGTTGCTGCGCTGGCTGCACGGCTTGCCCGGCCGCCAGGTCCTGGAACAGCTTGCGCAGGATCTGCGGCACATCGACTTTTCCGAGCAATTCGCGGGCCTGGGCCTGGTGGATCACATGGGGTGTGCTGGACATGGGGATCTCCGCAAGTAAACTAATTTGTCTATTATGGACTTTTAGTTTCGTTGGGCAAGCGTAAAAGATCACCCCGTAAAGCGAAACCCACCCGACAATTCAGTTTTCAGAAACCCCACCAACGCACTCACCGCCTTAGGCACATGGGGCGAATACGGTCGGATCAGGTAGATCTCGTTGGCGAATGCGCCCTTGAGCGTCCAGCCCTTGAGCACCTGCACCAGCTTGCCGCCGGCCAGGGCGGCGTGGGCGCTGAAGTCGGGGAGCAGGGCGATGCCCAGGTGATTGAGGGCCGCATCGCGCAGGGCTTCGCTGTTGTTGGTGGCGAAGCTGCCGGCGATGGGCACGGTGAGGCGTTCGACGTTTTTAGTGCCACGCTCGAAGGTCCAGGCCGGCTGGTCGGCGCCGCGAGGGTAGAACAGGCAGTTATGGGCGCACAGGTCATTGGGTTCGCGAGGCTCGCCGTGGCGTTGCAGGTATTCCCGGGTGGCGACCAGCACCGAGCCGGTGTCGCACAGCTTCCAGGCCACATGGGTTTCCGGCACCTGGAAGCCGTGGCGCACGGCCAGGTCGTAGCCTTCGGCGGCCAGTGAACTCAGGGCGTCGGACACGTCCAGTTGAATGCGCACCTGCGGGTACTGTTGCAGGAATTCCGACAAGTGCGGCACCAATTGCTGACGGGCGAACGCCACCGGCGCGGTCAGCCGTACCAGCCCGCGAATCTCGCCGACCGAGTCGCGTACCGAGGAAAAGCTGCGGGCGATCTGCTCATAGGCGCTGCGCACTTCACGGGTCAACGACAGCCCCGCATCGGTCAGCCTGACGCTGCGCGTGGTGCGGGTGACCAGCCGCGTGCCGGTGGCTTTTTCCAGGTCGGAAATACGCTGGCTCACCGCCGACTTGCTCACGCCCAGGCGTGCGGCGGCGGCGGTGTAGGTGCCTTGTTCCTCCAGCACCGACAGCCAGTGGATATGGGTCCACAGCCCTTCGATCTCGGATTTTTCCATGGGTGGATTGTTCGCTATGCTGGACAATAAGTTCTGGATTCTGCTCTGGTTTGGAACAAATCGAAAGCCTATCGTGGTCCCCAACGCTATCCACCTGGGATCTACTGCCATGACCACCACCATCGAGCACTACATCAACGACCAGCGCGTGTCCCGCGACGATCGCTATCAGGACGTCTACAACCCGGCCACCGGCGAAAAGACCGGCCGCGTCGCCCTGGCCAGCCGCCAGACCGTGTCCGAAGCCGTCGCCGCCGCCCAGGCCGCGTTCGCCGGTTGGGCCGACACTCCGCCGATCCGCCGTGCCCGCGTGCTGTTCGAATACCTGCACCTGCTGCGTGAGCGCAAGGACGACCTGGCGCGCATCATCGTCGCCGAACACGGCAAGGTCTTCACCGACGCCCAGGGTGAAGTGGATCGTGGCATCGATATCCTGGAGTTCGCCTGCGGCATCCCCAACCTGCTCAAGGGCGAGCATTCCGACCAGGTATCCCGTGGCATGGACAACTGGACGATGCGCCAACCGCTGGGCGTGGTGGCGGGTGTCACGCCGTTCAACTTCCCGGTGATGGTGCCGATGTGGATGTACCCGATCGCCATCGCGGCGGGCAACACCTTCATCCTCAAGCCAAGCCCCACCGACCCGAGCGCCTCGCTGTTCATGGCCGAACTGCTGCGCGAAGCCGGCCTGCCCAAAGGCGTGTTCAACGTGGTGCAGGGCGACAAGGAATCGGTGGATGCGCTGATCGAGCACCCGGACGTCAAGGCCGTGAGCTTTGTTGGCTCCACGCCGATTGCCCAGTACATCTACGAGACCGGTGCGCGCAACGGCAAGCGCGTGCAAGGCCTGGGCGGCGCAAAAAACCACATGGTGGTAATGCCCGACGCCGATCTCGACAAAACCGTCGACGCCTTGATGGGCGCCGCCTACGGCAGTGCCGGCGAACGCTGCATGGCCATCTCCGTGGCGGTGCTGGTGGGCGATGTGGGCGACAAAGTCATCGCGGCGCTGACCGAGCGCGCCAGGCACCTGCGCATCACCGACGGCCGCGACCTCAAGGCCGAGATGGGCCCGATTGTGTCCCGCGCCGCCCTGGAGCGCATCAGCGGCTACATCGAACAAGGCGTGCAGGCCGGCGCGCAGTTGCTGCTCGATGGGCGCGACTATGTGCCCACCGAGGCCGGCCTGGAAAATGGCTTCTGGCTCGGCGCGACCCTGTTCGACCACGTGACCCAAGAGATGAGCATCTACCGCGAAGAGATCTTCGGCCCGGTACTGGCGTGCGTGCGCGTGAATGACTTTGCCGAGGCGATCAAGCTGGTCAACGACCACGAATTCGGCAACGGCGTCAGCTGCTTTACCCGCGACGGCCACATCGCCCGCGAATTCGCACGGCGCATTGAAGTGGGCATGGTCGGCATCAACGTGCCGATCCCGGTGCCGATGGCCTGGCATGGCTTTGGTGGTTGGAAGAAGAGTCTGTTCGGCGACATGCACGCCTATGGCACCGAGGGCGTGCGCTTCTATACCAAGCAAAAGTCGATCATGCAGCGCTGGTCGGAAAGCATCGAGCAGGGCGCGGAGTTTGCGATGCCGGTGTCCAAATAACGGCCAAAAGAACACAGCAGGGCAAATGTGGGAGGGGCTTGCCCCCTCCCACTTTCGATTGTTTTCCACTTGAGGGTTGACGGTCGTGCGAATGCACAATACTGTATATAAACACAGTGTTTAAGCGCTGATCGACCAACACCGGCAACCTCAGTCCTGCCAGACACTGTGTGCAAGTTAACGGATTAACTTGATGCACAGGCTCGTCTTACCGAGCCATTTTTATTGATAGAGAGGGAACTCATGTCCTACCCAGAAAGCAGACTCACCGGTCTGATCGGTTTCGCCCAAGCGGCAAAAGTGACAGGTGGCTGGTCCGGCCCCGTGGTCAGTATCACCACGCTCGATCAACTCAAGGCCAATATCGGCGACACCACCCCACGGGTACTGGTGATCAACAGTAATATCTCGGCGTCGAGCCTGACCAAAGTCAACATGGGCGCCAACAAGACCCTGATTGGCTCGTTCCAGAACCGCACCCTGGAGAATATTCACCTGCGTGCAACGGCGCAGTCGCAGAACATCATTCTGCAGAATCTTATCTTCAAGCACTCGGCAAGTATCAAGGCCAATGACGATATCCAGGTCTACTTGAACTACGGCAGCAAGTATTGGATTGACCATTGCTCTTTCGTCGGGCACAGCTGGTCCACCACTGACGGCAGCGAAGATAAACTGCTGTATATCGGGGAAAAGGCCGATTATGCCACCATCAGTCACTGCTTCTTTGGCAGTCATAAGTATGGTCTGATCTTCGGTCACCCGGCGGATGATAATAATGCCGCGTTCAATGGCTACCCACGCCTGACACTGTGCCATAACCGCTTCGACAACATGGAAGTGCGTGCGCCTGGCTTGATGCGTTACGGTTATTTTCATGTGTACAACAACTACATCAATAACTTCCACCTCGGTTTTACCCTGGCACAAAATGCCAACATCCTTTCTGAAAGTAATTACTTTGGCGAAGGCAGCCAGAATAAAGGCATGTTGGATGACAAGGGCACCGGGACCTTCACCGACATCAACAGTGTGCCGCCAATCACTAATCAGAAGTCGCCCAAGGCGCAGTGGACGGCCTCATCCAACTATGGCTATACCTTGAAGACCGCCGCACAAGCCAAGGATTTTACCCAGAAGAATGCCGGCGCCCAGTCGGTTGCACTGGTCTTTGGTAGTTGATTAGCTAGCTTTCTACTTAGTGATCAATTAATGCGAGTGCCACTGTATTTATATCAAGGATATAAATACAGTGATGGCCTTTCTAATCTAAATAATTCTTCATGTTGCGACAGGCAGGCTTCCATGTTAAACCTTGTTTCGCACTTGCAGAGCCAACTATCCCTTGCTCTTTCAGCCACTATCAAGTTGTTGGCTGTCATGTGCTATTTAATCTTCGCTTGTCACTTAAGCGTCAGCAAAAGGACATCATCATGAAACATGCGAATCACACACCCACTCGCTGGACACGGGCCGATGCGCTGAAAGTTAATGAGAATGACCCGACGACGACACAGCCGTTAGTGAGTCCTGACTTTCCTGTCATGAGTGACACGGTCTTTATCTGGGACACCATGCCCTTGCGTGAACTGGATGGTACGGTGGTATCGGTCAATGGCTGGTCAGTGATCTTCACCCTGACGGCTGATCGTCGCCCCCATGATCCACAATTCATCAACGCCGATGGCCGTTACGACATCAAGCGCGACTGGGAAGACCGCCATGGCCATGCGCGTATCTGCTACTGGTATTCGCGCACCGGCAAGGACTGGATCTTCGGCGGTCGTGTCATGGCCGAAGGGGTTTCGCCGACCACGCGGGAATGGGCAGGTACACCGATCCTGCTGAATAACAACGGCGATATCGACCTGTATTACACCTGCGTCACACCGGGCGCCACCATTGCCAAAGTCAGGGGCCAGGTGGTCACCTCGGATACCGGCGTGACCCTGCGGGGCTTTGATCAGGTCAAATCGTTGTTTGATGCCGACGGTATCTATTACCAAACCGAAGCGCAAAATTCGACTTGGAACTTTCGCGATCCCAGCCCCTTTATCGATCCAAAAGATGGCAGGTTGTACATGGTGTTCGAAGGCAACGTTGCCGGCGAGCGCGGGACACACGAAGTAGGCCCGAATGAAATAGGCCTGGTGCCGCCCGGGCATGAAGATGTCGGCGGTGCGCGTTATCAGGTCGGCTGCATCGGCATTGCGGTGGCCAAAGACCTCAACGGTGACGAATGGGAGATTTTGCCACCGCTGGTGACCGCCGTTGGTGTGAACGACCAGACCGAACGGCCGCACTATGTGTTCCAGGACAACAAGTACTACCTGTTCACCATCAGTCACAAGTTCACCTACGCGGACGGCGTGACGGGCCCGGATGGCGTGTATGGTTTCGTCAGCGACCGGCTGTTCGGCCCTTACACACCGATGAACGCCTCCGGCCTGGTGCTCGGCAATCCGCCTTCGCAGCCCTTCCAGACATACTCCCACTGTGTAATGCCCAACGGCCTCGTGACATCGTTTATCGACAGTGTGCCCACCACTGGCGATGACTACCGTATCGGCGGCACCGAAGCGCCGACGGTCAGGATTGTGTTGAAGGGCGATCGTTCGTTTGTGCAGGAGGCTTATGACTATGGCTACATCCCGGCGATGCGCGATGTAGTGTTGAGCCAGTGACTGCCGTGCAATCGTCAGCCTGATCATCTGGTGTAAACCGATGCAAAAGTGGGAGGGGGCTTGCCTCCTCCCACTTTTTTAACCGCAATCCAGTTCGGTGGCCGAAGCACTGTCGAGCAAGCTGGCGGTGTAGAGCAGGGTGTGTCAGTGCGAGCATGTTTAATTGATGAATAAATAAACTAATGGATGGTTTAATTGGTGATGGGAATTTCCTTCGGATGGTATTCGTCTTACAAACGCAGCCTACAGTATTATCGGTAGGACTTAGTTGCTGGTTTGCTGGCGGTTTTTTTTATCGTGCAGGAACGCTCTACAGTGAGCGTTTAAGATGTGTGATACAAAATCATGAGGTGTTTTGGCTTGACAAATTTATGTGCGGATAAATAATTTAATCGCTTGCTTTAAAAGGTGTGAAATCATTTTTTATAAAAACAAGGATGAAAATGATGGATGCTCAAAATTCAGTAAAAAACAGATCAAATGAAAGGCTCTCTAAGAATGAGATTTATAGAGTGTGCGAGGCCGGTTACAACGAGGTGGCTAATGCAATTGTCCGGCATGCCGCGCTTAGGGAACTTGAAAAATTCGGCGAGATTATCTCTGCTCGTCCTCTGACGCATCAGGGTATGGCCTTGTTTTTTGGCACCCTTTGGGCTTTTTTTAAAGACGTGCCTGCGGGAATCGTTGCGTTGGCTGCACGTGTTACGGATGAATGGATCAAGGAGGATATGTGGAATGGCACAGCCAAGGCTGCGCATATTCTTTATGCTTCGGTTGATGAGTATGGTCTGCACCAGCATAGTAAACATATGCTGCCTACCCATCATCAGATGTTTAAACAACTGACGACTCATCTGGGGCTTTCCGATGCTGATCTGTTTAATCCGTCTAACGTACTCCCAGAGGGTACTGCGATGGGGAATAACACGCATAGGATGTACCGCTCCGAGTTTTTGGGCGAAGCGTTGGGTTTTCATTTGGCTTCGGAAATGACCTCGTCCAGAGAGTTTCAGTACTTTCTTGAAGGGTTTAAAAAATACGCCCGTGAGTATGGCTTGGTGGATGAGGAAGACCCGGTCTTGGCGTTCTTCGCTATCCACTGCGAAGTCGAACCCATGCACGTAGCGACCGGGCGGGAGATCGTAATTTCATACTTGGAGAAAAACCCAGGTATCGCTCCACAAGCCATGCGCGGTGCGATGGCATTCATGGACGGTTTTGAACATATGTTTTCGGCACTTAATCGTCGCCTTGCCGACCCGCAGAGTCTTTGAATTCTGGAGATTGTCTACATGTATAAGTCTTATGAGTGTCAGATCTGTCACTACGTTTATTCCGAGGCATTGGGTGAGCTTCTAGTCGACGTTGAGGCAGGAACAAGGTGGGGCGAGCTAGACGACAATTTTCAGTGTCCGCACTGTCGGGCAAAGAAAAAAATGTTCAGAGAGATTGTGAGGTAAATGCACGACTTTCTGAGTGCAATGCTATTTTCGACACTGCTTTCAATAAGCGTTGGACCGATAGCCTTGATCATTCTAAGGCAGTCCATCGTCTTTGGCTTTCGCAGTGCATTGCCCGCAGCCCTGGGGGCGGCAGTTGCCGACGCGGTATTTGCAGCTGTCGCCTTTACAGGCTTGAAGGTGGTCGAAGCATTTTG
Source organism: Pseudomonas sp. NFR09 (assembly GCF_900111535.1). Lineage (NCBI taxonomy): Bacteria > Pseudomonadati > Pseudomonadota > Gammaproteobacteria > Pseudomonadales > Pseudomonadaceae > Pseudomonas > Pseudomonas sp. NFR09. The sequence goes on from NZ_FOIH01000015.1 coordinate 102,291, forward strand.
GGTCGCCAATCATCAGCTATTGACGTGGGGAGCGATTGCCTACCTCCTTTATCTTGGTGTTACCACATTCAAGAACGCTGCTGGCACGATGCAGATAACGTGCACCGCAGGATTTGTACCGGTCTTTTTACTGACGTTGACTAGCCCGTTCACCATTGCGGCGATTTCTTCCTATGCCATCGCCAGCGGCGCCCAGCTTCAGGGGCAGGGAATCTACTGGAATTTGCTGGGTGTTCTAGTGGGCTCGTTTCTCGGGCAAATGTTGTATGCAGCAGGGGGTGGGGGGATGAAGAAGCTGTTTGCTGAACGTTCAGGTTTTGGTGTGCTCAATCGAGCGAGCGGGGTGTGTCTGATTGGATTTGCGGGCTGGCAGATGGCTTGTGCTCTATCGCTATAGGCTTGCCCCCGATGGCGGTGGATGAGTCAGCTACAGGTAAGCTGACTCATCCACCGCCATCGGGGGCGAGCCACCTCCCACATTAATCTTGCGTTCCTAGCGCCGACCTGTGCGGGTACTCACATCCACCCAAACCGCCAGCACCAGAATGCTGCCCTTCACGATCATCTGCCAGTAACTGTCCACATCCAGCATCGACATGCCGTTATCCAGGCTGGTAATCACCAACGCCCCGAGCAACGCGCCATACACCGTGCCCGAGCCGCCGCGCATCGATGTGCCGCCGATAAAACACGCGGCTATGGCATCCAGCTCACCCATGTTACCCGCCGACGGCGAGCCGGCAGCCAGGCGAGCGGTGTTGACCAATCCGGCGAGCGCGCACATCACGCCCATGATGCCGAAGATCCACAGTTTCACTGCCTGCACGTTGATGCCCGACAGGCGCGTGGCTTCCATATTGCTGCCCACCGCGTACACCCGGCGGCCGAACACGGTCTGGCTGGTGACGTAGCTGAATACACCGAGCAGTACCAGCAACAGCAGCACCGGCACGGGGATGCCGTCGTAGCTGTTGAGGGTGGTGACAAACCCGGCCAGCACCGCGCCGATCACTACCACGCGCAGCACATCACGCACCAGTGAATGCGCAGCCAGGCCATGCAGTGCGCGGTTGCGCCGTTGTTTCCAGGTGAGGAACAGGGTCAGGGCAAACAGTAAGACACCGAGGCCGATCCCGACCGAATGGGGCAAATACCCTTGGCCCACATACACCAAGGAAGGCGACACCGGCGCAATGGTGGTACCGCCCGTGATCCCCAGGAGAATCCCGCGAAACGCCAACATCCCCCCCAGGCCAACGATAAACGACGGGATACGCAGGTAGGCCGTCATGTAGCCGTTGGCCAACCCGATCATCAAGCCGCACAGGGCAACCAGGCTCAGGTTCGCCAACAGCGGCACGTGATACACCACGTCCAGGATCGCCGCCAACCCGCCCAGCAAGCCGAGCAACGAGCCCACCGACAAATCGATCTCGCCACTGATGATCACCAGCACCATGCCGCACGCCAGGATCCCGGTGATCGACATCTGCCGCAGCAGGTTGGACAGGTTGCGCGGTGTAAGGAAGCCCCCCTCGGTCTGCCAACTGAAAAACAGCCAGATCACCGCCACGGCGATCACCAGGGCAAGCATTTTGTAGCGGGTAAACAGCTGTTTGAGCTGATTCATCTACGCGGTCTTCCGATCATTATTATTGTGTTGGCTGAGCGCCGCGGCGAGCACCTGTTCCTGGGTGAGCCCGTCATTGATGAAGTCGCCGCGCAACTGGCCGTCGCCGATCACCAGCACGCGGTTGGATACGCCGAGCACTTCGGCCAGCTCCGAGGAAACCATGATGATCGACACTCCCTCGGCCGCCAGCGCGCCCATCAATTTGTAGATCTCATACTTGGCGCCCACGTCCACCCCGCGTGTGGGCTCATCGAGGATCAGCACGCGAGGCCTGGCCATCAGCATTTTCGCCAGCACGGCCTTTTGCTGGTTGCCACCGGACAGGCTGGTGATCGGCAGGAACGGGCTGGCGGTCTTGAGGTGCAGGCGTGCAATCTGCTGGTCGATGCTGCCCAGTTCGGCTTCGGCGTCGATGCGCGTCAGATGCGCGTAGGTGTCGAGTACCGCCAGGGTGATGTTCTGGCCCACGCCGAAGTCGGGAATGATGCCCTGGCGCTTGCGGTCCTCGGGCACCATGCACAGCCCGGCGCGGATCGATTTGAGCGGGGTGCGCGTGTCGATCACCTGGCCGTCCAGCCACACCTCGGCGCTGTAGCGACCGGGGTAGGCGCCGAACAGTGCCGACACCAGCTCTGTGCGCCCGGCACCGACCAGCCCGGCAATGCCGAGGATTTCCCCGCGCTTGAGCACAAAGGACACATCGTCCACGCGCTTGCGCCTGGGGTTGTCGACGTCATGGCAGGTGACGTTGCGTGCCTCGAAAATCACCTCGCCCACCGCATGGGGTGCGGTGGGGTAGAGGTTGCTCATCTCGCGGCCGACCATCTGGGTGATGATTTGTGCGATGTCCATGTCGGCCATGGCGGTGGTCGCGATGTGCTTGCCGTCGCGGATCACCGCAACGGTGTCGCACACCGCCGCCACTTCATCGAGCTTGTGGGAGATGTACACGCAGGCCACGCCCTTGGCCTTGAGGCCGCGGATGATGTCCAGCAGCACCTCGATTTCCGAGCGGGTCAGGGCCGAGGAGGGCTCGTCGAGAATCAGCAGCCGCGCCTGTTTGTTCAGGGCCTTGGCGATTTCCACCAGTTGCTGGTGGCCGCCGCCGTACTGCGACACCGGCAGCGCCACGTTCATGTCCGGCACCTTGAGCTCGCGCATCAAGGCTTCGGCGCGGTGGAACATCGCCGGGTAGTTCATCCGCCCGCCCGGCAGGGTCAGTTCATGACCCATGAAGATGTTTTCGGCCACCGACAGGTCGGGCACCAGGGTCAGTTCCTGGTGGATGATCACGATACCGGCCGCTTCGGTTTCGCTGATCGACTGGGCCTTGAGCGGCTGCCCGTCCCAGAGAATTTCGCCGTCCCAGGTGCCGTGGGGATACACCGCCGACAGCACCTTCATCAAGGTGGATTTACCGGCACCGTTCTCGCCGCACAGGCCGACGCATTCTCCCGGCCGCACCTTGATATCTATGCCGTTCAGCGCGTTGACCCCGCCAAAGCGTTTGACGATGCCGTTCATTTGCAGCAGGTAGTCGGCCATGGCGCTTACTGCCCGGCCATCTGCTCTTTGGTGTAGAACCCGTCTTTCTCCAGCAGGTCGATGTTCGCCTTGGTCAGCGGGGTCGGGGTGAGCAGGATGGTGTCGACCTTTTTGCTGCCGTTGTCGTACTGCGAGCTGTAGGTGGGTTGCTCATTGCGCGCCAGTTGCACCGAGAGTTTGGCGGCTTCGCTGGCGATCAGCTTGAGCGGCTTGTACACGGTCATGGTCTGGGTGCCGTCGATCACGCGCTTGACCGCCGCCAGGTCGGCATCCTGGCCGGAGATCGGCACCTTGCCCGCCAGTTTCTGCGCGGCCAGGGCCTGGATCGCACCGCCGGCGGTGGCGTCGTTGGAGGCGACGATGGCGTCGATCTTGTTGTTGTTCCGGGTCAGGGCGTTTTCGACGATGCTCAGGGCCTCGGTGGGGTTCCATTCCTTGACCCACTGCTGGCCGACCACCTTGATATCGCCCTTGTCGATGGCCGGTTGCAGCACTTTCATCTGGCCTTCGCGCAGCACCTTGGCGTTGTTGTCGGTGGGCGCGCCGCCGAGCAGGAAGTAGTTGCCCTTGGGCGCCGCTTGCAGCACGCCGCTGGCCTGCATTTCGCCGACCTTTTCGTTATCGAAGGAGATGTAGGCGTCGATGTCCGCATTCAGGATCAGGCGGTCATAGGACACCACCTTGATCCCGGCTTTCTTGGCTTCGGCGACGGCGTTGGTGAGCACGGTGGCGTTGAACGGTACGATGACGATCACATCGACGCCGCGGGAAATCAGGTTTTCGATCTGGGAGATCTGTTTTTGCTCGTTGGCATCGGCGGATTGCACGAAGACTTTGGCGTCGAGTTTCTCTGCGGCGGCGACGAAGTAGTCGCGGTCGCGGGACCAGCGTTCCAGGCGCAAGTCATCGATGGAGAAGCCGATCTTCGGGTGGGCCGAGTCGGCCAGCACCGGCAGGGCGAACAGGGCAAGGGCAGTGGCGATGAGGGTGCGTTTCATGGTTATGCGTCCTTTTATTGTTGTTGGAAAGACTCTAGGCAAACACCGTACTTGTGGCGATGAAGCGTGTTGTGGCAAGTGAGCTGTTGTGGCGAGCGGGCTTGCCCCGCGTTGGGGCGCGAAGCGGCCCCTTTCCTGGCGACATGTTTTCACCTGACACACCTAGGCGCCTGGTTCTGGGGCTGCTTCGCAGCCCAACGCGGGGCAAGCCCGCTCGCCACAACAAGCCCGCTCGCCACAAGAAAATCCCGCATGTCACACAGTCAACGGTAGATAAAGCGATTCACAATACCTTCCAGCATCTCTTGCCGACCACTCACCGCCTGCGGGTTCAGCTCATGGGCAAAGGCATGCTCGGCCAGGGATTCCAGGCTGAATTCCCCCGCCAGCACCGCCTGGCCCAGCGGCTGCTGCCAGCCGGCGTAACGCTGGTCCTTGAACTGCTGCAACCGGTCGTTCTCGACCATGGCCGCCGCCCGCTCCAGCGCCAGCGCCAACACATCCATGGCCGCCACATGCCCGTGGAACAGGTCCACCTCATCGAGGCTCTGGCGGCGTACCTTGGAATCGAAATTGTAGCCGCCATTCTTGAAACCCCCGGCCTTGAGGATTTCATAAGTGGCCAGGGTCATTTCCTCGACGCTGTTGGGGAACTGGTCGGTGTCCCAGCCGTTCTGCGGGTCGCCACGGTTGGCGTCGATGCTGCCGAAAATCCCGAGGGACACGGCGGTTGCGATCTCATGATGAAAGCTGTGCCCGGCCAGGGTCGCGTGGTTGGCCTCAATGTTGACCTTGATCTCATGCTCCAGGCCGAACTCATGCAGGAAGCCGAACACGGTGGCGCTGTCGTAATCGTATTGATGTTTGGTCGGCTCCTGGGGCTTGGGCTCGATCAGCAGGTCGCCCTTGAAGCCGATCTTGTGCTTGTGCTCTACCACCATGCGCATAAAGCGTCCGAGCTGTTCGCGTTCGCGCTTGAGGTCGGTGTTGAGCAGGGTTTCATAGCCTTCACGGCCGCCCCACAGTACATAGTTGGCGCCTTTGAGCCGCAGCGTCGCGTTCATCGCGCTGAACACCTGGGCGGCGGCGTAGGCAAACACCTCCGGGTCCGGGTTGCTCGCGGCGCCGGCTGCAAAGCGTGGGTTGCTGAAGCAGTTGGCGGTGCCCCACAGCAGTTTGATGCCGGTCTGTTCCTGATGGCGTTCCAGGTGGTCGACCATCTGCGCAAAGTGATTGCGGTATTCCTTGAGCGAGCTGCCTTCGGGGGCGACGTCCGTGTCGTGAAAGCTGTAGTAGTCGATGCCCAGCTTGGTGAAAAACTCGAAGGCCGCATCGGCCTTGCCGATGGCCAGATCCATCGGCTCACCACTGCGTTGCCATGGCCGTTTGAAGGTGCCCACGCCAAACATATCCGCCCCTGGCCAGACGAAGGTGTGCCAATAACAGGCGGCCATGCGCAGGTGTTCGCGCATGGGTTTGCCGAGGATGATTTTATTGGCGTCGTAATGGCGAAAGGCGAGGGCAGAGTCGCTGCTGGGGCCTTCGAAGCGAACCTTCTCGACACCGGGGAAGTACGGCATGGCGTTTTCCTTATTGTTCTTGGCGGTGCCCCGATACTAGCAACGGCCAATGGGCTGCCGATTATGAAAATCACCAAGGGAGGGTGCGATTTTGAGTGGCAGGGTCTAGGCTGTTGCGACCGGCCCCAGGACAACAACAATGAAAACCCTACCGCCCGTGCACCGCATCGCCTTGCTGTTCAACGGCAGCAAAATCTACGACCGTGGCATCATCGCCGGGATCGGCAATTACCTGAGCAGTACCCGCGCGTCCTGGGACTTGTTCCTTGAAGAGGACTTCCTGTGCCGCCTCAAAGGCATTGAGCGCTGGCAGGGCGACGGCATCATCGCCGACTTCGACGACCCGCTGATCGGCGAGGCGCTGGCCGGCAGCAAGGTGCCGGTGGTGGCAGTGGGCGGTTCTTATGAGGATGTGCGCGCCTACCCCAAGGGCATTCCCTATGTGGCCACCGATAATGCGGCCTTGATGAAGCTGGCCTATGAACATTTGATCGAGGCCGGTGTGACGCGGTTCGCCTGTTTCAGCCTGCCCGAAGCCCAGGCCAATCGCTGGGCCCAGGAGCGCGAAAAGGCCTTCAAGCGCTTGCTGCAACGCGATGGCTTGCCAGTGCAGATCTATCGCGGCCTGGGCACCAGTGCGCCGCTGTGGGACAGCGCGGTGGAGCAGCAGATCGCCTGGCTGCAGAGCCTGCCCAAGCCCATCGGGATCATTGCGGTCACCGACGCCCGCGCCCGGCAACTGCTGCAAGCCTGTCTCACCGCCGGCATCGCGGTGCCGGAAGAGGTGGCGCTGATCGGTATCGACAACGACCCACTGACCCGCACCCTCACGCGCGTGCCGTTGAGTTCGGTGATCCAGGGCACCGAAACCATGGGCCGCACCGCCGCCGCGCTGTTGCACCAGATGCTGCATGGCAAGCCTTGCACCGGCACGCAGGTGCTGGTGCCGCCGGATGCGATCAACGTGCAGGCGTCGAGCCTGCACCAACCCTTGGGCAACCCCTATGTGATGCAGGCGTTGCTGTTTATCCGCCAATACGCCTGCCAGGGCATCAAGACGGCGCAGGTGGCGGCCTATGTCGGCGTGTCGCGTTCATCGCTGGAGTCGCACTTTCGCAAGGCGCGCGGGTGCAGCGTGCACGACGAGATCCTGCGCTTCAAACTCGCCAGCGCCGCCAAGGGCTTGCAGGGCAACCACCTGGCGATTGCCGACATCGCCCAGCAGTGCGGCTTCAAGTCGGCGCAGTACCTGCACACCGTGTTCCGCCGCGAGTTCGGCTGCACGCCACGGGAATACCAGCACAGCCATTAGAAACTTTGCAGGCATCGCCCATTCGCCGCTGGACTTGCACCGTACAGACTAGGGAGAATGGTTTTTTGTGGCGTAAATGGAAGCTCCCATGACCGACAGTGCCCAGCGTGCCGCCAGCGACATCGACCTGATGACCGAAGTGGCCATGCTTTATTACCTCGACAACATCACCCAGGAAGCCATTGCCAAGCGCTTCGACCTGTCGCGGGTCAAGGTCAGCCGCTTGCTCAAGCGCGCCCGTGATGAAGGGGTGGTGGAGGTGCGGGTGTTGCAGCATCCGGCCCTGAACACGGAGTTGGAGCAGGCGCTGGTCGAGCGTTTCCAGTTGGACCGCGCCTTGATCGCGGTCGACCACGGCGACCCCGACACCCAGCGCTCGGCCGTGGCCAGCCTGGTGGCCAACTACCTGAACAAGACCCTCAGCGACGGCATGATCGTCGCCGTCGGCATGGGCCGCAACGTGGGCGCCGTGGCCGAGAACGTGTTCCTGCCGGTGACGCGCAACTGCACCTTCGTTTGCGCCATCGGCGGCTCGCTCAAGGCCGGCGAATACATGAACCCCGACCATATCTGCCGGCGCCTGGCCCTGCGTTTCGGCGCCGAGAGCGAAACCCTGTACGCCCCGGCCCTGGTGGCCAACCCGGAACTGCGCAGCGTGCTGATCAACAACGACACCGTGCGCTCCACCCTCGACCGTGCGCGCCGCGCCGATATCGCTTTGATCGGCATCGGCGACATGAGCGAGAACAGCAACATGGTGCGCATGGGCTGGTTCTCGCCCCAGGAAATCGCCCAGGCCCGGGTGTCCGGTACGGTCGGTGACATGATGGGCTACGACTTCATCGACATCCACGGCCAGCCGGCGGTCAACGCCATGCAGGGCCGGGTGATCGGCCTGTCGGTACAGGAACTGGTGCGCATTCCCGACGTGGTAGCGATTGCCAGCGAAAACACCAAGGCGGCGGCCACCCTCGGTGCGTTGCGCTCCGGGGTGATCAACACCCTGGCGACGACCGTCTCGAATGCCTACACGATCCTTGCCCTGGATGATGCAACGCGCCGCTAGGTGACATCTTGTATGTGGTGAGCCCGCTTGTTGTGGTGAGCGGGCTTGTTGTGGCAAGCCCGCTCGCCACAGAAAGCCCCGTCCACCAAAGAGGCTGTGTAGGGCAAACCCGCTCCCACACCTAGGCCACCAACCGCGCCTCAACCGATTCGGCAAGGTTGGTCAGGATCAGGCAGCACGACACTGCGCCCGCATCCAGTACTCCCAGGGAGCGCTCCCCCAGGCGGCTGGCGCGGCCGATCTTGGCCACCAGGTCGCGGGTGGAATCACGGCCCTGGGACGCGGCGCTTTTCATCCGGTGCAACGCTTCGCGGAACGTCGCGCCGCTGGCCTGGGCCTGTTCGAACGCCTCGACCGCTGGAATCAACGTATCCATCAGGCACTTGTCACCCACGCCGGCGTCGCTGATGTCTTGCAGTGAGGTCAGGCCGCCACGCAGCAGCCTGGCGAAGGTCGCCCCATCGATGCTATCGCGGCCGCGCACTTCGTCGGCCATGCCGATAAACAGGCTGCCATACAGCGGGCCCATGGAGCCGCCGATGCCTTCCATCAACGCCAGGGTCAGTTCGTCCAGCGCCTCGGCCAGGGACAGTTCGCGGCCCTCCAGGGTCTTGCCGCAGCGCGAGAATCCCTTGGCCATGTTGATGCCGTGGTCGCCGTCGCCGATGGCGCCGTCCACTTCACTGAGGTATTCGCGGTTGGCGACGATGATCGACACCAGGTTGGTGACGATGGCGCTGCCGGTGTTGCTCGGGAAATGTTCGCTCATGCTTCACTCCGACTGGGTCATGCCGATGGAGCGGCAAGGTTGGTCGATCAAACGGCTCAGCTCGGCGTCGAGGCCAAGCAGGGTCAGGGTCACGCCCATCATTTCCAGGGACGTGAAGTAGTTGCCCACGTAACAGCGGTGTATGCGCAGGCCCTTGGCGCGCAGTTGGCGCTCGACCTCGGCGTAGAAAATATACAGCTCCATCACCGGCGTGGCGCCCAGGCCCGAGACCAGCACCACCACGCTCTGGTCCTGGGTGAAGTCGCGGTCGGCCAGGATCGGCGCAAGCATGCGCTCGGCCATGGCGGCGGCGGACTCCACCGGCACCACTTCGATACCGGGTTCGCCATGGTGGCCGATGCCCAGTTCCATCAGACCGTCAGCAATCTGGAAGTTGGGTTTGCCTACCGCCGGAATGGTGCAGGGCGTGAGCCCCACGCCGATGGAGCGGCAATGGTCCACGGCCTTCTGCGCCACGCGGATCACGCCGTCAAGGTCGTAGCCCTGGGCGGCGGCGGCACCGCCGATCTTCCACATGAAGATCTCGCCGGCCACGCCACGCCGCTTGGCGATTTCGGCGGGCGGGGCGGAGGCCACGTCGTCGTTGGCCACCACGGTGCGGATGTCCATGGCTTTGCTGGCGGCCATTTTCATCGCCAGCTTCACGTTCATGTTGTCGCCGGCATAGTTGCCATACAGGCACGCCACGCCTGCGCCCTGGTCGGCGGCACGGAACGCGTCGAAGAAGCTCTTGGCGGTGGGTGAAGAGAAAATCTCGCCCACCGCCACCGCATCCACCAGCCCCGGGCCGACATAGCCTAGAAACGCCGGCTCGTGCCCCGAACCGCCGCCGGTGACAATACCGACCTGGCCGGCCGGTGAGGACGTGCGTTTGCGGATGACCCGTGGGTTGCTCTCGTACTGCACCAGTTCCGGGTGCGCCAGGAGGATGCCCGCGAGCATGTCCTCGACCACCAGGTCCGCATCATTGATGACTCGATTCATTGGGTGTTTCCTTGTTCTTATTCGTCTGGAATCGGCTTACTGAATGCTGTAGCCGCCGTCGATCACTACGTTTTCCCCGGTGATCATCCTGGCCGCGTCGCTGACCAGGTAGAGCACCAGGCCGGCGATTTCTTCCGGCTGGGCGAAGCGCCCCACCGGGATCTGCAATTTGGCCCGTTCGCCCAGTTCGCCCGTCCAGGCTTTCTTGCCCAGGGCGGTCTCGACGATGGTCGGTGACACGGCGTTGACGTTAATGCCGTGGGGCGCCCATTCCATGGCCAGCACCTTGGTCATGCCGACCACGGCGGCCTTGCTCGCGCAGTAGGCCACATGACGGTCCAGGCCGATGACGGCGGCCTGGGAGGCAAGGTTGACGATACGCCCGCCGCCTTGTTCGATCATGTAGCGGGCACAGGCCTGCGCCACGAAGAAGCTGGCCTTGAGGTTGATGTCCAGGGTGGTGTCCCAGGCGTTTTCATCCACGTCCAGGGCCTTGTCGAGCAGCGCGACCCCCGCGCTGTTGACCAGGTAATCGATGCGCCCGAGCCCGGCAGCGGCCTGGTCGACGACGGCCTGCAGCGAATCGAGCTGGCGCAGGTCAGCCACCAGCCCCACATGACCCGCGCCGAGGCTGGCAGCCACTTCGACCACCGCCGGGTCACGGTCCAGCAACGCCACCCGGGCGCCGCGCTCCACCAGCAACTGGGCACAGGCCAGGCCGATACCGGCGGCGCCCCCGGTGATCACGGCGCAACGGCCGGTGAGGTCGAACGCCTGGTTCCAGAAATTGGACATTGCACACACTCCACTTAGCGTTTTTTCTTGCGCCAGACATCAATCAACACCGCAAGCACGATGATCAATCCCTTGGCCACTTGTTGGTAATACGACGACACCCCGAGCAGGTTCAAACCGTTGTTGATCACACCGATCAGCAGCGCGCCAAACAACGTGCCGACAATGCTGCCGGTGCCACCCGACAGACTGGTACCGCCGATCACCACCGCCGCAATCGCATCCAGCTCATAAGATACGCCCGCCTGGGGCAGGGCCGAGGTGGTGCGCGCCGCCAGCACCACACCGGCCAACCCCGCCAGCAGGCCGGAAATCACATACACCGAGAACGTGACCTTGCGCACGCCGATGCCGGAGGTGCGCGCGCTTTTTTCGTTGCCGCCCACGGCGTACACGTAGCGCCCGTAGGTGGTGTAGCGCAGCACCATCCAGAAGATCAGCGCGACCACCGCAAAGATAATGATCGGCACGCCAATGGGGCCCAGCTTGCCGATGCCCATGGCGAGGAAGCTGTCCGGCAGGTCGGTGACCGGGCTGCCGTCGTTGAGAATAAAGGTCATGCCCCGCGCCACGCTGAGCATGCCGAGGGTGGCGACAAAGGGTGGGATGCTCAGGTTGGCTACCATGAAACCGTTGACCACGCCGAGCATGGCCCCGGCAAACATCCCCGCACTCACCGCCGCCAACAGGCCATAACCCTGGGTGGCGACCAGCGCGCTGCACAAGCCGGCGAAGGCCAGGATCGAGCCCACCGACAGGTCGATGCCCTTGGTGAGGATCACGTAGGTCATGCCCACGGCCAGGATGCCGTTAATGGAGGTCTGGCGCAGGATGTCCATCCAGTTGCGCCAGGTCATGAAGTATTCGCTGGAAAACGCCATCACCAGGCACAGCAGGATAAACACCAGCGGCAGGCCGAAGCGGTCGAGGGACAAGCGCAGGCGGTTGCGCGGCGCGGCAGTGACGGGTGCGGCGAGGACTTTACTGTTCATGAGGCAAGACTCAACAAGGCTTCCTGGGAAAGGGCGGTGTCGCTGCTGACGGTCACCAGGCGGCCGCCCTTGAACACCGCGATGCGGTCACTCAGGTGCAGCAGTTCCGGCGCCTCGGACGAGACCACGATGGCAGCACCGCCGGCGCGCACGAATTCGTCGAGCAGGTGATAGATCTCCTGCTTGGCGCCTTCGTCGATGCCGCGCGTGGGTTCGTCGCACAGCAGGCAGATCGGCTGGGTCGACAGGCATTTGGCGAGCACCACTTTCTGCTGGTTGCCGCCGCTCATGGACTCCACCGGCAGGTCCAGGGACGAGATCTTGATCTGCAGGCGCTTGACCATGCTCTGCGCCAGGGCCTGTTCCTTGCGCGCATTGATCACCGACCAGCTCGACAATTGCTTGTAGGCCGACAGCGCGATGTTGGCGAGGATGCTGGCGCTGAGCACCAGGCCACTGTCCTTGCGGTCTTCGGTGACCAGGGACATGCCGGCGCGGATGGTCGCCGCCGGGGTGCCGGTGGGCAGGGGCTGGCCTTGCAGGGTGGCGCTGCCGGCGTCCGGCAGGGTCAGGCCATACAGGCAGTTGAGGAATTCGCTGCGGCCCGAACCCATCAGCCCATAGATGCCGAGGATTTCGCCCTGGCGCAGTTGCAGGCTGATGTCCTGGAACTCGCCGTCGCGGCTCAGGCCATTGACATCCAGGCACGTGGCGGCGGCGCATTCGCGGCCGACTTTATGGTCGATGCGCTGCAACTCCTGGCCGACGATGCCGCGCACCAGGTGGGCGCGGTCGATATCGACCATGCGCCCGCTTTCCACAAAGGCGCCGTCGCGGAAGATGCTGTAGTCATCGGCAATCTGCGCCAGTTCACTCAGGCGGTGCGACACATAGATGATCCCGGCGCCACGGGCGGTCAGGCGGCGGATCGCCTTGAACAGGGTTTGCGCTTCGTGTTCGCCGATGGCCGAGGTGGGTTCGTCCATGATCATCACCTGGCAGTCATGGCTGAACGCCTTGGCGATCTCCACCAGTTGGATCTGCGCCACGCTCAGGCGATGCATGGGGCTGGTGGCGTCCACGTCGAACTCCAGGCTTTGCAGCAGTTCGCGGGTGCGTCGGTTCAGTTCCTTGCTGTCGACGATACAGCCGGCGCGGCGTGGCTCGCGGCCCAGCCAGATATTTTCGGCGACGGTCATGTAGGGGATGGGTTCCAGCTCCTGGGTGATCATCGCCACCCCGGCGGCGAGGGCTGCGCTGGGGCGGTCGAACTGCACCGGCTGGCCGTTGAGCAGGATGCTGCCGGCGTCACGCTGGGTGATGCCCATCAAGATGCTGAGGAAGGTGGATTTGCCGGCGCCATTGCCGCCGCACAGTGCGTGCACGCTGCCGGCCCGCAGGGAGAGGCGCCCGTCGCGCAGGGCAGGGACCCCGGCGTAGGCCTTGGAAACTTGTTCAGCGTGGAGCAGTAATGGCGGGGCCATCGGTGTGTCCTCTTGCTGATTTTCTTATTAGGTAGGCTTATCCAACAGCCTGATCATATGATCGGATAGTGATCATATGTTTAAACTGCTCGGGCCGGCTTTGTCAATGGTTTGGCACAGTGTTCGCCCGTGCTTTTATCGTTTTAGTGGGCTGTCGCCTTGAAATAAGCCTTGACAGCGGTGGGCTGATCGTCCGCTAATGATTGTGCATAATTTCAGTGAGTGATCATTTGATCGGTCTGATGGAGAAACAGTAATGGGTGCACAAACGATGTTTTCGGTGGCCATCGGATGCGACGAGGCAGGCTTTGAGCTCAAGGAAATGCTCAAGCGCTTTATCGAAAGCCTGGGGTATGGGGTCGAGGACTTTGGCTGCCATTCGTCCAGCCCGGTGCTGTACCCGGACATCGCAGCAGCCGTAGCCACGGCGGTGGGCGCGGGTGAGCAGCGCCTGGGTGTGTTGATCTGCGGCACCGGCATCGGCATGGCGATTTCCGCCAACAAGATCAAGGGTGTGCGGGCCGCCCAGGCCCACGATACCTATTCGGCCGAGCGCGCACGCAAGAGCAACGATGCGCAGATCCTGTCCATCGGTGCGCGGGTGATCGGGCCCGAGCTGGCCAAGAGCATCGTCAAAGTGTTCCTGGAATCGGAGTTCGAAGCGGAGCGCTCCGGGAGGAAAGTCGAGCGCATCACTGCGCTCGAGCAGGCGAACAGGGCGTTGCCATCAGACGACTGAGTCGCTTCAGAACACCGCCTTGACCTGCAGGCCCAGCACCAGGGCGTTGTCGATGTTGTCACCGGAAAACGCACCCGGCTCGATGATGTATTGCACATCCGGGCGCAGGGTCAGCCAGGGGGTGGCCTGGTAGCCGTAGCTGAGTTCGATCAGTTGTTCGGCATTGTTCAGGTCGGGATAGTCGGTCCCGGCCTTGAAGGCGGCCAGTTCCTGTACCTCGCGGCTGCGCGGGTTCGGCACGGCGCGACCATAACCCAGGGCCAGGGTGTCACGCGGCCGGCCTTCGAACGGCTTGTACAGCACCACGCCTGCGCCGTACCACTTGCTGAACGGCGAGGCCGCTTCGCTGGCGGCGGAATACTGGCCGAAGGCGTGCAGCACACGGCCGGCGGATGAGTCCGAGGCCCACACTGCCTGGTCGATCAGCAGGTAGTGACCACCGCGGCCGCTGACCTTCCTGGTGCTGCCGATGCGTTTCACGTCGGAGCTGTCGTAGTAATAGCCCAGCTTGTATTCACCCGGCAGGCTGCCGGCGTGTTTGTAGATCAATTCGATGGGCACTACGGTGCCAGTGGTGTGCTTGGGGTCCAGGCGCCAGGCGCGGCTGGAGTTGCCGTTGCTTTGCGGGTCGACGTTGAAGGCGGCAACGCGCAATTGCCAGGCCGGCGAGAAGTCATATTTCACCCGCGCACCCAGGCGTGCATTCGGGTAGTTGGTCCAGCCGCTGCCGCCGGACATGTTCAGCGGGTGCCCGCAGAACCCGGCGTTCATGAAGTTGCACAAGATCCCGCTGTCGAGGCCGCCGAGGTCATTGCCCATGGCCATGTAGCCGAGCTTGACGTTCAGCGCCGGGGTGAACAGCGTGCGTTCGTAGCTCAACTCGGTGAGGCGGGTGTAGAGACCGCCGTAGTTTTCCTGGATCGGCAGGCGGTTGCCCACCAGGTCCTCGGACGCACTGTTGCCGCGCCGGTCATTGATCGTGAGCTGGATGCGGTCGCCATTGTTCAAGCCGTAGAGCTTGCCCAGGTCGAACTGCACGCCGAGCTTGAGGTTCTGCGAGTAGCGCGCCGAGCGGTGCTGGCCGCCGTGGGCGTTGTAGGCGGTCTCGCCGCTGTAGTCGCCGGTGAAGCGGATGCCCTGTGCGTCGAGTTCACGGCGCAGGCCGCCCCAGTCGCCGGTCAGGGTGGTGTCATCGGCTTGTACGGGCAGCGCGGCACCCAGGGCGAGGCCCAGCAGCAGGCGCCCAAGGGCAATATGAGAAGTGGGGGTCATGCGGGTTTTTCCAGGTACAAGGCGCGGCGCCGGGGAGGCGCCGCGCGAACAGGGGGGGTTAAGGCAGGGCGTAGGCGATCACGTAGTCGCCACGGTCAGTGGACTGGCGTGCGCCACCGGCGGTGATGACGATGTACTGCTTGCCGGTTTTCGGCGATACGTAGGTCATCGGGCCGCCCTGGCTGCCGACGGGCAGGCGGGCCTTCCAGATTTCCTCGCCATTGCCGCTGTTGAAGGCGCGCAGGTAGAAGTCCTGGGTGCCGGCGATAAAGATCAGGCCGCCCTGGGTCGACAGGGTGCCGCCGAGGGTCGGCAGGCCGATCTTGATCGGCAGGTGCATGCGGATGCCGAGGGGGCCGGTGTCCTCGACGGTGCCGACCGGTACTTGCCAGGCGACTTTCTGGGTCTTCATGTCGATCGCAGTCAGGGTGCCGAACGGCGGCGCCTGGCACGGAATACCGGCCACCGACAGGAAGCGGTTTTTGTTCACCGCATACGGCGTGCCCTTGAGTGGCACGGCGCCCATGCCGGTATTCAGCGCTTCGCCACCCGACGCGGCCTGGGCCTTGTTCTGCGAGGGTATCATCTGGATCCACAGGCCCAGGCGCATGTCGTTGACGAAGATAAAACCGTGCACCGGGTCGGTGGAAATGCTGCCCCAGTTCATGCCACCCAGCGAGCCCGGGAAACTCAGGGATTTATCGGTGCCCGGCGCGGTGTACAGGCCGTCGTAGCGCATGCCCTTGAAGTCGATGCGGCACAGCAACTGGTCAAACGGTGTGGCGCCCCACATGTCCGATTCGGTCAGGGTCTGCGCGCCGATCTGTGGCATGCCGACCGATTTTGGCTGGGTGGGCGAGTAGGGCTCGTCAGGGATGTTGGCGGCCTTGACCGGCACTTCCTTCACCTCGGTCAGCGGCTTGCCGGTGGCACGGTCGAGCACGTAGATCTGCCCGGCCTTGGTGCCGATCACCACCGCAGGCACAGCCTTGTCGCTGCCAGGCGGGGTGAAGTCGATCAGGCTGGGCTGCATCGGCAGGTCGAAGTCCCACAGGTCATTGTGGACGGTCTGGTACACCCATTTTTCCGTGCCGGTGGAGGCGTCCAGTGCCAGTACCGACGCGCCGTATTTGTGGTTGAGCTGGGTGCGTTCCACACCGTAGATGTCGGTGGACGAGCTGCCCATCGGCAAGAACACGGTGTTCATCAGCGGGTCATAGGACATTGGCGCCCAGCTGTTCGGCGTGCTGCGCACGTAGGTGCTACCGTCGGCCGGGGCTTTTTTGTCTTCCGGGTTGCCCGGGTCGAACGCCCAGCGCATCTGGCCGGTGATTACGTCGAAGCCACGGATCACGCCGCCGGGCATGTCGGTCTGCACGTTGTCGGCCACGCGGCCGCCGACCACCACGGTGGTGCCGGCGATCAGCGGTGCCGAGGACAGTTGGTAGTAGCTGTCCGGCACGTTGCCCAGGCCGGCTTTCAAATCCACCTGGCCGTGGGTGCCGAAGTCTTCGCAGAACTGGCCGGTGTCGGCGTCCACGGCGATCAGGCGTGCATCGATGGTGTTGGTCAGCAAGCGGCGCTGGCACTGCGCACCGGCGGGCACGCTGGCGGCGATGATCGGTGAGCTGTTCGGTTGGGTAGGCTGTGCAATCGGCGCAGTGGCGTCGAAGTAGGCCATGCCACGGCAACGCTGCCACACCGCCGATTTGGCGTTGATCTCGTTCTTCCACAGCTCTTTGCCGGTGTCGGCGTCGAGGGCGATCAGGTTGTTGTGCGGCGTGCAGATGAACACTTTGTTGCCGATCTGCAGCGGGGTGAGCTGGTCTTCGGCACCGTTGCCGTCGCTGAGGGCGACGTCACCGGTGTGGTAGGTCCAGGCCACTTTGAGCTTATTGATATTGTCGCGATTGATTTGGTCCAGCGCGGCGAAGCGGCTGCCGCCTTCGGTGTTGCCGTAGTGCGCCCAGTCTTTCTGTGCGTCGGCCGCGGCCACCGGCGTGATGCCTGGGCCAGTGCCGGTGGGTGCCACGCTCGGGTGGGCGACAAACATGTTGCCCGCCGCCACGGCCACGCCCACCGCCAATACCGCCGCCACGCCATAGGCGCCACGTGCAGGCCGGTTGACCAGCAGCGGGTACAGCAGCGCTACCACCAGGCCGATCACCGTAAACATGAACAGGCGGGAGAACAGCGGCCAGAACACCAGCCCCACATCCGCCACCGCCCAGAGAGCCGTGCCGACCAGGAAGGCCGCGAACAGCCACGCGCCCGCCGGCTTGCGTTGGGCAATCAGCAAGCCGGAAACGGCCATGGCCGCACCGCCGATCAGGAAGTACCAGGAGCCTCCCAGGCTCACCAGTTTGCCGCCGCCAATGGCCAGCGCGAGGCCGAGCAGGGCGATGATCACGCCCAGGCCCAGCAGTAGGATTCTAGAGACGCCAGTGGCGCGCGATGCTCGTTTCATGTCGATAGGACTCGAATGTGAGAGGGCAAAGACGCGATTTTAGCAAGATAAGTAACTGGTTAGTACATTGGAGTCCTGCAATAGACTATTACAGGTGCTGCGATGATGGCATGTGGTCGAATGTCGCTCGAGGTGCGATGCGTCTTGCACCTGGCAGGCCGGCGTTTTAGTCGGATTTCTTGCCGCGCAGCTTTTTTTGCGGGGCCTCGGTGCTGGCAAGTGCGTCGCCGCCCAGGCTGCGGGTTAGTTCGACGGCGGCTTGCTGGAACAGCGGGTGCAGCGTCTGCGCCTGTTCGGCGGTCAGGCGGCTGGCGGGGCCGGACAGTACCAGTGCGCCGATCAGGTTTTCCCCTGGACCGAAGATGGGCAGGGCCATGGACGAGGCATGGGGGTCGGTGGCGCCATGGGAGAAAATCGGTTTGATCATTTTCGCGGCCAGCGCATAGGGTGTGCGCAACGCCTCGGCTCCGGCGGCGCCGTCCATGGGGCGAGTGTCCCCGGGTTGCAGGTGCAGGCGCAGATGGTGAGGGGAGTTCACGCGGTACAGGCACATCCGATAAGCGCCGTGGCGTACGTAGAAGGAAGCGGTTTCGCCGGTTTCCTGAGTCAGGCGGTGCAGCAGCGGAGTGATGTGGCGTTCAAGATCGAGGCCGTCCTGGTACACCGTGTTCAAGCGCATGATTTCGGTGGCCAGCTGATAGCGACCATCGGCCAGGCGGGTGATCAGGCCGTGATTCT
This sequence comes from Pseudomonas sp. NFR09, assembly GCF_900111535.1. Classification (NCBI taxonomy): domain Bacteria; kingdom Pseudomonadati; phylum Pseudomonadota; class Gammaproteobacteria; order Pseudomonadales; family Pseudomonadaceae; genus Pseudomonas; species Pseudomonas sp. NFR09. The sequence continues at coordinate 120,686 of NZ_FOIH01000015.1, forward strand.
CAAGCGAAACCATCAAACGCATGATGGTGCTTTTGATCAGTCCGGTGCGTGCGGCGAGTTCGGCCAGTTCCAGGGCGGTATCCCCCATGCGGAAGGCAGTCAGCACGGTGAGCACCCGATCAGCCGAGGCCACCCCGGTGACTGCGGGGCGTGGGCGGGTTTTTACCATGGGTTGCTCCTTGTGAGGGGGTGGGCGGGTAGGCTGCAAAATACTGCCATTGGTCGGCGCGGTCAAAGCGGTGGGGAGAAGGGCAGTCGAATCATCGTGCTGCCCCTCCCGCTTTTTCAGGTCGCGTTGGCAGGTTTGTTGAGTTGCGCCGTTTCGCTCATCTGCTTGCGCCCCATCAGCAAGACCATGATCGCACCAGCGGCACACAGCGCCGCCAGCGGCAGCAATGCAAGGGCGTAGCTGCCTGTGGCGTGATGAATGGTTCCATACACGTTGACCATGATGCCGCCGCCTATCAGGTTGGCCATCGCGCCTACGGCGGCCAGGCCAGCGGCTGCGGTGGAGGATGAAAGCCAGGTCGAGACCAGCGCCCAGAACGGTCCTTTCATGGAGTACGCACCGATCAGCACCATTGACAACATGAACACCGTGGCGACCAGCGAAGAGGTCACCAGCGCCAGCAGCAACCCGCCGGTGATCAGTAGCAGGGTGAGTGCGGTATGCCAGCGGCGTTCACCGGTCTTGTCGGAGCTGCGGCCCCACACAATCATCAGGATGGACGCGAGCCCGTAGGGGATGGCGTTGACCATGCCGATTTCCAGGTTGTCCAGGCCAAATGTCTTGAGCAGTTGCGGCGCCCATACACTCATTGTGCTGCCGGCCGCCGATGCGCCGGAGTAGATCAGTGCCAGCACCCAGATGTGCTTGTGGCGCAGCAGTTTCCACAGGGAGATATGCCCGATGGCGGTCTTGCGGTTGCGCTCTTCGTCGAGGCGGCCAGTGAGCCAGTGGCGCTGCTCGTGGTTCAGCCATTTGGCTTGTTCCGGGCGATCAGTCAGCACGAACAGGCAGGCGATGCCCAGCAGTACAGCGGGAATGCCTTCGATGATGAACAGCCAGTGCCAGCCACGCATGCCGAACCAGCCGTCCAGGCTCAACAACAAGCCGGACAGTGGTGAGCCGATGAAGTTGGCGCCGGGAATCGCCACCATGAAAATCGCGACCATGCGCCCACGGTATGCCGCTGGCAGCCAGTAAGTGAGGTACAGCAGCACGCCCGGGAAGAATCCTGCCTCGGCCGCACCCAGCAGGAAGCGCATCACATACAGCGAGTTGGCGCCGGTGACAAACGCTGTGCCGGCGGAAATCAGGCCCCAGGTAATCATGATCCGCGCAATCCACACCCGTGCGCCGAAGCGCTGCAAGGCCAGGTTGCTCGGCACTTCCACCAGGAAGTACGAGACAAAGAACAGGCTGCTGGCAAAGCCGAAGATCGCCGGGGTCAGCCCCAGGTCCTGGTTCATTTGCAGCGAGGCCATGCCGATGTTGCCGCGGTCGATGATCGCCAGCAGGTAGCAAAGGATCAGGAACGGCAGCAGTCGCCACGCCACCTTGCGCATGGTTGAGCGCTCGATGGCGCTGATGTCGGTAGAACTGATAGGCATGACTCTCTCCCGTATTGTTTTTTTTGGAGATGCGTGATGAGCCCGCATGTAACCGGCGGGAGATGTCAGTGTGCGTAGAGGTGGCGGTTGACCACAGCACGCGGCGGCGGCGCGATGCCGTCCCAGAAATCGATGATTTGTTGCAGGGCCAGCAGGCCCACCCGGTCCCGTGCTTCGGCGGTATTGGCCCCCACATGCGGTGTGGCCACCAGGGTAGGCAGGCCCCATAGCGCCGAATCGGCGGGAGGGGGTTCGGGGTTGAACGTGTCGAGTCCGGCGCCGGCAATCTGCCCGGTGCTCAGGGCGTGGACCAAGGCTTCGGTGTCGATCAGTTCACCGCGCGCCGTATTGATCAGGAGGCTGCCGGGGCGCATGCGCTTGAACTGCACCGCGCCAAACAGGTTGCGGTTATGTTCGGTCAGTGGGCAATGCAGGCTGATGATATCGCAGCTTGTCAGCAGGTCATCAATGTCGTCGACGCGCTCCACATTCGGCAGTTCCGGCAAGTACGGGTCGAACACCTTGATGGTCATGCGCAGCGGCGCCACCAGTTCCATCAGGATTCGTCCGATGCTTCCCAGGCCCACCAGGCCCAGGGTCTTGCCGGACAGTTCGATGCCCACTGAAGTGGCTTTGTCCCAATGCCCGTCACGCAGCCGTGCGTCGAGCAGGGCGGTCTGGCGCGCCACGCTGAACATCAATGCCAAGGCGTGTTCGGCCACCGATTGCGCGTTGGCGCCCAGGGCGATAGTCACCGGGATCTGGCGTTCGGCGGCGGCGGCGATGTCGATGCTGTCGTAGCCGACGCCGTGCTTGGCGATGATCTTCAGTGCGGCCGATGCGTTGATCATCTCCCGGGTCAGTTGGCCCTGGCGCACGATGATTGCGTCCGGTTGTTCGCTGGCAATGATCGCGATGAGTTCATCGGCCGGTGCGTAGGGGGTGGTAGGGATGACGCGCACGCCGTGGGAGGCGGCGTGGGTCATGGCGTCGGCGGTCAATTCCGGGCCGGTCAGCAGGAGGGTTCGGGTCATTTCTGTGCACCTTGGTGTTTTTGTCGGTGTGCGGTAGTGACTGGAAATTATCATAATGAAACGGCGTTGCAATAAATAATTTTTTTACCGTCGCTTCAAAATCGGCCAAATACAGTACCCAACCTTGCCAGGTAGGGTTTTCTGCTGGTTTTTCAGGAGTGGTACCGCTGGTCATTTGATGCCTGGGTTGGGCTTGAGTCTTGTTGATTTGAATTTGTGGTGTTAATTTCGAAATGGCGTTTCAAAACAAACAAAAATCATCAGAGGAATACCCCATGTCCATCGGATTCAGAGTGCTCAAGCAGCAACGCAAGGTCGCCGTTGAGTGGGTCGAGCGTTACCGGAGCGTGCCTGTCGCCAATATCAGCGACTCCATGCACCGCCTTACCGCCGGCGGCGCAAGCCTGCAACCGATGCATCGCACGGGCGTATTGGTCGGGCCAGCGCTCACCGTAAAGGCGCGGCCGGGGGATAACCTGATGCTGCATCACGCGCTGGACATCGCCGAGCCCGGCGACGTGATCGTGGTGGATGCCGGCGGTGACCTGAGCAACGCGCTGATTGGCGAGATGATGGTGGCTTATGCGATCAAGAAAGGTGTGGCGGGTATTGTGATCAACGGCGCGATTCGCGACGCAGCCAGCATCGGCACCGGGGATTTCCCGGTGTTCGCCGCCGGTATCACCCATCGCGGCCCCTACAAGGACGGACCTGGCGAGGTGAATGTGCCGATTGCCCTGGCCGGTATGGTGATCGAACCGGGCGATCTGGTGATCGGTGATGAAGATGGATTGCTCTGCGTGCCGTTCGAGCAGGTCGGTGAGGTGTATGATCGCGCCAGTGCCAAACATGCCGCCGAACAGAAGCAGTTGGAACAGATTGCACTGGGCGAAAACGACCGCTCCTGGGTCCTTGAATCCCTGAAACAAAAGGGCTGTGAGTTTATTTGAATCCTGCGTCTACCTCCCGATGGCCCACGCCCATCCGCGCGCTGCGCCATCGCAATTTCCAGATCTACTTTGTCGGTCAGGGGCTCTCGACCCTGGGCAAGTGGGTGCAACAGGTCGCGCTGTCATGGCTGGCCTACCACCTGACGGGCTCGGCCGTACTGCTGGGGGCCATTGCGTTTTTGACGCTGTTGCCGCAGCTGTTGGTCGGGCCGCTGGCGGGCGCCTGGTCCGACCGCCACGACAAGCGTCGCCTGTTGATGGCGGTGCAGGCCGCCCTGGCCCTGCAATCGCTGGCCCTGGCCGTGCTGACCTGGCAGCAGTGGATGGGCCGTGAAGTGATCATTGCCATGGCGCTTCTGCTGGGTTTGCTCAACGCCCTGGAAACGCCTCTGCGCCAGGCCTTGATCGCCAGCTTCGTCGATGACCCCAACGACCTGCCCAATGCCCTCGTGCTCAATGCAATGCTGATCAACGCCGCGCGCTTTATCGGCCCACCGCTGGCCGGTTTGCTGATCAACTGGAGCGGTGAGGCCGGTTGCTTCCTTCTCACCGCTATCGCCTTCGGTATGTTGCTGATCGGGCTGGGCAAGGTGCAGAGTCGTGCGCCCGTGCGGGCAAAGGGGTCGACCGGGGAGATTTTCCGCGAAGGCCTGCGCTACCTGTGGGGCACACTGTCCATTCGGCGCTTGCTGATCAGTGTGGTGATGGTGAATCTGCTCGCCTCCTGCTACACGGTGCTGCTGCCGATTCTGGCCAAGCACACGTTCAGCGGCGACGCGCAGACCCTGGGCTGGCTATGGGGCGCTGCGGGCGCGGGGGCTTTTGTGGCCACGATCTTTCTCGCTTTCGCTGGCAGCACCTCGCGATTGGGCCGCATCATCGCCATGGGCGCGGTGGTCTGTGCGGTTTCGTTATGCGCGGTGGCGGCCGACCCACCGCTGTGGCTCACGCTGGTTGCGCTGGCTGGGTTGGGCTTTGGCATCACGGCGAGCAATGTCAGCAGCAACATGACTCTACAAAGCGCCGCGCCCGAAGCGTTGCGGGGCAGGGTGATCGCGTTCTATATCGCCATGCGCTTCGGCTTTGAAGCCATCGGCGGGTTACTTGCAGGCTTGTTGGCGGCGGCGCTGAGTGTGCAATGGACGCTGCTGCTGGCGGGCGGTTTACTGGGGCTTTATCAGTTGGCGAGTTGGCGGATCAGCCGCGCGCGCGGGTGAGAACACCCCCGCACGGCCCACGGCTTGACCCGGCATGCTAGCTCGGTTGCTGTTCCAGAAATGCCGCCACACAGGCCATGCACGCTTCTCGTTCTTCCACGTGGGGCATATGACTGGACGCCTCGAATATCTGCCACTGCACGTTGGCGATTCCGTCGGCGAATGGCTGCACCGTTGCGGGGGTGGCTTCATCGTAGCGACCGGAAATCAACAGCGTCGGCACCTGGATGCGAGGCAAGCGATCAATGATCGTCCAATCGCGCATGCTGCCGATCACGTGGAATTCGGTGGGGCCGTTCATGGCGTGGTAGACCGTGGGGTCCGCATCGATGGCAGCGAAGGTGCGCGCCACTTCGGCGGGCATCGGCTGGATGCGGCATACATGGCGCGCATAGAACACGTCCGATGCTGCGCGGTACTCGGCGCTGGAGGTGGTGCCTGCTGCTTCGTGGCGTTGCAGCGTCGCCTGCACATCCGCAGGGAGTGCCTGGCGTAGCTCATTCGCGGCCTCGGACCACAGCGCCATGGACGCCGGTGAGTTGGCGATGATCAGTGCCTTGAGGCCGACCGGCTGGCGTACCGCATGCTCGGCCCCCAGAATGCCGCCCCAGGATTGGCCGAGCAGCGCGTAATCACGGATACCCAGGTGAGCGATCAGGTTGTTCAGTTCGGCGAGAAACAGGTCCACCACCCAGTATTCGCGGGGCGCATCCGGCAGATGGGTCGAGCGGCCATTGCCGATCTGGTCGTAGTGCACCACCGCCCGACCGGTGGCGGCCAGGTCCTTGAAACTGTCGACGTAGTCGTGGGTGCAACCGGGGCCGCCGTGGGCAACGATCAGGGGCAGGCGCCCCGAGTCCGGATCGCCCGTGACCCGGAACCATGTCCGGTGCCCACGGAACTCGGCATAACCTTCGCGAACCTGCATGCTGTGTACCTCCTGGGGATCAATGAGGTACAGGCTAGTCAAAGCGTGCCGTCAGGGGCACTGGCAAAAGTTATAGGTTCTCAGATCTCCACCAGCCGGTAATGCAGGCCACGGACCACCGCTTCCACGCGGTTGCGCGCGCCCAGTTTGCGCGCCGCACCCACCAGGTGCAGGTTGACCGTGGCCTGGGACCGGTTGAGGGTGGCGGCGATGCCCTTGGCCGTAAGCCCCTTGGCCGAATGTTGCAGGCACTCGCGTTCGCGGCGGGTGAGGTGGATGTGGGTGCAGCAGCGTTCGGCCGGCGCCAGCAACTCGCTGGCTCTGGACTGGAAGGCATGGGCCAGTACCAGCATCTCGCCCAGGTTGTGCTGGGCTTGTCGTTCGGCGCCGTCGGGCGTGCCGTCGACAATGGCGGTCAGTGTGGCAAAGCCGCCATCGGGCAAGTGCAGCGGCACGGTCAGTCCGGTGCTCAAGCCATAGTCGCGAATATAGTGAGCCACCGGGCGATGGGCGTCGGTGAGGGCGCCGTTCCAGTGCGTGTCCGCGCTGAATGACCAGACAAATGGCGTAGTCCGGCGGGCTGCGCATTGCTGCACCGGGTCGATCTGGTAATAGCCGCGCTCACACCACAACGTGTGCATGTCGGTCGGGGCATTCAGGGTCTTGAACACCGACGGTGTGATCAGCGCCCCCTCGTGGCTCACCGGCACGGGGGCGTAATCGTAGATCAGCGTCTTGAAACCCAGTTGGTCGGTGGCGGCCTGAACCTCGGCCAGGCACGCGTCCAGCGTCGTGGTGTGGGCGAGTTGCTCGCTGAATCGCATCAGGTCGGTGTGCATGGCGCCTCCGGGCGTTGGGTTGCGCGGTTTTCCAAGCAAACAATCTGCCAAGGCCAAAACCTAGTATTTTTCAGGATACAGCTGCCGGCCTGTAACGCCCTAGAGTGAAGCTTCTGTCCAACCCTTGCGGAGCGTCATCATGATCGATCCTTCCACCCCCGGTGACAGCGCGGAGCTTGCGCGTTTCGGATATACCCAACAACTCAAGCGCCAGCTGAGCCTGGGCGACCTGCTGATCTACGGCATGGTGTTCATGGTGCCGCTGGCGCCATTCTCCATCTTTGGCGGGGTGTTCGACGCCAGCCACGGCATGGTGCCGCTGACGTACCTGATCGGCTTCGTCGCCATGCTGTTCACTGCGATCAGCTACCAGCAGATGTCCCATGCGTTTCCGGTCGCCGGTTCGGTGTATGCCTATGTGGGGCGTGGGTTGAACAGCCAGCTGGGGTTTCTTGCGGGCTGGGCGATCCTGCTCGATTACCTGCTGGTGCCGACGTTGCTGTATGTGATCGGTGCCAATGCCATGGCCAATGTGATCCCCTCGGTGCCTCAGCCATTGTGGATCGTGTTTTTCGTGGTACTGAACACTCTGGTGAACCTGCGCGGTATCCAGACCACTGCGCGCGCCAATCGCTTGTTCCTTTATGGGCAACTGGTGGTGCTGGTGGTGTTTGTGGTGCTGGCCAGTATCGCGATCAGCAACGGCGTGAATGGTGCCAGTTGGACCCTGAAGCCACTGTACAACCCGGCTGAGTTTTCCCTGCCGCTGATCTTCAGCGCATTGTCGGTGGCGGTCCTGTCGTTCCTGGGCTTCGATGCGATTTCCACGCTGTCGGAGGAGACCCGTGGCGGTAGCCGGGCGGTGGGGCGTGCGACCTTGTGGGCACTGGCCCTGGTAGCGGCATTGTTCATGGTGCAAACCTGGTTGGCCGCGCTGTTGCAGCCCAACCTGGTGCAGTACCCGGATGCCGATGCGTCGAACAACGCGTTCTACGAGATCGGCCGCCTGGTGGCAGGCCCGTGGTTGCAAGTGGTGATCGCCCTGGCCGTGGCCATCGGCGCCGCCATCGCCAATTCCCTGGTGGCCCAGGCCGCCACCTCGCGCCTGCTGTTTGCCATGGCCCGCGATCGCCAACTGCCGCAGTTTCTCAGCCAGGTGCACCCGGTCACCGGCGTGCCGCAGCGCGCCACCCTATTGGTCGCGGGCTTGAGCCTGGTGCTGGGCTTGTTCTTCGTGGGACAGATCAACCTGCTGGCGTCGATGTGCAACTTTGGTGCGCTGAGTGCGTTCCTGCTGCTTCATGTCGCCGTGGCCTGGCACTACCGCGGCGCCGGTCGTCGGTTGGTGCATGGGCTGGTGCCATTGATCGGCTTTGTGATCATCAGCTATGTGCTGGTCAATTCTGATATCTATGCCAAGGTCGGCGGCACGTGCTGGCTTGCGCTGGGGATTGTCGTGTTGGTGTTCTTCAAGGCCACCGGGCGCTCCACGGAGCTTCAGGTGGGGTGACCGATCCTGTGGAGCCGGCAAGCCGGCCCCTGCGGAGGATGGATCAGAACTTGAAGCGTCCCACCAACCCTTTGAGCTGCCCGGAAATATCCGTAAGCCGACCTGACCCGGTCTGCGCCGAATGGGCAAACCCCTCGACCAGTTGCGCATCGGCATGGATCTGCGCGATGTGCCGGTTGATCTCTTCGGCCACCTGGTGCTGTTCTTCGGCGGCGGTGGCGATCTGGGTGTTCTGGTCGCGGATCGAGTCCACCGAGCCACGGATCTTGTCGAAGCTGTCGCGGGCCTGCTGGATGCGCTCCACGCTGGTGTGGGACACCAGCAGGCTGCCTTGCATCTGCTGCGTCACTTCCTGGGTGCGACGGGCGAGGTTGCCGAGCAGGCTGTCGATCTCGCCGGTGGAGTCGGCGGTGCGACGGGCGAGGGCGCGGACTTCGTCGGCGACCACCGCAAAGCCACGGCCCTGGTCACCGGCACGGGCGGCCTCGATGGCCGCGTTGAGCGCCAGCAGGTTGGTCTGTTCGGCAATCGAGCGGATGGTATCGAGGATGGTGTTGATGTTTTTGCTGTCCTGCTCCAACTGCTGCATGGTCTGGGTCGAGCGTTGCAGGTCTTCGCTGAGTTGAAGCACGCTGCCGGTGGCTTCGCCGATGTGCTGCTGGCCGTCGTGCACATCGCGGTAGCCTTCGTCGGCACTGGTGGCGGCGGCACTGCAGGAGCGCGCGACTTCGTTGGCGGTGGCCACCATTTCGTTGAACGCTGTGCTGACCAGTTCCACCGCTTCACGCTGGCGACCGGCGGCCTGGTTCATGTTGTGCGCGACTTCGCTGGTGTCGGCGGCGGCGGTTTGCAGGTCGGACGAGGCGTTGCCGATGCGCTGCACCAACTGGGCGATCATGCTCAGGAACTGGTTGAACCAGCCGGCCAGGCTGGCGGTTTCGTCCTTGCCTTGCACCTTGAGCTGGCGGGTCAGGTCGCCTTCACCTTCGGCGATCTCTTGCAGGCCGTCGGCCACGCCGCGAATCGGACGTACGATCACGCTGGCGAAACTGGCGCCGACAATCGCGAAGACCACGGCCAGCGCGGCGGCAATCGCCGCGATCAACCAGGTAAGACGGGTCGCGCCGGCCATTACTTCGTCGCGCTTGATCAGGCCGATAAAGCGCCAGCCCAGGTCTTTGGAGCTGACCATGTTGGCCATGTACGCCACGCCATCAATATCGATCTGGCTCACGCCGTCGCCGCGCTTGGCCAGCTCGGCGTAGTTGGGGCCCAGATCGGCCAGGGGCTTGAAATTGTGCTTGGCGTCGCTGGGGTCGACCAGCACGTTGCCGTTGCCTTCCACCAGCATCAGGTAGCCGCTGTCGCCGAGCTTGATGTTGCGCACCAACTCGGTGAGCTGCTTGAGCGACACGTCCAGGCCGACCACGCCGAGGATCTTGCCGGCGGCGTCGGTGACGGTGTGCACGGTGCCGATCAGCGTCACGTCGTCCGGCGCCCAATAGTAGGCCCCGGTGCGCACGGTTTTACCCGGCGCGGCGATGGCGGCCTGGTACCAGGGGCGTACGCGCGGGTCATAGTTGTTCAGCTTGGTGTCGTCGGGCCAACTGGCGTAGCCGCCGTCGGCGAGGCCCAGGGATAGGTAGGCGGTGCTCGGATGGCTCTTGGCGAACTGGTCGAAAATCTCCAGCAGCGCTGTGTTGGTGGGGGTGAGGGGGATTTGCGCGGCATCGGCGCCGGCGTAGCTCTTGAGGTCCTTGGCCGCGACAACGCGCGGGTCCTTGGCCACATACTCGACGTTCTGGCTGATGCCGTCAAAGAACTGCTTCATGCCATTGTCGATCTGGCGGATCTCGCGGCCGCTGCTGTCGAGGAAATTGGCCTGGGCCCCCTCGCGCAGATTCAGTACAACCAATACAGCGACCAAAATAACCGGGACGCACGCGATGGCGGCAAACGCCCAGGTCAGCTTTTGCTTGATATTCATGACTTCACCCGCGGGTATTTATAATTTTGGCAAGGAGAAAACAGTAGCGTCGAGCGTCGCATGTGTTGTTTTAAGGGGTGTGGCCCATGCGTACCCTCTGTATATCGACTGCGCGGGCACGCACTTGAGGGCTGAGGGAGGGTTTAACCGATGCGCTCGCCACCCAGCGCATCACGCTGCATCGACTGCAGGTTTTTTTCGATGGTTTCGCAGATGGTGTCCATCTGGATCTGGTGTTCGCTGGAGTTGAACGGGCTTTGCAGGTCGGTGCCGATGCGCTCGATGGCCAGCAGCATGAACCCCACCACCGTCGAGGCCAGCGGGGTGAACCAACCCAGGGACTCCACCAGGCCCACCGGCACGATCAAGCAGAACAGCGAGATAAACAGCCGCGGGAAGTACACGTAAGGGTAGGGCAGCGGGGTGTTGGCGATCCGCTCCATGCCGCCCTGGGCGTTGGACAGGTCCACCAGGGTCGACTCCAGCCGCGCCAGACGGATGCTGTCGAGGTGACCGACCTTGTACTCCCGGGCCAATAACGCCGCCGAGCCGGTAAGGATATCGTTGGCAAAGTTGTTGGTGGCGCCGTTGCGCGCAAACTCGTCACCAGGGATAAACGCGCGGACTTCTTCGGGGCACGGCTGGCCCTTGAGGTGCGCGGCCAGGCAATTCACATAGGCCACATGACGACGCAGCAGGGTGGCCTTGACCGGGTTCACTTCGTCGTCGGGGTCGTCCAGCAGGGTCAGCACCTGACGGGCAAAACTGCGCGAGTTGTTGACCATCGCGCCCCACAGTGTGCGGGCTTCCCACCAGCGGTTGTAGGCGCTGCTGTTACGGAAACTGATCAGCACCACCAGCGCAGAACCCAGCAGGGTCAGGGGCATCAGCGGCAGATTGATCTTGTAGGTGAGAAACAGCATGAAGTCCACGGTGACGGCGACGTCCCACAGCAGCAGCCAGAACAGCGCCCAGCCAACGTAGCCCATGGTTTTGATGATCAGGCGGTACTTTTTGAGGATGGCGGCTTTCAAACGGAGACCTCGCGGTGAGTGGCAGGCAACGGTGCCTTAGCTCGGACGCGGGTCGCGGTGAAAGGTTCGCCCCAGGGCCTGAATCGTTTAAGTAGCGCTCACCGGCTCCCGTGAGAGTCGTCGCAATTCTTCCAGTGCCGCCAGGATTCAATGGCACCGGCGAACAGGTCGATTGAACAGTTTCATCACAACGCTTGGATATATTTAAAAGCAGCGAAGCACCGCAGCTGTCATGGGCGTGTATGAGTGGGTTGTTTTAGAGACGCCAATACGTTTTGGAACAATTTTGGTAGCGATGATGTCTGTCGGGTTAATCGCGATACATTGCGCTCGAGGCAAAACGCCATCACTGGTGGTGTTTACGACGTGAGTTGTTGTGAGACCTGGTTGCAGAAGTGCTGCGCCATCGATCAGTGAATTCCAGTAGGTTGATCAGGGCTCTTTCTCATGTGCGTCAGTTCGTTGAAGTGGACGTTGGATCATTCCGCGCAGGTGTTGGAACGTCACGGGGAATTTGAATGCAGTATTCGCGCGCACTACGCCATTCTGCTGGGTCCCTATTCAAAACGACCGTTTTTCTACAAGACAGCGCTGAAGTTCAACCGTTTGATGGTGTCTTTCACGCTGCTGAGTGAATATTTCTCCAAGCCCGCGCCATTGTTGTCCGACGTGAAAGCGTTCTGCGTGGCTCGCGGCTTCTGTTCCAGGAACAGCCTGGAGTCGATCTTCCTGCTGTTCCGGGCACTGGGGTTCATGAAGGTCGCCGGCCACCCTGACGACAGCCGTTTCCGAGTGTTCAGCCCATCGGCCCAAGCCTGCCATGAAGTCAGGTCGATGCTCAATTCCGTGGTGCAGCCGCTGGGACCAATGTGCCCCAGTGAAGCGCAGGTCCAGCGGATGAGTGAGTTGGACGACCGAGCCTTCCTGGCACTTTATTTCAAAGGTTTTGCCACCCTTCTTTCAAATAAGCTGACCATCGATGTATTGCTGCCTGAATGTGACTGGCTGGTTAACCGCGATGCCGGACATATGCTGATGTTGGCGATTTATAACGATGCCTGTTCCTTGGACTGTCAGGGCGCAAGTTTCAGGACGTCTTCTTATCTTTCACTGGCGACGCAAACCTCAGTGTCCAAGACCCATGTGATTCGTCTGGTTCAGGAGGGTGTTGAAAAAGGTTGCTTTAAAGTGCATTCCAAGACGCAGTTGGAAGTATTGCCGCCCTTTGTAAAGTTGGTGCGCCGTTTCATGGCGTATTCATTTGCAATCACCCTGCTTAGTATCGAATTGGGCCAAGCCAGCAAAATATAGGCAACTTATGCGCAGGGAGTGTTGAGATGCCGGCTGACTTAAAGCTCAGGCCAAGGATGCAGAGGTTATTGTCGCCCGCTGTTGCCCAGGCGGAATGGATAGGCCTGATTGTCTGGTGGTGGGTGCTCTTGGTGGATCCGGTGCTGGAGTTCGGGTGGTACACCGTGCTCATTACCGTGTGTTTGACAGCGTTGTGTCGATTTCACCGGCGGTTGACCAATTTCCTGGCCTGGCGGGCGTTCGGTGTGGTCTATATGGCGGTGTTGGCCGGCGGCTTTGCGTTGGTGATGCAGACCGATCAGGCGTTGCAGGTATTTGCTCTACCGCTGGCGGTGATTCTGGTGCTGAGCAGTGCCTTGCTCTTTATCGCAGTCCAGGATTTCTTGATAGGCGCTGCATTGATCTGGTCGATGCTGTGGCCAGCGGTTCATATGTCGATCTACGCCGGGGTTGAGGTTTACCTAGTGATGTTCTGCCTGGCGTCGGTGTCGATCGGCTTTATCCTGAATTATTCCTACGTGAAGAACCTGCGCTCTGTGTTGCTGGTCGAGAGTGAGTTCCGGGAACTGGCAGAAACGGATTACTTGACCTCCATCCTGAACCGCAGGGCGTTTATCGAACGTTTCGCCAAGGTGATCGCCGAGGGGCAGTGCGGCTATTTCATGATGCTGGATATTGATAGCTTCAAGTTGAAAAACGACCAGTTTGGCCATGATGTCGGTGACAAGATTCTCTGTGCGATGGCGCACTGCCTGAAAGCCATGCCGGGCAGCGACAGCTTCGGCAGGATAGGGGGAGAGGAGTTCGGCGTGTTGCTGGTGGGAGATGACCCTGGGGCGGCCACTGATTTTGCCGTGCGGCTGCTGCAAGCGATCCGTGGCAGTGTCCCGCCGCCCCATCACTACACGTGCAGCGCGGGTATGACGCATTTCTCGGTGGGTGCCGATATGTCAGTGGTACTCAAGTGCGCCGACCGCAACCTGTATGCCGCCAAGCACAATGGCAAGGACTGTGTGTATCTGGATGGCGAGCCAGTGACCGCTTCCAGATGAAACGGACAGACGGGCCTCAGTGCTGGGCCAGAATGCTCGCGAGCAAGCCGGGGAAGCGGTTTTCCAGGTCGTCCGAGCGCAATGCATTCATGTGCGTGGTCCCCACGCTTCGGGTCTGCACCAGCCCGGCGTCGCGCAACACCCGAAAGTGATGGGACATGCTCGACTTCGGTCGCCCACCGTCCAATTCGCCGCAGGTAGCCTCGGGCACGCCGGCCAGGCAGCGCACGATTTCCAGGCGCACCGGATCACTCAGGGCGTATAGCACGCGCTCAAGGGTGAGGTCTTGCGGGGGAGGGTGTTTGAAGGCTCGCATGAAACGAATCATAACAGGGGGCTATCGTTGAATACCATAGTTCGATTACCATCGAACTATCGAATCAACCATCTGCTCACTGGAGTTGCCCCATGGCCGCATTGTTCGAACCGTTCCAACTAAAAGATGTCACCCTGCGTAATCGCATCGCTATCCCGCCGATGTGCCAATACATGGCCGATGACGGCATCGTCAACGACTGGCACCTCGTGCACCTGGCCAGCATGGCCCGTGGCGGTGCTGGCCTGGTGGTGGTCGAAGCCACTGCCGTCGCGCCGGAAGGTCGGATCACCCCAGGCTGCGCGGGGCTTTGGAGTGATGCGCATGCCGAGGCGTTCGTGCCGATGGTCCAGGCGATCAAGGCCGCCGGTTCCGTGCCGGGCATCCAGATCGGCCACGCCGGCCGCAAGGCCAGCGCCAACCGCCCGTGGGAAGGGGACGACCATATCGCCGCCTCCGACGCCCGCCGTTGGGAAACCATCGCACCCTCGGCCATCGCCTTCGGTGCCAACCTGCCACAGGTGCCTCGCGCCATGACCCTGGACGACATCGCCCGGGTGCGCCAGGACTTCGTCGACGCCGCCCGCCGTGCCCGCGACGCCGGTTTTGAATGGATCGAGCTGCACTTCGCCCACGGCTACCTGGGCCAGAGCTTCTTCTCCGAGCACTCCAACCAGCGCACCGACGCCTACGGCGGCAGCTTCGACAACCGCAGTCGTTTCCTCCTGGAAACCCTGGCTGCCGTGCGCGAAGTCTGGCCGGAAAACCTGCCGCTCACCGCACGTTTCGGTGTGATCGAGTACGACGGTCGCGACGAGCAAACCCTCACCGAGTCCATCGAACTGGCCCGCCGTTTCAAGGCCGGTGGCCTGGACCTGCTGAGCGTCAGCGTCGGTTTCACCATCCCCGACACCCACATCCCGTGGGGGCCTGCGTTCCTGGGGCCGATTGCCGAGCGCGTGCGTCGCGAAGCCGGTATCCCGGTGACTTCGGCCTGGGGCTTCGGCACCCCGCAACTGGCCGAAGGCGCGTTGCAGGCCGGGCACCTGGACCTGGTGTCGGTAGGGCGTGCGCATTTGGCCGACCCGCATTGGGCGTACTTCGCGGCCAAGGAACTGGGTGTCGAGAAGTCCTCGTGGACCTTGCCAGCGCCCTACGCGCATTGGTTGGAACGTTATCGCTGAGGTCACGCGTCAACGATGAGCCACTCGATTGAGTGGCTTTTTTTTTGCCTGCGTCAGCGCTGATACACAGTCGATGCGCGAAAAATAGCGAATGAGAATAGATGTCAACCGCGAATGACTTGATATACCATCCCTCGCGAATTCTTGGCAGGTCTGCCGTCCCATCTGGCTCATTCACTAGGTTCCACACCCATGCGTCGTACCCTGATTTCCCTCTGCGTGCTTCAGGCGTTTTCCCCGTTCACCTGGGCAGAGGTTGCTTCTACCGAGAAAGCCAGCCTTGAGTTGCAAGCGACCAATGTCACCGGCGAGGCGGATTACGAGACCGCCCAAGGGCCGGTGCAGGGCTACCACGCCACACGTTCAGCCAGTGCGACGCGCACCGATACCTCGATCCATGAAACCCCGCAGTCCATCAGCGTGGTGTCCAAGGCGGTGGTCGAAGACATCGGCGCCACGCGCCTGCAAGACGCCCTGGACTACGCTGGCGGTGTCGGTCGCGCCAACAACTTCGGCGGGCAGGGCCTCACCACCTTCACCGTGCGCGGCTTTACCACTGGCGAGTTCTACCGCAACGGTTTCCCGATCAACCGTGGCTACCCGAACATGCCGGACGCCAACACCATCGAACGCCTGGAAGTGCTGCGCGGCCCGGCGACCATGCTCTATGGCCGTGGCGATCCCGGCGGCACCTTCAACGTGGTGACCAAGCAACCGTTGGCCGAACGCACGGTCACCCTCGGCAGCCAATTGAATGACCAGGGCATGAAGCGCGGCACCCTGGATGCCTCCGGCCCGTTGGACGAGGAGGGTCGCCTGGCCTATCGCCTGAACGTGGTGGGCGAGGGCGGCGACACCTTCCGCGACCATGTGGAGACCGAGCGCTACGGCGTCACCCCGGTGCTCACCTGGCAGGCCAGCGACGACACCAAGGTGATCTTCGAAGGCGACTTCATGCGCAACAACCACCCGCTGGACCGCGGGCTGACACGCTTTGCCACTCAGAAAGGCACGGCGTCCCGCGATACCTTCTGGGGCGACAAAGACGTCGGCAAGCTGCACAACGACAACAGCATGGCCCAGTTGCGTTTCGAGCATCTGCTCAATGACAACTGGACCCTGGGCGGTGGTTTTCAATGGCTCGACGGCACCCTGCAAGGCAACGCCATCGAAGCCAACGGTCTGGCCGCTGACGGTCGCACCCTGGGTCGCAACTTCAACTACCGCAAGCTGGAGTGGACCGACAAGGACACCCAACTCAACCTCACCGGGCATTTCTCCGCCGGCGGTTTTGACCACACCCTGCTCACCGGCGTCGAGTTCGAAGACTACGACTACAAGTCGATCATCCAGCGCTCCAGCGGGGCGGTGGGTGCCTATCCCATCGACATCTTCAACCCGGTCTACGGCCAACCACGCCCGACGCTCACGCGCACGCCGACCCACGACAAGGAAAACCTCAAGACTTACGCCGCCTTCGTCCAGGACCAAGTGGCCCTGACCGAGCGCCTGAAATTACTCGCCGGCGCACGCTTCGAGCGCTTCGAGCACGACTACCACACCTATGTGCCAGGCGGTAAAAGCTGGGAGGCCAGCGATAACGCGGTCACCCCGCGCGTAGGCGTGACCTACGACCTCACCGACACCGTCGCGGTGTACGCCGATGCCGCTCGCTCGTTCAAGCCGAATACAGGTGCCAGCCGCCAGGGGGGTGGGTTTGAGCCGGAGAAGGGCAAGTCCTACGAAATGGGCATCAAATGGGAAGCGCTGGATCGTCAACTGAGCGTCGATGCTGCGGTTTACCAGATCGAGAAGAAAAACGTGCTCACCACCGACCCCCTGGACTCGACCTTCAGTGTCGCCGCCGGCCAGGTGCGCAGCCGCGGCTTTGACCTCAACGTGGCCGGCAACCTCACCCCTGAATGGCGCGTGATCGGCGGCTACGCCTACGTCGACGCCGAAGTCACCAAAGACAACACCATCCGCGTCGGCTCACCCCTGGCCAACATCCCGCGCAACAGCTTCAGCCTGCTCAATGTCTACGAGTTCCAGGACGGTCGCCTCAAGGGGCTCGGGCTAGGCGCGGGCGCCAAATACGTCGATGAACGGGTTGGCCAGACCTCCAACACCGCCTTCTCGATGGACGCCTACACCGTGGTCGACCTGCTGGGCTACTACAAGGTCAACGACAAAGTCCGCCTGAACCTGGATGTGAAGAACCTGTTCAACCGTGATTTCGAGGAAGGCGCGTTCGGCAACTTCTACGCCTACCCAGGCGCGCCACGCACGGTGCAGGTGGGCATCGTCTACACCCTCTAATGCCTAGCACAGTTTCAATGTGGGAGAGGGCAAGCCCCCTCCCACATTTGGTTCTGTGTACCCCTTGAAGTCAGAGCGGCGTAAGCACGTTCATCACCGTATCCAACGCCACCCGCGTGTCATCCAGCTGCACCAGCGATGCATGCCGGGCGCCGAGGGCGTCGCGGTTCTGGATCGCGGTGAGGATCGCCTTGTGCCGGGGCAGGCTCAGGCCCTGGATGTCCGGGCGGCGGTTGGTGATGTTGATCGACTCGCGCAACGGCAGCGACAGCATGTTGCACATGTAGGCGAGCAGGTCGTTGCGGGTGGCATCGGCGATGGCGCGGTGGAAGTCCAGGTCGGCCTGCAGCAGTTGTTCGTGGGTCTGTGCGGTTTCCATGCCCAGGTAGGCTTTTTCGATGGTGGCAATGTCTTCGTCGGTGGCGGTGGTCGCGGCCATGGCGGCGATCTCCGGTTCGAGGATGCGCCGCACACCGGCCAGGGTGTTGAAGAACTCGCTGTGGGGCGTGGACTGCATCAACCAGGACAACACGTCCGGGTCGAGCAGGTGCCACTTCACGCGAGGCCGCACCACCGCGCCCACCCGTGGTTTGGAGTACACCAGGCCCTTGGCACCGAGCACCCGCGTGGCTTCACGCAACACCGAGCGGCTGACCTGGTACTCCTCGCAGAGCGTGGCCTCCATGGGCAGGCGTTCTTCCGGCTTGAAGCGGCCGGAAACGATGTGCATGCCCAAGTCCTGAACGATCTGGGCATGCTGGCTCTTGCGCGGCTTTGGCGGCTGGTGATCCATAACGACGGGGAGGCTCTGACTTAAAGACGCGGCATCATAGCATCCCAATTAGTGGGAATGCCGTGGGACTTGCGCCCCACGGCAACCCACCAGAAAGTCAAAGTCGCAGCCCTGGTCGGCCTGCAGCACATGGTCGATGTACAGCTGGCGGTAGCCGCCGACGATGAGGTTCTGCGGAGGCGCCAAGTCTGCCATACGTGCCGCCAGCTCTGCGTCGGGGATGTCCAGGTGCAGGCGGCCGTTGGCGCAGTCCAGTTCGATCCAGTCGCCTTCCTTGACCGTGGCCAATGGTCCGCCGGCAGCGGCTTCCGGCGCCACGTGCAACACCACTGTGCCGTACGCCGTGCCGCTCATGCGTGCATCGGAGATTCGCACCATATCGGTCACGCCCTGGGCCAGCAGCTTGGCCGGCAGGCCCATGTTGCCGACCTCGGCCATGCCCGGGTAGCCCTTGGGGCCGCAGTTTTTCATGACCAGGATCGAGTTGGCGTCCACGTCCAGCTCCGGGTCATTGATGCGCGCCTTGTACATGTCGAAGTTTTCGAACACCACTGCACGGCCACGGTGCTGCATCAGTTCCGGGCTGGCGGCGGAGGGCTTGAGCACCGCGCCCAGCGGCGCCAGGTTGCCGCGCAGCACGCAGATGCCGCCGTCGGCGCGGATCGGGTTGTCGAGTGTGCGGATCACCTCGTCCTGGCCGTAGATCGGCGAGTCCTTGGTGTTTTCGCCCAGGGACTTGCCGTTGACGGTCAGGGCGTTCGGGTGCGGGATCAGGTTGGCTTCACCCAGGCGGCGCAGCACGGCGGGCAGGCCGCCGGCGTAGTAGAACTCTTCCATCAGGAAGCGCCCCGAAGGTTGCAGGTCGACGATGGTCGGCATGCCACGGCCCATGCGGGTCCAGTCGTCCAGGTCGAGTTCGACGCCGATGCGCCCGGCGATGGCCTTGAGGTGGATCACCGCATTGGTCGAGCCGCCGATGGCCGCGTTCACACGGATCGCGTTTTCAAACGCCTCTTTGGTGAGGATCTTCGACAGCTTCAAGTCTTCGCGCACCATCTCCACGGCACGCATGCCCGACATATGCGCCAGCACATAACGCCGCGCATCCACCGCCGGAATCGCCGCGTTATGGGGCAGGGAAGTGCCGAGTGCCTCGGCCATGCAGGCCATGGTCGACGCGGTGCCCATGGTGTTGCAGGTGCCCGCCGAGCGCGACATGCCGCCTTCGGCTGCAAGGAAATCATCCAGGGTGATGGTGCCGGCTTTCACTTGTTCGCTGAGCTGCCACACCACGGTGCCCGAGCCAATGTCCTGGCCTTTGTGCTTGCCGTTGAGCATCGGCCCGCCGGTGACCACGATGGCCGGAACGTCGCAACTGGCGGCGCCCATCAGCAGGGCCGGGGTGGTCTTGTCACAACCGGTGAGCAACACCACGCCGTCAATCGGGTTGCCGCGAATCGCCTCTTCCACGTCCATGCTCGCCAGGTTGCGGGTGAGCATGGCGGTGGGACGCAGGTTCGACTCGCCATTGGAGAACACCGGGAACTCCACCGGGAAGCCACCGGCCTCGATCACGCCGCGTTTGACGTGCTCGGCGATCTGGCGGAAATGCGCATTGCACGGGGTCAGCTCCGACCAGGTGTTGCAGATGCCGATGATCGGCTTGCCATGGAACTGATGGTCGGCAATGCCCTGGTTCTTCATCCAGCTGCGGTACATGAAGCCGTTCTTGTCGGCGGTACCGAACCACTGGGCGGAGCGGAGGCCGGGCTTTTTATCAGGCA
This sequence comes from Pseudomonas sp. NFR09, assembly GCF_900111535.1. Lineage (NCBI taxonomy): Bacteria > Pseudomonadati > Pseudomonadota > Gammaproteobacteria > Pseudomonadales > Pseudomonadaceae > Pseudomonas > Pseudomonas sp. NFR09. Next base: position 140,558 of record NZ_FOIH01000015.1, read on the forward strand.
TGATCGATTCTCTTATTGTATGACTATATGTTCTATGCGTGCTTAAACATAAGCGCAAAAACGCTGCTTTGGAAGAGTTGTTTTGTAAATAGTCCTACTATATAGTCGATCTCAACTGAGGTATGACCCTGGCGGATTTTCGCGAGAGGCGTCCCCCGAGCTTCTATAAAAACAACAATCGGAGATCGACCCCCATGAGCCAGGAACTGCGGCTTATTCGGCGCATCACGCTGAAACTGATTCCCTTCCTGATCCTGCTGTACCTGATCGCCTACGTGGACCGTTCCGCCGTGGGCTTCGCCAAGTTGCACATGGGCGCCGACGTCGGCATTGGCGATGCTGCCTATGGCCTGGGTGCGGGGTTGTTCTTCATTGGCTACTTCCTGTTCGAGATCCCCAGCAACCTGATGCTCGACCGCTTTGGCGCACGCCGCTGGTTTGCGCGGATCATGATCACCTGGGGCGCCATCACCATCGGCATGGCCTTTGTGCAGGGCCCGCACAGCTTCTATGTGATGCGCTTTCTGCTCGGCGCGGCGGAGGCGGGGTTCTTTCCCGGCGTTCTCTACTACATTACCCAGTGGTTCCCGGTGCGCCATCGCGGCAAGATCCTCGGGCTGTTCATCCTGTCGCAACCCATCGCGATGATGATCACCGGTCCGGTGTCCGGCGGTTTGCTGGGCATGGACGGCATCCTTGGCCTGCACGGCTGGCAATGGCTGTTCATCGTGATTGGCACCCCGGCGATCCTGCTGACCTGGCCGGTGCTGCGCTTCCTGCCAGATGGCCCTGAACAGGTCAGTTGGATGAGCGACGACGAAAAGGCCTGGCTCACCGGCGAACTCGCCAAAGACCTGCAAACCTACGGCCAGACCCGTCACGGCAACCCGCTGCATGCCTTGAAAGACCAACGCGTGTTGCTGCTGGCGCTGTTCTACCTGCCGGTGACCCTGAGCATCTACGGCCTGGGCCTGTGGCTGCCGACCCTGATCAAGCAGTTCGGCGGCACTGATCTGGTCACCGGCTTTATCTCTGCGGTGCCGTATCTCTTCGGCATCATCGGCCTGCTGATCATCCCGCGCAGTTCCGACCGTTTGAACGACCGCTACGGCCACCTTGCGGTGCTCTACGTGCTGGGCGCCATTGGGCTGTTCTTCAGTGCCGCGCTCAGTGTGCCGGTGCTGCAAATGGCAGCGCTGTGCCTGGCGGCATTCGCGATGTTCTCCTGCACGGCAGTGTTCTGGACCTTGCCCGGGCGCTTCTTCGCGGGCGCCAGTGCGGCGGCGGGCATTGCGTTGATCAACTCGGTGGGCAACCTCGGCGGCTATATCGGCCCGTTCGTGATCGGCGCGCTCAAGGAATACACCGGCAACCTCGCTTCGGGCCTGTACTTCTTGTCCGGGGTGATGCTGTTCGGGCTGGTCCTGACCGTTGTGGTCTACCGCCTGCTCGAGCGCAGGCACGTCCTGCCTGCCGACCAATTTGCCGCCAGTGCCCGTGGCGCCACCCGACCTTAATCCAGGAGAACAGTCATGCGTTTAGTTCAGTTCGAGTTGCGTAACGGAGACCGCCGTGTCGGCGTGGTCGACGCCACCAAGGTGCGCGAAGTACAGACAGCCCGCAGCGTGCGCGAATTGGCCCTGGCTGCCATCGACGCCGGCGTAGGCCTGGCGCAACACGTGGACAGCCTGGGACTTGGCGACAGCTATGACTACGCCGCGCTGCTGACCGACTTGAAAATTCTGCCACCGCTGGACCACCCGGACCCGGCCCATATGCTGATCAGCGGCACCGGCCTGACTCACCTGGGCAGTGCCTCGGCGCGGGACAAGATGCACCAGGCCGGCGACGACAGCGCATTGACCGACACCATGCGCATCTTCAAATGGGGCGTGGAGGGCGGCCGTCCACCGGCTGGCCAGGCGGGTGTGCAACCCGAGTGGTTCTACAAGGGCGACGGCAGCATCGTGGTGCGCCCCGGCGCAGCCTTCCCGGTGCCACCGTTTGCCGAGGATGCCGGTGAAGAGCCGGAGATCGGCGGCCTGTATGTGATCGGCCCGGATAGCAAGCCCTATCGTGTCGGTTTTGCGGTGGGCAACGAATTCTCCGACCACATCATGGAGCGCAAGAACTACCTGTACCTGGCCCATTCCAAACTGCGCAGTTGCAGCTACGGCCCGGAGTTGCGCGTGGGCGAGTTGCCCCAGCACCTGGCGGGCACCAGCCGCATTCTGCGCAACGGCGAAGTGATCTGGCAGAACGAGTTCCTCAGTGGCGAGGCCAATATGTGTCACAGCCTGGAGAACCTCGAATACCACCACTTCAAATACCGTCAGTTCCTCAAGCCGGGCGATGTGCACATCCACTTTTTCGGCACCGCCACGCTGTCATTCGCCGACGGTATACGGACCCAGGTCGGCGATGTGTTCGAGATCAGCCAGGCCGAGTTCGGTGCGCCGCTGGTCAACCGTGTCGGCAGCAGCGCTGCGGCGTTCGAACCCGGCAATGTCATCACCCTTTAATGGAGAACCCCATGACTCAGTTTCTCGGCCACAACTACATCGGCGGCCAGCGCAGCGCCAACGGCAGCGTCACGCTGAAAAGCGTCGACGCCAGCACCGGCGAGGCCTTGCCCCAGGCCTTTTTCCAGGCCACGCCGCAGGAAGTCGACGCCGCCGCCAAGGCTGCCGCGCAGGCCTACCCTGCGTACCGCGCCTTCAGCGCATCGCGCCGTGCACAGTTCCTGGATGCAGTGGCCGATGAGCTGGACGCGTTGGGGGATGATTTTGTCGAACTGGTCTGCCGCGAAACGGCGCTGCCGGCTGCACGCATCAAGGGCGAGCGCGGACGTACCAGCGGCCAGATGCGCCTGTTCGCCACGGTGCTGCGTCGCGGTGATTTCTACGGTGCGCGCATCGACAAGGCACTGCCCGACCGCCAACCGCTGCCACGCCCGGACCTGCGTCAATACCGCATCGGCCTGGGGCCGGTCGCGGTGTTTGGCGCGAGCAACTTCCCCCTGGCGTTTTCTACGGCGGGCGGTGATACAGCGGCTGCTTTGGCGGCAGGCTGCCCAGTGGTTTTCAAGGCCCACAGCGGGCATATGGCGACCGCCGAACGCGTGGCCGATGCGATCATCCGCGCGGCCGAGGCCACCGAGATGCCGGCGGGTGTGTTCAACATGATCTTCGGCGGTGGCGTGGGTGAGGCGCTGGTCAAGCACCCGGCGATCCAGGCGGTGGGCTTTACCGGCTCGCTCAAGGGCGGGCGTGCCTTGTGCGACATGGCGGCGGCGCGCCCGCAGCCGATCCCGGTGTTTGCCGAGATGTCGAGCATCAACCCGGTGATCGTATTGCCCCAGGCCCTGACCGTGCGCGCCGACAGCGTCGCGCGTGACCTGACCGCCTCGGTGGTACAAGGCTGCGGCCAGTTCTGCACCAACCCTGGCCTGGTCATCGGTGTCGCGTCGCCTGCATTCACCGCGTTCACCCAGCAAGTCGCGCAACTGATCGGCGAGCAACCGGCCCAGACCATGCTCAACGCCGGCACCCTGGGCAGCTACGGCAAAGGCCTGGAAAAACTCCTGGCGCACCCGGGCATCCAGCATCTGGCGGGCAACCAGCAGGCCGGCAATCAGGCGCAACCACAGCTGTTCAAGGCCGATGCGAGCCTGTTGATCGACGGCGATGAAGTGCTGCAGGAAGAAGTCTTCGGCCCCACCACCGTGTTCGTCGAAGTCGCCAACCAGGCCCAACTCAACGCCGCCTTGCACGGTCTGCACGGCCAACTTACGGCGACGATCATTGGCGAGCCCGCCGACCTGCAACAGTTCGCCGAACTCACGCCGCTGCTGGAGCAGAAAGTCGGGCGCATCCTGCTCAACGGCTACCCGACCGGCGTGGAAGTCTGCGATTCGATGGTGCATGGCGGGCCGTACCCGGCCACTTCGGATGCCCGTGGCACCTCGGTTGGCACCTTGGCCATCGAGCGTTTCCTGCGCCCCGTGTGCTTCCAGAATTACCCTGATAGCCTGCTGCCCGACGCGTTGAAAAACGCCAATCCGTTGCGCATCCAGCGGCTGGTGGATGGCACGCCATCTCGCGAACCGCTGTAACGCACACCTGAGAACAACAACAATCCAGGAGGCATCATGTCGTGTATCGCCGTTACCCCGCACCGTGCGCAATTGGGCGAGGGACCGTTCTGGGACGCGCCCACCCAGGCACTGTACTGGGTGAATATTGCCGGCAAACAGGCACTGCGCCTGATGGGCAGGCAGTTGCGGGTGTGGCAGTTGCCCGAGCATGTCTCGGCGTTCATCCCGTGTGAGGGCGGCGATGCCCTGGTGACCCTGAGCAGCGGCGTGTATCGCCTCGACCTGGCCACCGAGGCCCTGACCCTGCTGTGCGTGGCCGACCCGCAACCCGGCAACCGTGGCAATGAAGCACGCTGCGATGCCCAGGGCCGGCTGTGGCTGGGCACCATGCAGAACAATATTGGCGAGCAGGGTGAAGACCTGCCCATCACGCGACGCTCCGGCGGCCTGTTTCGTATCGATGCCGATGCGCAGGTCACACCGTTGCTCAGCGGCCTGGGCATTCCCAACACCTTGCTGTGGAGTGATGACGGTCGGCAGGTGCATTTCGGCGACAGCCTGGACGGCACGCTGTACCGCCACGCTATCCAGCCAGACGGCCAACTCGAATCCGCGCAGGCGTGGTTCGGTCCCCACGAACGTGGCGGGCCGGACGGTTCGGCCATGGATGTGGAAGGCTACATCTGGAACGCCCGCTGGGATGGCAGTTGCCTGCTGCGCCTCACGCCCGACGGCACTGTCGACCGCATCATCGAGCTGCCCGTCAGCCGCCCCACCAGTTGCGTGTTCGGTGGCCCGAACCTCACCACCCTGTACATCACCAGCGCGGCCAGCCCGTTGGAACACCCCTTGGATGGCGCGGTATTGGCCATCGAGGTCGATGTGCCTGGAAAACCCTGTCATCGCTTTGCCGGATAAGTCCCCCTTTAAAAACAACAACAAGGAGTCACCCGTATGAATCGTCGTCGTGGTTTGCGTTCCCTGTGCTGCGCCGCTGTGGCGGTCTCGGCCATGAGCTTGAGCGGGCTGCTGCTGGCCGCTGAAGAAGTGAAGATCGGCTTCCTGGTCAAGCAGGCCGAGGAGCCGTGGTTCCAGACCGAATGGGCCTTCGCCGAGAAAGCCGGCAAGGAGCATGGCTTCACCGTGATCAAGATCGCCGTGCCCGATGGCGAGAAGACCCTGTCGGCCATCGACAGCCTGGCCGCCAATGGTGCCAAGGGCTTTGTGATCTGCCCGCCGGACGTGTCCCTCGGCCCGGCCATCGTGGCCAAGGCCAAGGCCAACGGTTTGAAAGTCATTGCCGTGGATGACCGCTTTGTCGACGCCAAGGGCAACTTCATGGAAGACGTGCCGTACCTGGGCATGGCGGCCTTTGAAGTGGGCCAGAAGCAGGGCGCCGCGATGGCGGCCGAAGCGAAAAAACGCGGCTGGGACTGGAAGGACACCTACGCGGTGATCAACACCTTCAACGAACTCGACACCGGCAAGAAACGCACCGACGGCTCGGTCAAATCCCTGGAAGAAGCCGGCATGCCCAAGGACCACATCCTGTTCACCGCCGCCAAGACTCTCGACGTACCCGGCAGCATGGACGCCACCAACTCGGCGCTGGTCAAGCTGCCCAGCGGCGCGAAAAACCTGATCATCGGCGGCATGAACGACAACACCGTGCTGGGCGGCGTACGCGCCACCGAAAGCGCCGGCTTCAAGGCCGCCAACGTGATCGGTATCGGCATCAATGGCACCGACGCCATTGGCGAACTGAAAAAGCCTGAAAGCGGCTTCTTTGGCTCCATGCTGCCCAGCCCGCATATCGAGGGCTACAACACTGCGAAGATGATGTTCGATTGGGTCACTAAAGGCACCGAGCCTGCGAAATACACGGCGATGGACGAAGTGACGCTGATCACCCGCGCCAACTTCAAGGAAGAACTGACCAAGATCGGGTTGTGGCAATGACCGCTGCGGCCCTGCGCTTTGACGGCATCGGCAAGACCTTTCCCGGGGTCAAGGCGCTGGATGGCATCAGCTTTACCGCCCACCCCGGGCAGGTGCACGCCCTGATGGGCGAGAACGGTGCGGGCAAGTCGACACTGTTGAAGATCCTCGGCGGCGCCTACATTCCCAACAGCGGCTCGCTGCACATCGGCGCGCAGACCATGGCCTTCAAATGCGCCGCCGACAGCATTGCCAGCGGCGTGGCGGTGATCCACCAGGAACTGCATCTGGTGCCGGAAATGACGGTGGCCGAGAACCTGTTCCTCGGCCACTTGCCGTCGCGTTTCGGCGTGGTCAACCGGGGGCTCCTGCGCAAGCAGGCCCTCGCGTGCCTCAAGGGGCTGGCGGATGAAATCGACCCGGCCGAGAAACTCGGGCGCTTGTCCCTTGGCCAGCGCCAACTGGTGGAAATCGCCAAGGCGCTGTCCCGTGGCGCCCATGTGATTGCCTTTGACGAACCGACCAGCAGCCTGTCGGCGCGGGAGATCGACCGCCTGATGGCGATCATCACGCGCCTGCGCGATGAGGGCAAAGTGGTGCTCTACGTGTCGCACCGCATGGAGGAAGTGTTCCGCATCTGCAACGCGGTCACGGTGTTCAAGGACGGCCGCTACGTGCGCACATTCGAGGACATGAGCGCGCTGACCCATGACCAACTGGTGACGTGCATGGTGGGGCGCGATATCCAGGACATTTACGACTACCGCCCGCGTGAGCACGGCGAAGTCGCGCTCAAGGCCGATGGCCTGCTCGGTCCCGGCCTGCGTGAGCCGATCAGTTTCAGTGTGCGCAAGGGCGAGATCCTTGGCCTGTTCGGGCTGGTCGGGGCTGGGCGCACCGAGCTGTTCCGGCTGCTCAGCGGCCTGGAGCGCGCCAGTGCCGGCAGCCTGCATTTGTGCGGGCAGGCGCTGCAACTGCGCTCGCCCAGGGATGCCATCGCCGCCGGCGTGCTGCTGTGCCCGGAGGACCGCAAGAAGGAAGGCATCATCCCGCTGTCCAGCGTCGCCGAGAACATCAATATCAGCGCACGCGGTGCCCACTCCACGTTCGGCTGGCTGCTGCGCGAGGGCTGGGAAAAGGGCAACGCCGACCAGCAGATCCAGGCCATGAAGGTCAAGACGCCGAACGCCGCGCAGAAGATCATGTACCTGTCCGGCGGCAACCAGCAGAAGGCCATTCTCGGTCGCTGGCTGTCGATGCCGATGAAGGTGTTGCTGCTGGACGAACCGACCCGTGGCATCGATATCGGCGCCAAGGCCGAGATCTACCAGATCATCCATAACCTGGCGGCCCAGGGCATTGCGGTGATTGTGGTGTCCAGCGACCTGATGGAAGTGATGGGCATCTCCGACCGCATCCTGGTGCTGTGCGAAGGCGCGATGCGCGGCGAACAAACCCGCGAAGACGCTACCGAATCCAACCTGCTGCAATTGGCCCTGCCGCGCAGCGTGGCGAACTGAGAGACGACTATGACCACTCAACACAACGTGCTGCCCACGGCGCGCAAGCCTCTGGACCTGCGTGCACTGCTGGACAACTGGGCGATGCTGCTGGCGGCGGTGAGCATTTTCCTGCTGTGCGCCTTGCTCATCGACAACTTCCTGTCACCGCTGAACATGCGTGGCCTGGGCCTGGCGATTTCCACCGTGGGCATCGCCGCCTGCACTATGCTGTTCTGCCTGGCGTCGGGGCATTTCGATCTGTCGGTGGGCTCGGTGATCGCCTGCGCCGGGGTGGTGGCGGCGATTGTGATGCGCGACACCGACAGCGTCCTGTTGGGCATTGGCGCCGCCTTGCTGATGGGCCTGATGGTGGGGCTGATCAACGGCATCGTGATCGCCAAGCTGCGGGTCAACGCGCTGATCACTACCTTGGCGACCATGCAGATCGTGCGCGGCCTGGCGTACATCTTCGCCAACGGCAAGGCGGTGGGGGTGTCCCAGGAGCAGTTCTTCATCTTCGGCAACGGCCAGTTGCTGGGGGTGCCGGTGCCGATCCTGATCACGATCCTGTGCTTCCTGTTCTTCGGCTGGCTGCTCAACTACACCACTTACGGACGCAACACCATGGCCATCGGCGGCAACCCGGAAGCGGCGTTGCTGGCGGGCGTCAATGTGGACCGCACCAAGATCCTGATCTTTGCCGTGCACGGCCTGATCGGCGCGTTGGCCGGGGTGATCCTCGCCTCGCGCATGACCTCAGGCCAGCCGATGATCGGCCAGGGCTTCGAGCTGACCGTGATCTCGGCGTGCGTGCTGGGCGGGGTGTCGCTGAGCGGCGGGGTAGGCATGATCCGTCATGTGATTGCCGGCGTGTTGATTTTGGCGATCATCGAGAATGCGATGAACCTGAAGAACATCGACACCTTCTACCAGTACGTGATCCGCGGCTCGATCCTGCTGCTGGCAGTGGTCATCGACCGCATGAAACAACGCTGATCCCAAGCCAAATGTAGTTCCAAATGTGCGAGGGGGCTTGCCCCCGATAGCGGTGTGTCAGTGTGCATCTCTGTCTATGACACTCTGCTATCGGGGGCAAGCCCTAATGCCGGTCAGTTAAGGGACAGAACGGGCAACCAGTCACCTGTGGCGAGCGGGCTTGCCCCGCGTTGGGCTGCGAAGCAGCCCCAAAACATAGCCCCGGAGCTGTCTGGCACACTGCAGTGCTCTTATTGGGGCTGCTGCGCAGCCCAACGCGGGGCAAGCCCGCTCGCCACAGTTACAGTGTTCCTCCTTAACTGACTGGCATTAGGGCAAGCCCCCTCCCACAAGTTTAGTCCGCGGAGAATTTGAAGACAGTGTTCTGGGTGTAGGTCTGCCCTGGGTTCAGGCGGGTCGACGCAAACTCAGGCTGATTAGGCGCATCCGGAAAATGCTGGGTCTCCAACGTAAACCCACTCCAGTGCTGATAGGTCTTGCCAGCCTTGCCCTTCACCGACCCATCGAGGAAGTTGCTGGTATAGAACTGCACCCCAGGCTCGGTGGTAAACAGCTGCAAGCGCCGCCCGGACGCAGGATCATGCACCTCGGCCGCCACCTGCTTCACGTCACCCTGGGTATCCAATGCCCAGTTGAAGTCGAACCCACCCTGTTTCGGCTCGGCGAATTTGAGCTGCGGGTGATCGTCCTTGATGTGCTTGCCGATCGGCGTCGGCGTGAGGAAGTCCATCGGTGTGCCCTTGACCGGCGCCAGTTCGCCGGTGGGAATCAGCGTCGCATTCACCGGCGTGTAATGGCTGGCATGCAAGGTGGCGACCTGCTTGAGGATGTCGCCATTGCCCGCGCCGGCCAGGTTGAAGTAGCTGTGGTTGGTGAGGTTGAGCACCGTCGGTTTGTCGGTGGTGGCGCTGTAGTCGATGTGCAGTTCGTTGTTGTCGTTGAGGCGGTAGGTGACTTCGGTCTTCAGGTTGCCGGGGAAGCCCATCTCGCCGTCCTTGGACAGGTAGGTGAGGGTCACGCCGACCGAGTCCTTGGCCTTGACCGGCGTGGCTTTCCACACCCGCTTGTCGAAGCCCTGGGCGCCGCCATGCAGCGAGTTGGGGCCGTCGTTGAGTGGCACCTGGTAGCGCTTGCCGTCGAGTTCGAAGGCGCCGCCGGCCAGGCGGTTGCCGAAACGGCCGATGGTCGCGCCGAAGAACGCCGTACCGCTCTGATAGCCTTGCACGTCGTCAAAGCCCAGCACCACGTCGTCGAGCTTGCCGTGTTTGTCCGGTACTTTCAGCGACTGCAACACGCCGCCGTAGGTGATCACCGTGGCTTGCATGCCATGGCTGTTACGCAGGATGTACTGCTCGACGGCGGTGCCGTCATTGGTTTTACCGAACGGTTTGTGTTCGCTGGTAAGGCCCGCCGCCTGGGCGCCGCCGCTGGCGACCAGCATGGACAGGGCGAGGCCCGAAAGCAGGTAACGAGGGTGCTTCATGGTCGAACTTCCTTTTGTTGTTTTGAGTGGAATAGTTCTACTAATGTGCGATATTTTGTCGATATGACAGCGAATTTATAGCCTTAAACCGCATTTTTGCAAAATAAAATAAGACTAATTAAGCGAGGCAACCTTTTATGACCACTCATCACGCCGTTTATCCCGACCTTGAAGGCAAGACTGTCCTGATCTCTGGAGGCGCCTCAGGCATTGGCGAATTCATGGTGCGCGCCTTCGCGGCCCAAGGCGCCAAGGTCGGCTTTGTCGACCGCGCGCAAAGCCAGGGCGAACGCCTGGCGGCTCTGTTGAGTTCGCGCGGGCACACCGTGGAATTCGTCAATTGCGACATCACCGACGAGATAGCTTATAAAGCCGCCATCACTCGTTTCGAACACTCGCTGGGGCCGATCACCGTGCTGGTGAACAATGCCGCTAATGACGTACGCCACAGCTTGGAAGAAGTCGACTCGGAAATGTTCGACCGGCTCATCTCCGTCAACCTCAAGCACGCCTTCTTCGCCGCCAAGGCCGTGGTGCCGATGATGAAAATCGCGGGCGGCGGGGCGATCATCAACCTCGGTTCGGTAGGCTGGATGATGGCTTCGGCCGGCTACCCGGTGTACGCCGCCAGCAAGGCCGCCGCCCACGGCATGACCCGCGCCCTGGCCCGGGAACTGGGGCCGAGCCGGATCCGCGTGAATACGCTGGTGCCGGGTTGGGTGATGACGGAAAAACAATTGGCGATGTGGGTCGACGATGCCGCCAAGGAACTGATCAGCCGCAGTCAGTGTTTGCCGGGGAGCGTTTTGCCGGAACACATCGCCAACATGGCGTTGTTTCTCGCCTCCGATGCCTCGGCGATGTGTTCGGCGCAGAACTTTATTGTGGATGGTGGGTGGGTCTGAGTCGGGCTCAATCCTTCAGTCAACACTGAACTGATGTGGGAGGGGGCTTGCCCCCGATGGCAGTGTTTCAGTAACAGGTGTGCAGACTGAGGCCACGCTATCGGCAGCAATTCGAATCGTCACGCCCCCCCCACATTAGAACTGGCTTGCCTACTCGATTGGATAACGCTTGAAAGCCGAGTGCTGTTCCAGCCGCTCGGCGTGGCGTTTGAGGTTGGGGAACGCATCGGCCTTGACCACCGACGCCACGGTGAACTGGCTGAACGACCAGGCGACTGCCGCTGTCAGGGAAGCCTGGGTCAACTCCTGACTGTCAGGCAGTTGTTTTTCCAGCAGCGAGTAGGCCGCCAGCAATTGCCCGCTGACGCGATCCAGCCAGGGCGCATGCAGCTTTTCGGCCGGGCGCAGGTTGTGTTCGTAAACGATCTGCACGCTTTTCTCGCAGGCCGCCAGGGCCAGGCCAAGGATATGCAGGTCATGGGCACGACCTGCGGGGGAGGGGGGCAGCAGCTTTTTATCGGCCGGGGCCAGGGTTTCCAGATAGTCGAGGATCAGGCTGGAATCCATCAGCACCGTGCCGTCATCCAGCACCAGGGTCGGCGCCTTGACCACCGGGTTGATCTGGGAAAACTCGGTGAACGTGCTGAACACCGACAGCGGTTCATGCACAAAATCGACGCCGTAAAGGTCCAGGGAAATGGCCACGCGGCGTACGTAGGGCGAGTCCAGCATGCCGATCAGTTTCATGAAGCCTCCGTTGCTCTCAAGGTGATGGCTCCAGAGAGTAAGGGCACAGGATCGGCATGCGCAATGACTGAATGTTGCCTGCAAAGGTCAGGCTGCGGTCATTCAGGCAGGACGCCTGATGTTCTGCCGGCTGGCCCCCGGTGGCTGGCCGGTAATGCGCTTGAATGCACGGCTGAACGCCGCCTGGGAGGTGTAGCCCAGGCGCAGCGCCACTTCTTCGATGGGTAAACGTTCCAGGGTCAGCCACTGGCTGGCCAGGCGCATGCGCAGTTCCGTCATGTAGCGCAGTGGCGGGAGACCCAGGGTTGCCTGGAAGCGCTCGGCGAATACCGAGCGGGAGGTGTGACACTGCGCGGCCAGTTCGGCCACGCTCCAATCGCGCCCGGGTTGCTGGTGCAGCACGAGCAGGGCGCCCGCCAGGCGTGGGTCGCGCAACGCTGCGACCAAACCCGACGCATTGCCGCAGGCGCATTCCACCCAACCCCGCACAATCATGGCAGCCACCACATCGGCCAGACGCGTGAGGATGCCGGGGTAGCCGACGCGAGCCGCGGCGACTTCGCGCTCCATCACCGCCAGGATCGGCATCAGGCCGGGGTAACGCTGGCCCTGGGCATCGATCAGCATCAAGGCTGGCATCAGGCTGCCGAGCCCCTGGAGACTGCCGAGTTCGAACTCCATGCAGGCGCTGAACAGCAACGTGCTCGGCGGTGAGTCCGGTGATGCGTCCACGGCGCAGACGGTCTCGCCCAGTGGTGTCGTGTCAAAGCCGCCGATGGCCTGCACCGGCCTGTCCGCACTGGACAGCAGCGCATGGGCACCGCCGTGGGAGATGAACACGGCATTGCCCGCCGACAGTTCGAACAGGCTGCCGTCATCGGTGCGCAGGGTGGCCGTTCCTGCGGCGAGGAGGTGGAAGTAGGCATGCCCCGGTCTGGCGTCAAAGCCCATGCCGAAGCTCGGTCCGGCCTGGATGCGTCGGTACTGCACGCCGCGCAGGCGCATGCCGCGCAGCAGTTCGTCGATAAGGTCGGAGGACAGGTTGAAGGGCGCCGCTGCAGCCATGTTCGGGGTTTCGGTCAAAAACTCAAGGGTTTGCATCATAGATCATCCGGGTTGGCAAACCTAGACTGGCCGTCGTGCTAATGACCGAGGATGTTGTGTGATGAATGATTGTGTAGCCCAAGCCGCTCACTCTGCCCAAGTTGAGCCCGATGCGCCCGCCTGGATGGCGGTGTTTTCCCTGGCCATGGGGGTATTCGGCTTGTTGACGGCGGAATACCTGCCGGCAAGCTTGTTGACGCCAATGGCGATGGACCTGGGAGTGTCCGAGGCGCTGGCCGGCCAAGCCGTGACGGTGACGGCAGTGGTGGCGTTGTTTGCCGGGCTGCTGGTGCCCGGCCTCACGCGTGGGATCGACCGACGCGTGGTGCTGCTGGGTTTTTCCCTGCTGATGATTGCGTCCAACCTGTTGGTGGCGTTTTCTTCCAGCCTGGCGGTGCTGCTGTTGATGCGCATCCTGCTGGGTGTTGCCCTGGGCGGCTTCTGGAGCATGGCGGCGGCGGTCGCGATGCGGCTGGTGCCGGCGGCGCTGCTGCCCCGTGCGCTGTCGATCATCTTCAGTGGCATTGCCGTGGGCACGGTGGTTGCCGTGCCGTTGGGCAGCTACCTGGGCGGCCTGTATGGCTGGCGCAGTGCATTTGTGGCGGCGGCAGCGGTCGGCGGGGTGACGCTGGCGTTCCAGCTGTTCACGTTGCCACCGTTGGCCCCCACGGGCAGCGCACGCTTGCGCACGGTACTGGATGTGCTGCTGCGTCCAGGCATCGCCATCGGCATGTTGGGCTGCGTGCTGGTGCACACCGGGCACTTTGCGCTGTTCACCTACATCCGGCCATTCCTCGAAAGCACCACGGGCGTGGGCACTGAAGGGCTGGCCTTGATGCTGCTGGGCTTCGGTGCGGCCAACTTCGTCGGCACGCTGTTGGCCGGTTGGATGCTGGTGCGTTATCCCCGCGGCACCTTGGTGCTGATGCCGGTGTTGGTGGGCGTCGCGGCGCTGGCGCTGGTGTTGCTGCCGGCCTCGCTGCCAGGCCAGGCGTTGCTGCTGGCGCTGTGGGGCATGGCGTTTGGCGGCGTGCCGGTGGCGTGGTCGAACTGGGTAGCCCGCAGCGTGCCGGATCAAGCTGAAAGTGCCGGCGGCATGGTGGTGGCGTCCGTGCAGTCGGCCATTGCGGCGGGCGCGGCCGGTGGGGGCGCGATGTTCAGTCTCAGTGGCATCAGCGGGGTGTTTCTCGGCGCCGGTGTGTTGATGCTGTTGGCCGCCTTGTTGATTGCCCTGCGGGTAACGGTGCCCGGCAATGACGCCGTGGGTGCACCGCTGCATCTTTGACGTCAGCCTGGAGATTGGCCGCATTCACGGTGTGACGAGCCATCGACCTTTGGTTTAGTCTGGAACGCTTCGTTGAACGCAAGCACATTTGGAGCAGTAAGCATGACCGATTACGTACCCCCGAAAGTGTGGACCTGGGACACCGAGAATGGCGGCACTTTCGCCAGCATCAACCGCCCTGTGGCCGGCGCGACCCATGAAAAGGAATTGCCGGTGGGCAAGCATCCACTGCAGTTGTACTCCCTGGCCACGCCCAACGGGCAGAAGGTCACGATCCTGCTGGAAGAGCTGTTGGCCCTCGGGCACAGCGGTGCGGAGTACGATGCCTGGCTGATCAAGATCGGTGACGGCGACCAGTTCGGCAGCGGCTTCGTGGGGGTGAACCCCAACTCCAAGATCCCGGCACTGCTGGACCGCAGCGGCGCCACGCCGATTCGGGTGTTCGAGTCGGGCGCGATCCTGCAATACCTGGCGGAGAAGTTCGGCGCGTTCTTGCCCACCGAACCCGCCGCCCGCGCCGAATGCCTGTCGTGGTTGTTCTGGCAGATGGGCAGCGCGCCCTACCTGGGCGGTGGTTTCGGCCACTTCTATGCGTATGCGCCGAGCAAGATGGAATATGCGATCAACCGCTTTGCCATGGAGACCAAGCGTCAGCTCGATGTGCTCGACCAGCGCCTGGCGGTGAGCGAATACATCGCGGGTGATGAGTACACCATCGCCGATATCGCCATCTGGCCCTGGTATGGCGGGTTGGTCAAAGGGCGTTTGTATGGCGCGGCGGAGTTCCTCTCGGTGCATGAGTACCAGCATGTGTTGCGCTGGGCGGACGCGATTGAAGCGCGGCCGGCGGTGCAGCGTGGGCGGCGGGTCAACCGGGTGTCCGGCGAGCCCCATGAGCAGTTGGCCGAACGCCATAGCGCTCGCGACTTGGACTAAAAATGTGGGAGGGAGCTTGCTCCCTCCCACATTTGGATCACCACACTCCAGTTTATTGGTAGCGCTGCTCGAACACCGCCACCTGCTCGGGCTTGATCAGTTCGAACGGCACCCACACCTGCGGCTCAATCGCCTCGCCCTTGATCATTCGCACAGCCGCCTGCAAGGCCTGGGTCGCCTGGGCCTTCGGGTCCTGGAACACCGACGCCGTCAGCAGGCCGCGTTTGATCGCCGCCAGCCCGTCGGGCAAGCCATCAATGCCCACAATCGCCACCTCACCCTTGGCTTTGCCCGCCTGCTGCAAGGCCATGGCCGCGCCAATCGCCATTTCATCGTTGTTGGCCACGATGGCATCGAACGGCGTGCCCGCCAGCAGCCAGTTGCTGGTCAGGTCCATGCCCTTGCTGCGTTGCCATTCAGCACTTTGCTGCTCGACCACCTTGATCCCGGGAAAGTCCTTGAGCACCTGTTTGGCGCCCTCGGTGCGGTCGTGGGTGGCGTTCTGTGCGAGGTCGCCCATGATGATCGCCACGTTGCCCTTGCCGCCGAGTTTTTCCGCCAGGTAGCGCATCTGCAACTGGCCGGCCTCGATGTCGTTGGAGGCCACGGTGACCACGCCCTTGGGCAGGGTGCGTTCGTCCGGGTGGCGGTTGACGTACACCAGCGGCGTCTTGGCGGAGACGGCGGCGCGGGTCATGTTGGCGGTGGCGGCGGTGTCCACCGGCAGCACGATCACCGCGTCGACCTTCTGGTTGAGAAAACCTTCGACCTGATTGAGCTGGCGCACCACATCGCCCTGGGCGTCTTCGAACTGGATCTGCACATCCTGCTGCTTGGCTGCCGCTTCCAGGCCGGTGCGCACGTACGTCATGAAGTTGTCGTCGACCCGGGCAATGCTCACGCCGATGCGATAAGCCGCGAAGGTCCATTGGCTGAACAGCAGCAACAAGGTGGCAG
This sequence comes from Pseudomonas sp. NFR09, assembly GCF_900111535.1. NCBI lineage: Bacteria > Pseudomonadati > Pseudomonadota > Gammaproteobacteria > Pseudomonadales > Pseudomonadaceae > Pseudomonas > Pseudomonas sp. NFR09. The sequence goes on from NZ_FOIH01000015.1 coordinate 156,507, forward strand.
CAAACAACGAATAGCGATTCATAAGGGTGATCCTTTTATTGTTATAGGGTGAACGCCTGGCGGAAACGCTCCAGGGCCAGCTCGCTGTCGCCGCTGGCCCAGCCTTCCAGGCCGACCACCCCGCTGTAGCCTATGGCGTGCAAGGCTTTGGCAATGGCCGGGTAGTGGATTTCACCGGTGCCAGGCTCCTTGCGACCTGGTACATCGGCCACTTGGATTTCACCGATGGCGCTGCCGGCGCGCTGGATCAGTTCGATCAAATTTCCTTCGCCGATCTGCGCGTGGTACAGGTCCAGATTCATCTTCAGGTACGGGCTGCCCACGGCCTCGATCAGCGCCAGGGTATCGTCGGCGCGGGCGAATGGCGTACCGGGGTGGTCGACTTCGGTGTTGAGGTTTTCCAGCAGGAACACACGGCCGGCGTCTTCCCCCAGGCGGGCGATTTTTTCCAGGGTCTTGCAGGCGCTCAGCCACATGCGCCCGGTGGCCAGGCTCACCGGTTGAACGGGCAGGCCGCCTTCACCCAGGCCGGTGCCGTGCAGGTTGAGTCTGGGGCAATTCAGGTGTGCGGCTACCCCTAAGGATTCGCGGGCGCTGTCGAGTAACTGGCGGATGCCATCGGAGTCGGTGAGGGTGCCGCTGATGTAGCCGGTCATGGAGGTGAAATCGGCGCCGGTGGCGGCCAGGGCGGTGATGTCCTTGTCTGTCCAGTTCCAGATTTCGGCGCTGAACCCCAGTGCGTGAATGCGCTTTACACGCTCGACAAACGGCAGGTCGAGAAACACCATCTCGGCGCTGACCGCCAGCTTGAACGGGCTCATACCGCCACCGCCTTGCCGGTTTCGAACGACTCGATGCACGCACGGGCAATCGCCAGGGCCGCGCGCGCATCCTCGCCGCTGGCCATCGGCTTGGCACCGCTGCGCAGGCAGTCGACAAAGTGGTTGAGCTCGGCAATGTAGGCGTCGCGCAACAGGTCGGTGTCCAGGCGCTGGGTGTCGGCCTGGATGCCCTGGGCCAGGTAGCGCACCAGGTCGCTGTCGTTGAGACTGCCCATGCTCAGCATACCGGCGCTGCCGAACACTTCGCCGCGCACATCGTAGCCGTACACGGCCTGGAAGTTGGCTTCGGCGGTGGCGATGGCGCCGTTGTCGAAGCGGATCGCGACCACGGCGGTGTCGAGGAAGCCTTTGCTTTTGAATTGCGGAGCGATCAGTGCGTCGGCCATCACATACACCTGCTCGGCCTCGGCACCGGGGTTGAGGTAGCGCAGGGTGTCGAAGTCGTGGATCAGGGTTTCGAGGAAGATTACCCATTGCGGCGAGTTGGCCGGGTTGTTCAGCGCCGGGTCGCGGGTCAGCGAGCGCAGCAACTGCGGCGTGCCGATGCGGCCGGCGGCGACGTCGAGGTGCGCGGTGCGAAAGCTCTTGGCGAAACGCCGGTTGAAGCCCACCTGCAACGGCACCCGCGCATCGGCGGCAGCGGCGATGGCGCGGTCGGCCTCATCGAGGGTGATGGCCATGGGTTTTTCGCAGAAGATGCCCTTGCCGGCGCGGGCGGCGCTGATCACCAGCTCGGCATGGCTGCGGGCCGGGGCGGCGATGATCACGCCGTCGATAGCCGGGTCGTCGAGCAGCTGCTGAGGGTCGGTGTAGACCTTGCTCACCCCCAGTTCGGCGGCGAGGCGGGCGGCCTGGCCTGGCGTCGGGTCGGCAATCGCTGCCAGGCTGGCACCGGGGATGTGCCGTGCGGCGGTCAGGCCGTGGAAGCTGCCCATACGACCGGCACCGATCAAACCCAGGCGGATGTTTTGTGTACTCATGCAATGACCCCTTGTTGTTATTGGCCTCAGGACAGTCCTGATGGGCAAGGGGGTGGGAGCAAGGCGTGTGCCAGTTTTTAACCCATTGATTAATAAGGGTTAATTAATATCTACAAACAATAAGTGTTCATTCTGATGACATGCCTATACTGACATGTCAAAAATATGAACATGGATATCACCCAATGAGCATGGCCTTCAGTGTGCAAGACCTCGACTACCTGACGACCCTGGGGCCTGCGGCGCTGAATGACGGCCCGGTGGCCGCGCTGGAGCAGGCCTGGCGCGATTGCCTGGCCGGCCAGGTCGACCGGCCGGCGTCCGTGCGCCAAGTGATCTGGGATTCGTGGCGGCGCAGCGTCGAGGCGGGCATCGATCCAGCCGACAACGCGTACCGCTTTGTCGCAGCCGACACGCTGACCGCCACCCTGACCACCCACCGCGTGCTGATCGCCGCTGCCGCGCAAGTCATGCACGGCTTGCTGGCCTACAACCCGCGCGGCCATATCAACCTCACCGATGCCGATGGCGCCACCCTGTATTTCTGTGGCCTGGACATCACTCCGGTCGGCAGCCGCCTGCTGGAGTCGGTGCAAGGCACCAACTGCACCGGCCTGGCCCTGGCCGAAGACCGCCTGGTGTACGTGCTGGCCGAGGAAAACTTCGGCATCGGCCTGCGCCAGCGCCGCATGCACTGCGCCGCCGCGCCGATCAGGAATGCCCAGGGCCACACTGTGGCGATGCTGACCCTCACCGCCGAGCCTGGCTGGTTTCACTTCCATACCCTCGGTACGGTGCAGGCGGCCGCCGAGGCGGTGTCGCGGCAGATGGCGTTGCAGGTGTTGCTGGAGGAGCAGCAAGCGGTGCTCGAAGTCCTCAACGAAGGCCTGGTGGTACTGGACGAGCGCGGCTGCATCAAGGCGCTCAACCGTTATGCCCGGCAGTTGTTCGGCGTAGGGCTGGAGCTGATCGGGCGGCCGTTCCAGCAACTGGGCCGTAGCGAGTTGAGCGACGTCCTTGGCGAGCCCGTGCGCGACCTCGATTGCACCTTCCACTTGGCTGACCGGGGCCAACTCGCCTGCCTGGTGTCGGTGTGCCCGATGGAGCAGGGCGGGGTGATCGTGTCGCTGCGTGAAAACCGCCGCATCCGCGAAATCACCCGGCGCCTGATCGGCACCCAGGCCAGCTACACATTTGAAACCATCCAGGGCAGCTCCCGAGCCATCCAGGACGCCGTGCACCTGGGGCGTATCGCCAGTCGCAGCGACTCCACCACGCTGATCCTCGGCGAAAGTGGCACCGGCAAAGAGCTGTTCGCCCAGGCCATCCACAACGGCAGCGACCGCCACAAAGGCCCCTTCGTGGCGGTCAACTGCGGGGCGATCCCCCGTGACCTGGTGCAAAGCGAACTGTTCGGCCATGTCGAGGGCGCGTTCACCGGCGCCACCCGTGGCGGTTCGGCGGGCAAGTTCGAACTGGCGGATGGCGGCACCATCTTTCTGGATGAGATCGGCGACATGTCCTTCGATGCCCAGGTCAGCCTGTTGCGGGTGTTGCAGGAGGGTGAAATCACCCGGGTGGGCGCGAAGAACTCGCGACAAGTGGACGTGCGCATCATTGCCGCCACCCACCGCAACCTCAGCCAGGCCGTGGCGCAAGGCGCGTTTCGCGAAGACCTCTACTACCGCCTCAACGTCCTGAACCTCACCGTGCCGCCCCTGCGCATGCGCCGCGAAGACATTCCGCTGCTGGCGCGGCACTTCCTGGCCCGCTGTGCACGCTCGTTGCGCAAGTCGGTGCAGGGCTTTTCGCCGGAGGCGATGGCATTGCTGTCGGCCTATGGCTGGCCGGGCAATGTGCGGGAGTTGGAAAACAGTATTGAGCGGGCGACCAACCTGGCGATGGGCGAGCTGATTCAGCCTGCCGATCTGCCGATGGAAACCAGGCAGCACACCCCGCTGCGCGCCTATGAGCCGCAACCCGCCCAGGACCTGAGCAGCCACGAAATGCACGCCATCGTCGCCGCACTCCAGAACACCGGCGGCAACATCCGCCTGGCAGCCCGGCAACTGAACGTGTCGCGGGGCGGGCTGTACAACAAAATGAGCCGGTTCGGGCTGAGTGCCAGCGATTTTCGCCGCGGATAAGGCCTAAGGTTTCAACTGCTTCCAATCAATGGCAAAGCGCGCCAGGTACTTTCGCAGGCGGTCAGCATCATTGGGTTGCGCCTTGGCCTGGCGCGAAACCCCGAACAGTCGTCGGCCGGCGTCGGAAAGGCTGTCGGATTGCAGGCACACGTCGATCACCGCCTTGAGTTGCAGCTGGTCGAACAGGTCCAGATCAGGCGGCAGCAGTGCATGGGTTTCGGTCAGCCCCCAGGCGCAGCGCAGGCGCTGGATCTCCTCTCCGGCCAGGACTTCATCAATACGCCCGCTGTCGGCCAGGGTGGCCATGCGCGTGATGGAGGCTGATAGCTCGCGAAAATTACCTGGCCACGCCGCTTCGCTGGAGCAGGCGAACGCCAGGTAGTGGCGGCGCGCTTCCAGGTTGAAACGCACGCGGCGGCCTTGCTCGCGGGCATGGCGCTCCAGTTCGAAGTCGATATTGGGCTCGATATCTTCGCGCCTTCCCGCCAGGCCTGGCAGGTCAAAGGTCCACAGGTTGATGCGCGCATACAGGTCTTCGCGAAACAGCCCTTCAGCCACGCGCCCGCGCAGGTCGCGGTGGGTGCCGGCGATGATCAGGAAGTCGCTGGCCACCTCACGGTCGGCGCCCATGGGATAGAAGCGTTTTTCTTCGATAGCCTTGAGTAGCATCGCCTGCTCATCCAGGCCCAGCTCGCCGATTTCATCTAGGAACAACATGCCGCCGTGCGCTGCGCGCAGCAGGCCGTCGCGGGAGTTCTGCGCGCCGGTGAAGGCGCCCTTGGTATGTCCGAACAGTGCCGACATCGCGCTATCGCCGCGCAGGGTGGCGCAGTTGACTTCCACGAAGCGGCCCTGGACCTGGTGGCGGCTGCGCTTGAGTTCGTAAATACGCCGGGCGAGAAAGGATTTGCCTGCGCCAGTGGGGCCGATCAGCAGCATGGGCGCGGTGGAGCGCACGGCCACGCGCTCGATCTGTTCGATGGAAGCATTGAACGCACTGCTGCGCGTGGCGATCCCGGACTTGAGGAAGTCCAGGCCTTCCAGGCGTTGGTGGGCGAAGCGCGAGGCGATGCGGTCGTAGCGCGACAGGTCGAGATCGATCAGGGTGTGGGTGCCGGTGGCGGGAGCGGTGTCGTCCCGGCGGCGACTGGGGGCTGTCTGGATCAGGCGCGCCGGCAGGTTGCGTGCCTCGGTGAGCAGGAACCAGCAAATCTGTGCCACGTGGGTACCGGTGGTGATGTGGACCAGGTAGTCCTCGTGGTCGGTGTCGAAGGTGTAGGCGGCGGTGAAATCGTGCAGCGCGCCGTAGACCTCTTCGAAATCCCAGGGGTTGTGCAGTGGCATGGGGTGCAGGTGCACCTCGGTATCCGGCGAGATCTGCTGGATGTCGGCACGTACCCGCTCGGCGAGGCTGACGTCACGGGCGTCGACATCGTGGATCAGCTCCAGGCGATCGACCTGCAAGTTTTCCTGCTGGCACAGGCTGACGCTGGGGCGCCAGTGATTCCAGCGGTTGGCGCCCTTGCCGACGCGATCCAGCTTGGATCCGATAAATCCGATGGCGACCGTGCGCTTGTGTTTCATGACTAGACCAAAAGATAAATAACGATATGGAAGGATATGAATTTGGCTGCGGAGTTGTCATCGTTTTTCAAAAGTGAAAGCTGCAGTTATTTAAATTATCTATATAAAACAATTGCTTATAAATTATTTTAGAGATGGGAAAAAACGTGGCACGCCCGCTGCAGTCCCTCAGCCAACGCCGCAGTGTCGGCCTGCACATTAAAGAATCGAGATCATGCAAGAGACCACCTACCAACTGCTGGAAGTCGCCAACGGCAAGCCGATCAAACTCTGGACCCAGGGTGTGCCTGTGGAGCCTGAAGCGCGCGCGCAACTGATGAACACCGCCCAGATGCCGTTCATTTTCAAGCACCTCGCGGTGATGCCCGATGTGCACCTGGGCAAGGGCTCGACCATCGGTAGCGTGATCCCCACCGTGGGCGCGATCATCCCGGCGGCGGTGGGCGTGGATATCGGCTGCGGCATGATCGCTGCGCGTACCACGTTGATGGCCGGCGACTTGCCCGACAACCTCCACGGCCTGCGTTGCGCCATCGAGGCCGCAGTGCCGCATGGTCGGACCCATAGCCGTAAAGGTCGCGACAAAGGTGCGTGGGAAAATGTACCGACCCAGGCCGATCATGTGTGGTCGGCGCTGCACCCGCGCTTCAAGGCGATCACCGACAAGTACCCGCAACTGGAGCGCAGCAACAACCGCCACCACTTGGGCACCTTGGGCACCGGTAACCATTTCGTCGAGGTGTGCCTGGATGAAGCCAACCGTGTGTGGTTCATGTTGCACAGCGGCTCCCGTGGAGTGGGTAACGCCATCGGCAACTTGTTTATCCAACTGGCCCAGGCGGATATGCGTCAACACCTGGCCAACTTGCCGGACCGCGATCTGGCGTACTTCGAAGAGGGCAGCCAGCACTTCGATGACTACGTGGAAGCCGTAGGCTGGGCCCAGGATTTTGCCCGGCAGAACCGTGAGTTGATGATGCGTGCGGTGGTCCAGTCCACGCGCCAGGTGATCAGCAAACCGTTTGAAGTGGCGCTGGAGGCCGTGAACTGTCATCACAACTACGTGCAGAAAGAGCGGCACTTCGGCGAAGAAATCCTGGTCACGCGCAAAGGTGCGGTGTCGGCGAAGAAAGGTGAACTGGGGATTATCCCGGGCTCCATGGGCGCCAAAAGCTTCATTGTGCGTGGGCTGGGTAACGAAGAGTCGTTCTGCTCCTGCAGCCACGGCGCCGGGCGCACCATGAGTCGCACCAAGGCGAAGAACACCTTCACCGTGGCCGACCAGATCCGCGCCACCGCCCATGTCGAGTGCCGCAAGGATGCCGATGTGATCGACGAAATTCCGATGGCCTACAAGGACATCGACCAGGTTATGCACGCTCAGCGCGAGCTGGTGGAAGTGCTGCACACCTTGCGCCAGGTAGTGTGCGTCAAAGGCTGAGAGGGGAAGCAAGATGCAAAAGGATGAACGCCACCCATTGAGCGACGCCATGCGCGCGCGGGTGCTACAGGAGCTTGACCGCATAGAGCGCGAACGCAATGTCACGGTGTTGTATGCCTGTGAGTCCGGCAGCCGGGCCTGGGGGTTTGCGTCCACCGACAGCGACTATGACGTGCGCTTTGTCTACGTGGAAAAACCCGACTGGTTCATGCAGGTAGATGCGCCGCGCGATGTGATCGAGCGTCCGTTGGATGACGAATTGGATGTCAGTGGCTGGGAGTTGCGCAAGACCCTGGGCCTGCTGCGCAAATCCAATCCCACGTTGCTGGAATGGTTGGACTCGCCGCTGGTGTATCGCCAGCACGTCGAGGCCACACAACCGTTGCGCGCCTTGGCAGAGACGTTCTACAGCCCGTCGGCGGCGCGCAGTCATTATCTGTCAATGGCCAAGAAAAACTTCCGTGGTTACCTGCAAGGCGACACGGTGCGGTTCAAGAAGTACTTCTACGTGCTGCGGCCATTACTCGCGGTGCGTTGGATCGACCTCGGGCTGGGCCGGCCGCCGATGACGTTCGCCGATTTGTTGAGCACCGTGGATGACGCGCAACTGCTCGATGAAGTGGCAACCCTGCTGGCGTTGAAACGCAATGCCGGGGAAGCGGCCTACGGGCCTCGGCGTCCGGCGCTGCACGCGTACATACAAGCTGAATTAGAACGCAGCGTGCCTGGATTGCCACGAACTCATGCGGATTCACAACAACTGGACCAGTACCTGCGGGACACGGTCAAACGCTTTGCTTAAGGATGACGATGAAACAGGACGTGATTGAACTCGACGGCGCCATCGGCGGTGGCCAGGTACTGCGCAGTGGCCTGAGCTTGTCGATGGTGACCGGACTGACCCTGCGGATTAAAAATATTCGCGCCAAGCGCAGCCGGCCAGGGTTGATGCGTCAACACCTGACCGCTGTGCTGGCGGCGGCGCGAGTCTGTGGGGCCCAGGTACACGGTGCGCAATTGGGCTCGCAATCCCTGGTGTTCGAGCCGGGGCCGATTCAAGGCGGCGAATACCGCTTCAGCATCGGCACCGCCGGCAGTTGCACCCTGGTGTTGCAGACCCTGTTGCCGGCCTTGCTGCGCGCGCCCACGGCCAGTCGCGTGACGATCTGCGGCGGCACCCACAATCCGCTGGCGCCGCCGGTGGACTTTTTGCAGCGGGCCTGGCTTCCGCTGTTACGGCGCATGGGCGCGGTTATCGAATTGAGCTTGAACCGGTATGGGTTTGTGCCTGCCGGTGGTGGTGAGTTGGAGGCGTTTATTCAGCCGGCGCAACTGGCACCGTTGCAGTTGATGCAGCGCGGAAAACTGCTCGAAGCCCGGGCGATAACGCTTAACGCCGGGTTGCCTGCGCAGGTCAGCGAACGCGAGTTCAAGCGCGTGCGCCAGCGCTTGTCGTTCGATGACTCCCAGTTGTGCCCGATTGAGATCGACCCGGAACGAGGTCCGGGCAACATGCTGATGTTGGAGTATGTCCATGAGCACGTCACCGAAGTGTTCAGCGCTTTTGGCCAGGTCAACGTGCGCGCCGAGACGGTGGCTGACCAGGCGATCGAGCAGGTCATGGAATGGAAGGGCACCGACACGGCTGTGGGCGAACATCTGGCCGATCAATTGTTGTTGCCGATGGCATTGGCCGGCGGTGGTCGTTTCACCACACCGCATATGAGCGACCATCTGCACAGCAACATGCAGGTGATCCAACACTTCCTGCCCGTGCTGATTGAGAGTCACGTGCGGGAGGAGGGCGGTTTGATCATCCAGTGCCGTGCCCGCTAGAGGTTCTCCGACGTCACAATCTGCGGCGGTATATACACCCGCTGCCGCACCGGATCGAACCCTTCGGCAGTCTGCAACTCCACCATCAACTGCACCAACGCCGTCGCCGTCTGCCCCGGCTGCGAGTCCATCACCACATCGATCAAACCCTGGCGCAGCGCCTGGCGCGACAGCTCGGTGGACTCCTGCAGGATGCAGCACAACGCCGGCCGCCTGGGCAACTGCGCCAGGGCGCTGATGATGCCGTCGCCGCCGCCACCCACCACGCATAGACCGCGCAGATCGCTGTGGCGGCTGATCAGGTCGAGGGTGGCTTCTTCGGTAATGTCGCAGTTGTCGAGGTTGATCAACGGCTCCAGCGGCTTGAGCCCCGGCGCGTGCTCGGCCAGGTAGCTGTGCAGGCCTTCGACCCGTGCCTGGTGGCCGAGGAAACGATGGCCGCCGAGCAGGATGCCCACGCTGCCTTTGCGCGCGCCGCAGGTGCGGGCGAGCAGCCAGCCCATGGTGCGGCCGACCACATTATTGTCCTGGCCTACGTAGGGTTCCTCCGCCTGTTCGTGGATATCCGAGAGCAGGGCGACCACGGGCACGCCGGCTGCGCGGATTTGCGCCAGGCAGGCGTTGATCGACGGATGGGCAAAGCTGACCACCGCCAGGCCATCGCACTGCACGGCCAACTGTTCGATCTGCGCGACGATGGCGTTGGGCGAGCGGTCCACGATGTACTCGAACTGGCACGTCAGGTTGGCGTTGGCATGCTGCTCCGCGGCGGTGCTGATGGCCTGCGCCAGGCTGGCATAGAACGCCTGGGCGGTGGCCAGCAACAGGATGCCGAAGCGATAGGTCGGCCGACGCTCGCGAATGCGCTGGCCGATCAGCCGCGCCGCAAAATACCCCACGGCTTCGGCCGCCTGGAATACCTGCTCGGCAGTCTCGGGATTGACCGGTGCCCGCGCATTCAATACGCGGTCGACCGTGGCCACACTCAGCCCGGCATGGGCGGCCACGCTGGCGATGGTTGGGCGTTTGTTGTTGTTCATGACTGGCCCCTTGTGCGTCTTGATAGAAAACTATCAAGCCCCGCTGGGCCTGGATGATAGCTTGATAGGGAATGGATTCAAGGCCTTGAGGGTGAATAACCCGTTCTCTAAGGTGGGTTTCACACAGCACCAGAAACCACCCGCTTGGGGAGAACAATAACAATGCCTGAACACACCGCTCCTATCGGCCGCCGCGACTACAGCCTCACCGGCCCCGAAGCCGCCCGCGCCGCTGAAAAAGGCCTGGTCTCGGCCAGTTGGTACCAATCGCCGATCTCGCGTAAACGCATGAAAGAACTGATGCAACGCCGTGACGGCCCGGCACTGCTCGACACCGCGATCTGGGTGATCGCACTGTTTGCCAGCGGTTTTGGCGGCTACTGGTTCTGGGGCACCTGGGCCTGCGTGCCGTTCTTCCTGGTCTATGGCGTGCTGTATGGCACTGCTTCCAACCCGCGCTGGCACGAAACCGGCCACGGCACCGCCTTCAAGACCCGCTGGATGAACGATGTGCTGTATCAGGTCGCCAGCTTCATGTGCATCTTCGAACCCCACGTGTGGCGCTGGAGCCATGCCCGGCACCATACCGACACCATCGTGGTCGGCCGTGACCCGGAGATCGTCGAACCGCGTCCGCCGAGCTTCTGGATGATGTGCCTGAGCCTGTTCAACCTGCCCCTGGCCTGGAAAACCTTCAGCGGCGTGGCGCGCCATGCCATGGGCAAGATGAGTGCCCAGGAAGCGGACTTCATCCCCGAATCCGAATGGCCCAAGGTGTTCCGTGCCGCGCGTATCTGGGTCGGCATTTATGCCGTGGTGATCGGCACCGCGTTGTACCTGCATAGCTGGTTGCCGCTGATGCTGGTGGGCCTGCCGAGTATTTATGGCGCGTGGCTCGGCTATCTGTTTGGCCTCACGCAGCATGTCGGCCTGGCCGAAGATGTACTCGACCACCGCAGCAACTGCCGCACCATTTACATGAACCGCGTGCTGCGCTTTATCTACATGGACATGAACTACCACCTCGAACACCACATGTACCCGATGGTGCCGTACCACGCCCTCGCGCAACTGCACGACGAAATCCGCAGCGACTGCCCGCCGCCGTACGCCAACCTGTTCGAGGCATTCAAGGAGATCCTGCCGACCATCTGGAAGCAGCGCAGCGATCCCACCTATTTCGTCCAGCGCCCGATTCACCCGAATACGCCTCCGGCTGCCCATGCGCCGGTGCATGCAGAAACCGCTGCCGGTTGAACCCCACCCAAGAACAAGAGAAAAACGCCATGAACGATCAATGGATCGACGTCTGCGCCGTGGGCGAAATAGACGAAGAAGACGTGCTGCGCTTCGACCATGGGCCGCACACCTATGCGGTGTATCGCTCGGCCGAGAATGAATTCTTCGCCACCGCCGGGCTGTGCACCCACGAGAAAATCCACCTGGCCGATGGCCTGGTGATGGACCACGTGATCGAGTGCCCCAAGCACAACGGGCGCTTCGATTACCGCACCGGCAAGGCCCTCGGCGCGCCGGTGTGCGTCAACCTCAAGACCTACCCGGTGCGGGTCGAAGCGGGGCGGGTGTTGCTCGCTGTCACGGCCTGATCATGCACGATCCCTTGATCATCGTCGGCGCCGGTCATGCCGGCGGCCGTGCGGCGCTGACCTTGCGTGAAGAAGGCTACACCGGGCGGCTGATCCTGATTGGCGATGAGCCGCACTTGCCCTACGAGCGGCCGCCGCTGTCCAAAGGCGTGTTGCAGGGCACGGCGGACCTGGCCGGCTGCAGCCTGTGCGACAGCGCGCGACTGGCCGAGCTGGGTATCGAGCACATCGCCGCTAACCCGGTGACGCAGTTGCAGCCGCAACAGCATCGCCTGCAACTGGCCGATGGCCAATGGCTGCGGTACGCCGGCCTGCTGCTGGCCATCGGTGGGCGGGCGCGCCGGTTGCCTCAGGAGCAGGCCAACCTGCTCTACCTGCGTACCCACGATGAAGCGCTGGCCCTGCGCGATGCGCTGAAGCCCGGCACGCGGTTGGTGGTGGTCGGTGGCGGCTTTATTGGCCTGGAAGTGGCGGCCACGGCACGTGGCCTTGGCTGTGAGGTCACCCTGCTCGAAGCCGGGCCGCGATTGGCGGGCCGGGTGTTGCCGGCCGTTATCTCTGAGGCGCTGCTGGCCCTGCATCGCCAGCACGGGGTCGATGTTCGCCTGAATGTGGCCTTGGAATCGATCCACGCCGACGCCGTGCTGCTGGTGGACGGGCAACGCTTGCCCTGCGACCTGGTGGTGGTCGGCATCGGCATGCAACCCAATATCGAATTGGCCGCCGCAGCGGGGTTGGACGTGGGCCAGGGCATACGCGTGGATACGCACCTGCGTACCAGTGCGCCGGATATTTTTGCCGCCGGTGACGTGTGTGAGTTTCGCCTGGATGGCCTCTATCAGCGCCAGGAAACCTGGCGCAACGCCGAGGTCCAGGGCCGGCATGCGGCATTGAACCTGCTGGGCCGCGATGTGCCGTTCGAGGCGCTCCCCGGGTTCTGGTCCGACCAGTACGACTGGGGCTTGCAGACCGTCGGCGTGCTCACGCACTCGACGGTCAGCCGGCCTTTGCCGGGCGGCGGCATGTTGCTGTTCCATCTCGATGCCGATCACCAGTTGCAAGGCGCGTGCGGATGGGCGCCAGGCAACAGCGTGGCCAAGGACATCAAACTCTGCGAGCGCCTGATCAGCGCGCGACGCTCACTCGATCCCGCCAGCCTGGCCAACCCCGAGCTGTCCCTCAAACACCTGCTGCGAGGCTGATATGCGCCAATTCCTGGTGTTCCAATCCCTGTGGGCCATGCAGACCGAACCCGGCCCACTCGAGGCTCAACTCGAGCGCATCAAGGCCGCCGGGTTCGACGGCATTACCGATCATTACTTCAAGCCCGCCGATGTCGCCCGCCTGCACGCCGCCGCCACGGCGCAGGGCTTGCAGATCGAAGGCCAGTTGTTCCCGCAGTCGGTGGATGACCTGGCCGCCGCGCTGGAGGTGATCAGTGGCTATGGCTGCCACCACCTCACCCTGCAAGCCGACGTGCGCCCACGCACGCAAAGCGAAGCGGCGCGATTGGTCGAAGGCTGGCAGCGCTTGGCCGAACAGGTGGAGTTTCCGGTGCTGCTGGAAACCCACCGTTATCGCCTCACCAATGATCTGCTGTTCACCCTTGACCTGCTGGCACAGATGCCCGACTTGAAGCTGCTGGCCGACCTGTCCCACTACGTGGTCGGGCACGAACTGCCGGAGCCGGGCGCCGCCGAGGACGATGCGCAGATACGCAGCATCCTGCGCCACAGCTGGGGTTTCCACGGTCGGGTAGCCAGCAGCGAGCAGGTGCAAGTCTCGTTGGCGTTTCCCCAGCACCAAGCCTGGGTCCGACGCTTTACCGAGTGGTGGCGCTACGGGATCGAAGACTGGCTGGCGCGCCCGCAGACGCCGCAGAGCCTGTCCTTTACCTGCGAACTCGGCCCGCCGCCTTATGCGATCACCGGCGCGGACGGGTGCGAAGTCAGCGATCGCTGGTCCGAAGCGCTGAAGATGCAGGCGCTGATTCGTGAGGTGTGGCGCAGTTGTCAGAAATGATCTGCTAATCTGCGCGGGTTCAATCTCGCCCTTTAGCCTGGACTTTCACCATGATCCCATCCTCCGTTCAGCCGCCCCTGGAACCGCAGTCCGTGTGCCACCCGATCACCAGTAGCGCGATTTTCATGGTCGCCACTGTCACCCCCGGCAGCGAGGACACGGTACGCGCCTGGTGCGCCGATATCGCCGGGCTGGTGCGCTCGGTGGGCAAGCGCGTGCCGGCCGGCAACCTGACCTGCGTCTGCGGGTTTGGCTCGGACGCCTGGGACCGCCTGTTCGGCGCGCCACGCCCGGCGGCGCTGCACCCGTTCCGCGAGTTCGGCGTGGAAGGGCGCATGGCCGTGTCGACACCGGGGGATATCCTGCTGCATATCCGCGCCGAACAGATGGACCTGTGCTTCGAACTGGCCACCCATCTCATGGCGGCCCTGGGCGACAGCGTTAAGGTGGTGGATGAGGTCCAGGGTTTCCGCTATTTCGACATGCGCAGCATCATCGGCTTTGTCGACGGTACCGAGAACCCGGTAGGGCGCAAGGCCGAGGGCTTCACCATCGTCGGCGACGAAGACAGCGAATTCCGTGGCGGCAGCTACGTGCTGGTGCAGAAGTACCTGCACAACATGACGGCGTGGAATGGCTTGACGGTGGAGGCCCAGGAGAAAGTGATCGGGCGCACCAAGTTGTCGGATATCGAGTTGGACGAAGAAGCCAAGCCGAGCAACTCCCACAGCGCCTTGACCGTCATCACCGACGAGCACGGTGAAGAAGTGAAGATCCTGCGCGATAACATGCCCTTTGGCCGGCCAGGTGCCGGGGAGTTCGGCACCTACTTCATCGGCTATGCACGCTCGCCGCAGCCCCTGGAATTGATGCTGGAAAACATGTTCGTCGGCCGTCCGGTGGGCAATTATGACCGTCTGCTGGATTTCAGCACGGCAGTCACCGGCGGCCTGTTTTTCGTGCCCTCGGCCGACCTGCTGGAAGAACTGGCCGACCGAACCGGCAGTCTGTAAGGCAACACGGTACAAAGGTGGGAGAGGGCTTGTCCCCTTCCACATTGGATTAATGCTGGTTTGAGATTAATGTCAGATCAGCTCAGCAACCCAGTGCTGACCGCCACAATCAGGAACACCCCCAACAGCGCGCGGTAGATCACGAACGGCCAGGTGGAGAACCGCTCCAGGAACTTCATCAGGCCCCAGATCGCAAAGAACGCCGAGACGCTCGCCACCACCAGACCGAACAGCAGATGCGGCCAGGCATGGGCCGGCATGTCGGCGTGCAGCAACACCCACAACTCCTTCAGCCCGGCGAGGGCGATGGCCGGCAGGCCCAGCAGGAAGGAGAAGCGTGCAGCTTCCTCACGCTTGAAATTGAGAAACAACGCAGCGGTCAGCGTAGAGCCGGAGCGCGATACCCCCGGAATCAACGCGCCAATTTGCGCGATCCCGACGATCAACGCATCGCGCAGGCGCATTTCGCTCACCTCACGGGTGTGGCGTGCGCGTACTTCCGCCACAGCCAGCAGCACCGCCATCACCACGCAGGAAATACCGATCACCATCAGCCCACGCAGCGGCGAGTTGCAGGCATTCAAGGTCGACGACAACGCCAGGCCGGCAATCCCGATGGGAAGGGTCGCCAGCACAATCGCCACCGCCAACTTGAACCAACGGTCGTTGTAGTCACCCCGACGCACCGCGCCGATGCTGCCGGTGGTGACCTGGCGCACATCGCGCCAGAAGTAACTGACCACCGCGGCCAGCGCCGCCAGTTGCATGGCCGCGGAAAACGCCGAGCCGGGGTCTTGCCAGCCGAGCAGGGCGGGCACCACGCGCATGTGGGCGGTGGACGACACCGGCAGCAATTCGGTAATGCCCTGGATCACGCCAAGGATGAAGATCTGCAGGTAATCGAGGGAGGCAAAACCCACATCCAGGCCGGCGGTACACATGTTGGTCAAAATAGGTGTCCTTGAAGAGCAGGGGCAAATTTCACGAAGTTTATTCGAAATGTTTCAAGGTTTTGGGCGAGGCAACACCTATTTGCAATCGGTTCAGCAAGTAGAAAGGTTGGCCTCTCCTCGCGTTTTGTGAACAATGGCGCCCTGCGTTTTTTCACCGAGAGCCCCATGCCCGAAGTCACCGTCGAATTGATCCAGACCGGCCCCGAAGCCGCCGAGCTGATCCGTAATCTCTACCAGTACTACGCCTATGAGTCGTCCGACTGGGAACAGGAAGATGTGGAGGCGGACGGCCGTTTCTACATCCATGACGAACACCTGGCCCGCTACTGGCAAGACCCGCAATGGAGCGCCAACTTGCTGCTGGTGGATGGCTACATTGCCGGCTTCCTGCTGATCGAAGGCAGCGAATTGCCAGGCATCGATGCCCTGGAGCTGGCCGATCTGTTCATCCTCAAGCGCTACCGCCGCAAAGGCATCGGCCGTGCCATCGCCAGCCAGGTGCTGTGCAGCGGCCAGGCCAATTGGCTGGTGCGGTTCTATGACCAGGACGAAGTGTCCCAGGCGTTCTGGCGCACGGTGCTGGATAACCTGCCGCGCCCGGTACAGACGATAGAGCTGGAGGATGACCCGCAGTTGGTCAGTTACCTGGTTACGCGGGCGGCCCTGCATTAAAGGCCTGTTGCATCACCGCCGGCGGCTGCCCGAACGCCCTCAGGAACGCCTGGCGCATGCGCTCGCGATCGCCAAAGCCGGTTTCGCGGGCCACCACCTCCACAGGGTGACGGCTGGTTTCCATCAGTGCCCGGGCGGCTTCCACGCGCAGGGCTTCGATGGCTTTGGCCGGTGTCTGCCCGGTTTCCTCACGGAACACCCGGCTGAACTGGCGCGGGCTCAGCCGGGCGACATCGGCCAAGGTCTCCACCGTGAGGTCGTGGGTCAGGTTCTCACGGGCGTAGGCCAGGGCCAGTTGCACGCGGTCTGACTTGGGGTCCAGCTCCAACAGCGCCGACAGTTGCGATTGTTCACTGCCGCGACGTTGGGCAATCACCAGTTTGCGCGCAATGCGCCGGGCGAGGTCGCTGCCCAGGTCGTTTTCCACCATGGCCAATGCCAGGTCCACCCCGGCGCTCATGCCGGCACCGGTCCACACCTGGCCGTCCACCACGAACAACTTGTCTTCTTCCAGCTGGATGTGCGGGTAGCGCTTGCGAAAGGCCGGCGCGTGAATCCAGTGGGTGGTGGTGCGCTTGCCTTCCAGCAGGCCGGCTTCGGCCAGCACGAAGATGCCCATGCACAATGACGCGACGCGCCGCGACTGGGCAGAGGCGGCCTTGACCTGTTCCAGCAGGTTGGCTTCCGGCAGGCGGAACTCCATGTAGCCGCCGACGATCAAGGTGTCATAGCCCTCGGCCCGAATGGGTGTGGTGTTCACCGAAAAGCCCTGGGATGTCATCACCGCGCCGCCGGTCTCCGAGACCAGGTGAAACGCATAGGCCGGCTCGCCGCGCAACAGGTTCGCGCACTCGAACACCGAGCCCACGCTGAGGCTCAGGCATTCGAAATTCGGGTAGACCAGCAGCGCAACGCTGTGCATCGTGTTTCTCCAGGGGGTAGGGGAGACGCGATTGTCGGTGGCTGGGCGAGAAACGGCAACTGCCGTCGAGCGATGTCCGAAAACCTTGCGGATATGACGTTGTGAGGCGACGCCCGGGCTCCTAAGCTTCAACCCACAGTCATCCCGAGGCACTCGACAATGAAAGTATTGATGGTATTGACCTCTCACGATCAGTTGGGCAACACCGGCCGCAAGACCGGCTTCTGGCTCGAAGAATTTGCCGCACCTTATTACGCGTTCAAGGACGCCGGCGCCGAGGTGGTGCTGGCATCCCCGGCCGGCGGCCAGCCGCCGTTGGATCCGGTGAGCGATCAGCCGGACTTCCAGACCGAACAGACCCGCCGCTTCGCCGCCGACCCGGCCGCGCAACAGGCCCTGGCGACCACGCTGAAGCTGGATTCGGTCAACGCCGATGCCTTCGACACCGTGTTCTACCCAGGCGGCCACGGCCCGCTGTGGGACCTGGCGGAATCGCCGGTTTCCATTGCGTTGATCGAGTCCTTCGAGCGTGCCGGCAAGCCGATCGGCTTTGTCTGCCATGCACCGGGTGCCTTGCGTCATGTCAAGGCGGTCAACGGCGAGCCGTTGGTCAAGGGCCGGCGTGTCACCGGTTTCTCCAACTCGGAAGAAGCCGCCGTTGAATTGACCGATGTAGTGCCGTTCCTGGTGGAAGACGAGTTCAAGAAGCTGGGTGGCCTGTATGAGAAAGGCGCTGACTGGCAGTCCTTTGTCATTACCGATGGCTTGCTCGTCACCGGGCAAAACCCCGGCAGTTCCAGCGATGTCGCCAAGGCCCTGCTGAAACTCACTGCCTGACTCAATAAACCGCTTGATGCATTGGCGACTTGAATAAGTCGCCAATGCTTTCGCGCGCTCGTAATCTGGAAGAATGAGATGACCGTTTTAAGTACCCCGGTGAAACTGGGTCACCACACACTGAACAACCGTATTGTGCTGCCACCGTTGACGCGCCAGCGCAGCGCCCAGCCGGGCGATATCGCCACTGACTTGATGGCCGAGTATTACCGCCAGCGCGCCAGTGCCGGCTTCATGGTCAGTGAGGGCACGCAGATTGAACCGCGTGGCCAGGGTTACGCGTGGACGCCGGGCATTTATACGCCGGCGCAGATCGACGGCTGGCGCAAGGTCACCGAGGCGGTGCATGCCGAAGGCGGGGTGATCTTCGCCCAGTTGTGGCATGTCGGTCGGGTGTCCCACAGCGCGTTGCAGCCTGAGGGTGCCGCACCGGTCGCACCTTCTGCTATCCAGGCAATTCAGGCCAAGGCCTTTATCGAAACGGCGCCGGGCGAGGGGCAATTGATGCAGCCGCCTGTACCGCGTGCGTTGACCACGCAGGAGGTCAAGGACCTGGTCGGGCACTACGCCCAGGCAGCGCGCAATGCACTGGATGCCGGGTTTGATGGGGTGGAAATCCATTCGGCCAATGGCTACCTGGTCAACCAGTTCATCTCGGCCCACGCCAACCAGCGTGACGACGAGTACGGTGGCTCGCTGCACAACCGCCTGCGCTTCCTGCGCGAGATCGTCGAAGCAGTGACCGCCGTGGTCGGGCCCGAGCGCCTGGGCGTGCGCTTCTCACCATTGTTCAGCGGCACCGACCAGGACCGGGTGTACATCGGCCTGGTGGAAGACGACCCGCACCACACCTACATTGAAGCGATCAAGGTATTGGAAGCGTCGGGCATCGCCTATGTGTCCATTGCCGAAGCCGACTGGGATAACGCCCCGGTATTGCCCGAATCATTTCGCCGAGCGGTACGCGACACCTTCAGCGGGCGGATCATCTATGCCGGTCGCTACACCGCTGAACGCGGTGCAGCACTGGTTGAAGCGGGGCTGGCGGATCTGATCGCATTCGGGCGGCCGTTTATCGCCAATCCGGACTTGCCGCAGCGGATTTTCAACGACTGGCCGTTGAACCCGCTGCGGGCGGAAGGGATGTATGGGGGAGGCGAAGCGGGTTATGTCGACTACCCGGTGTTCGCCGGGTAATCAAACCACCCGCAACACAATCTTGCCAATGTGATCGCCACCTTCCATCCGCGCATGCGCCTGATCGGCCTGGGTGTAATCGAACACCTGGTCGATCATCGGCAGGCAGCGCCCGGCTGCCAGCACCGGCCATACGTGCTCGCGCAGTTGGTCGGCGATGGCGGCTTTCTCGTCCTTGGTACGGGCGCGCAGCAAGGAGCCGGTGACGACGGCGCGTTTGCCGAGGATGGTCAGCAGGTCCACGTCATTGGCCTTGGCGCCGCCGAGGAAGCCCAGCATCACCAGGCGCCCGTCCATGGCCAGGGCCTTGAGGTTGTTGTTGAGGTAGGAGCCGCCCATGATGTCGAGGATCACATCGACACCTTGAGCCCCGATCACCTCGGCAAAATCCTGCTCGCGATAATTGATGGCTTCAGCGCCCAAGGCACGGATGGCCGCACATTTCTCTTCGCTGCCAGCGGTGGCGAACGCCTGGATACCGAATTCGCGGCACAGCATCAGGGCGGTGGTGCCGATCCCGCTGGTACCGCCGTGGATCAGCACGCGCTGGCCCTTGTGCGCGCCGCCGATGCCGAACAGGTTGGCCCACACGGTGAAAAAGGTTTCCGGGATGGCGGCGGCTTGAATCCACTCCATGCCTTCGGGAACCGGCAACGCCTGGCTGGCGGGCACCGTGCAGTATTGGGCGTAGCCGCCGCCATTGGTCAGGGCACAGACCCTGTCGCCAATCGCGTATTCGCTGACGCCTTCGCCCAGCGCGACCACTTCGCCGGCCACTTCCAGGCCGGGGATCGGGCTGAAGCCGGGTTTCATCGGGTACTTGCCGGCACGTTGCAAGGCGTCGGGGCGGTTGACCCCGGCGGCGTGCACGCGGATCAGGATCTCGCCGGAGGCCGGGGAGGGCACCGGTTCCTGGCGCGGCTTGAGCACCTCGGGGCCCCCGGGCGTGGTGATTTCAATCAGGGTCATGTCGGTAGGCAGGGTCATTTGGCAAATCCTGTAAGGGGGAGCGTATGGGTTGGGACCGTGTCGAGCGGTCGACGGTTCAGCACAATCATGCCCAGTTCCAGGGCCAGGGCGACCACGATGGCGCCAGCGGCAATCACGAACAACAGCGCATGCTGGCCACCGCTGCTGTTGAACAGTGCCGAGTAGGCAAACCCGGACAGTGCCTGGAAGGTAGCAAAGGAGACGGTGGCGCGGCTCCACGCTACCTGCTGCTGATGATGATGGTTGGGCAGCAATTCATGCACCCGCGCCAAGGCCAATGGCACGATGCCTGGCGGGAACGAACCGAGGATCACCGCCAGTACGGCAAGGGCAGTGAACGAACTGGCCAGCGGCAACAGGCCGACGGCAACCGCCTGCACCACCAGCACCACACGGATACTCAGGCGTGCACCGAGTTTATCGGCGAGGAACCCGTAGCTTACCGGCCCCACAATCGCGCCCAGGCCGTACATCACCCAGACCATCGCGCCGATGTGCGCACCATCACCCAGGCCACGGGGCACGTAATCCACCAGGAACACCATCGCCGGCACCAGGCCTGCGGCCATGAAGGCGTACTGGGCGAACAGCAGGTACACGCCGGACGGCATCCGCGCTGAAGTGGCCATTGGTGCTGCTGCTTCATGCAGCGTAACGCCGGGCCAGGCGAACCAGCTGGCCGCCGTCAACAGCAATGCCAGCAGGCCCAGGCCCAGCCACGTCTGCTGCAAGCCCAGGCTCAACAGCGGCGGCACCAGTGTGCCGGAGCCGGCAATGCCCAGGCCGATGCCGAGGAAGATCGCGCCACTGGCCAGGCCCCGGCGTGCGGCCGGTACGTGGGGCAATACGGTCGCGGCCACCAGCACCATGATTGCGCCGCCGGCAATCCCCGAGAGCAGGCGCCAGGCGAAGAACCACACCACCGACAACGGGAAGGCACAGGCGAAGAAGGCCAGGGTCACCGCTACCATCATGATGCGCAGGGCGGTCGTATTGGAGGTGCGCTGGGCGATGGGCCGGCCGATCAGCGCACCGATCAGGTAACCCACCAGGTTGGCGGCGCCGAGGTAGACCACGTCATTGGCGGAAAACCACTGGGCCTGGATCAGGCTGGGGATCAGCGGTGTGTAGGCAAAGCGTGCCAGGCCGATACTGACCAGGCTGGCACACAGGCCGGCAAAGATCGGCAGCCAGACCGCGCTGCGGGATGGTGCGTGGGAGTCGAGCATGATGGCTGTCCTGAAGTTTTTTCTGCGGCGGTCAGCATATCGGGCTTTTTCGATGCAATAATGCAGCGAATTAGCGTCATGATGATGCATATCTGCATCAATGGGAGGCCGCATGAATTGGGACGATGCACGGGTATTCCTGGCGGTGTGCCGCGAATCCACGTTGCGCGGCGCCGCACGGGTACTGGGCGTGGACCAGGCCACCGTAGGGCGCCGCGTCAACGCCTTGGAAAAGTCCTTGAACGCAACCTTGTTCCTGCGCACCTCCGAAGGCTACGCGCTCACGGCGGTCGGCGAAGCGGCGTTGCTTTCGGTGGAGAAAATGGAGCGCTCGGCCCTCGACCTGGAGCGCCAGATCCAGGGCCTGGATGACCGCCTGACCGGCACTGTGCGGGTCAGTACCACCGACTCCCTGGCCATCGACTTCCTGATCCCGGCCATCGCCTGCCTGCACGACAAACACCCCGACGTGCGCGTGCAACTGGACGCCTCCACGCAGATCCTCAGCCTGGCCAAGCGCGAAGCCGATATCGCCGTGCGCAACCAGCGCCCGGATAACCCCGACCTGATCGCCCGGCGTATTGCGCGCTGGCCGCTGGGGTTGTTTGCGTCCCAGGGTTACCTCGAGCGTCACGGCGTACCTGAGCCGGGCAGCCTGTTCGAAGGCCATGACCTGGTGGTCTACCAACCTCACCTGCAAAGCCAGAAGGACATGACCCTGGTCTCCGAGCCCCTCGGCCGCGGGCGCATCGTTGCTGCCTTGAGTTCCAGCCTGCTGGTGCGCCGCTCCATCGCTGCCGGCATCGGCATCGGCGAAATCCCGGTGTGCACCGGTGAGCGCGACGGGCTGGTGCGCCTGTGGCCGGAGCGCACCCGACCCCTGCCATATGACGTGTGGCTGGTGACCCACGCCGATCTGCGCCACACCGCACGGGTGCGGGCGGTGATCGATGAGATCGTGGCGGCGTTTGCCGGCACCGGGGAGTGAGGTCAGCACAGGCTTGCAAGCGCGGCGGTGGCTCGGTCGACACAATCGTTGTTTGTGGCAATCAACCGAGAGCACGTATGAACGAATCGACGCGTCAGGACCTGGGACTATTGTTTCTGCGGATCAGCGGGGCGCTGTTCCTGCTGTGGGTGCATGGCTTGCCCAAGTTGCTCAACTACAGCGAGCAATTGCAACTGATCGAAGACCCGTTTCACCTGGGGGCGAACATCACGTTGTTGCTGGCGATTTTCGCTGAAGTGCTGTGCCCGCTGCTGATCATTGCCGGGGTGCTGGTGCGCCTGGCGTGCCTGCCGATCCTGGCGGTGCTGTTGATCGCTTTGTTGGTGGTGCACCCGGAGTGGACGTTGTTCGAAGGGCAGTTCGGCTGGCTGCTGTTGATCATCTTCACCACCTTGCTGATCAGCGGGCCCGGTCGCCTGGTCCTGGGCCAGCGTTTCTCCTGAGCAAAAAAAGGCCGGGCAAGCCCGGCCAAAATAAGGAGAGGGTGGTGCAGGTGTTTCAGCGTTGCAGGAACGCCAGCAGGTCTTCGTTCAACTGCTGCGCGTGGGTCACGGCGAAGCCGTGTGGCGCGTCCTTGTAGACTTTCAGTTCGGCGCCCTTGATCGAGGCGGCCGCCACTTTGCCGGTGGTTTCGAACGGTACGATCTGGTCGCCATCGCCGTGGATCACCAGGGTCGGCACGTCGATTTTGGTCATGTCCGGGCGGAAGTCGGTTTCGGAGAACGCGGTCACGCAATCCACCGTCGACTTGAGGGATGCCAGCATCGCCACCTGCAGGGTCTGGGTCAGCACGCCTTCAGAGACCTTCTGGCCCTGGTTGATGCCGAAGAACGGCGTGTTGAAGTCGCTGATAAATTGCGCACGGTCTTTCAACAGGCCGGCCTTGATGCCATCGAACACTTCAGTCGGCACGCCCTGCGGGTAGTCCGCTTTCTGGCCGAACAGTGGTGTGACCGCGCCCAGCAGTACCAGGCCGGCCACGCGTGCGCTGCCGTGGCGTGCGATGTAGCGGGCGACGTCGCCACCGCCCATGGAGAAGCCCACCAGGGTCACGTCCTTGAGGTCCAGGTGTTCGATCAACTGGGCGATATCGTCGGCGAAGGTGTTGTAGTCGTTGCCGGTCCAGGGCTGATCCGAGCGGCCGAACCCACGGCGGTCAAACGCGATGGTGCGAAAGCCGCGGCTGCTCAGGTATTCCATCTGGTATTCCCACATGTCGGCGTCCAGCGGCCAGCCGTGGCTGAACAGCACGGGTTTACCGCTGCCCCAGTCTTTGAAATAGATCTGGGTACCGTCTTTGGCGACGAATGTGCTCATGAACATCTCCTATCGAGGGGGGATAAAACGCAGGATCACTATTGCCGTTAACCGGCTCGAGGGCTTGTACGGGTGTGCTTGCTTGGGGTTACCAGCTGAACTTGAGCTCGACCCCCAGGTAATTGCTGTCGTCACCGCCGGCATCGCGCAGGGTCTGGCCCACGTCATAGTGCACGGCCTCGACGGCGCCGGTGAGGTTGGGGCTGAACACATAATCGGTGCGCACTTGCGCATAGGCGCCGGTCCAGCGATCGCCCTGGCCTGCGGTGCCGGCCACCGGCAGGTTGGGCTGGGTGTAGACCGCGTCGCTGGTGGTTTGGCGCCACAGCAGGCCGATGGCGGTTTGCACGCTGAGCCTGTCGATCGGCTTGACCGTGATCGACGGCTTGACGTGAATCAGGTTGCTGTAGCCGGTGTAGCCCGCCAGGGAAAAATAGTAGCCGTTGGGGAACAGCGGGTTGAAGGTGCCGACGGTGCCATCCCCGGTTTTGCGGTCGCCCGAGGCGATGTCCAGTTGCAGGCCGATGCGCGGTTTCCAGGCCAGGCTGTCGAAGGTGTAGCCGGTACGGCTGCCACCGGCCCAGGCGCGAATGTCCTTGTTGCCGACCGAGCCGCTTTGCAGCATCGCTTCGATGTCCCAGTCAAAGCCCATGGCCGCGCCGCCCAGGCGTGCGTCGAACAGGTGGCGGGTCTCGTCGCCGTCGGCGTCCAGGTAGTGGGCGCCGGTGCGCTCATACACGCCGTAGTAGGCGGACAACTCGTTCTTGCCGCCCACCAGTCGCTCCACACGCACCATGTGGAAGCGCGCATTGCTGTTGGATTTGTCGTCGAAGTGACGCCCGTCCTGATACTGCACCGGCTGGCTGGCGATCCCGATAAAACGCCAGTTGGAGGTCTCCCAGTCGGCCCACAGCGCATCGAAGGACTGCCGCACATTCGGGCCGTCCCGCGATGAGATGAAGCGTTGCAGGTCGAAGGCGAAATCCTGGCGCCCGACACGGGCCTTGAGAGTCCCACTGCTGAAGGTATTCACGTACTCGGCGAAGGCCAGGCGCAGATCGACGCGATTCTGGTCGGCGCCGCCGATCGTGGTCTTGTCGTACGCCCGCACATCTTCCAATTGGGTGAACACCCGCCAGTGCTCGTTCAGATGCAGGTCGGCGTGGACCTGGAAGCGTTGGATCAGGTAGCGATCACGCTTCACATCCCGCACGCCGAAGCCACTGGCATCGTTCATCTCGAAACGCTCGCGCAACGTCGCGCCCAGGGACAGGTAGGTGTAGGGGTTCGCGCTGGACAGCGGGATGTACTTCAAGCTGTCCAGCGGCTGCGTGCGCAGCGCCGGGTCCTGCAAAACCGACCAGTCTTCCTGCCAGCGGTTGGCCTTGATGGCCGGGCGTGTCGCTTGCTCGTCGGCGTGGACGCTGCCGACGAGCACCGGCCACAGCACGGCCAGGCCCCAGCCTGTGCGGCGCATCATTTTGCGGCGTTGAGTTGATGGATCTCCGCGACGTAGCCGCCCGGAAATTCCACCAACGCACTGCGACGGCCTCTGCTGTCGAACGCAGGCACTAACACTTTCGCGCCGGAGCCGGTGGCCTTGCCCAGGGTGGCCGTCAGGTCAGCCACTTGATACCCGGTGGTCTCGTGGCCGAACGGGTAGGGCAGTTGGCCGTTGGTGACCAGTACCGCCATGCGCCCGAATGGCGATTCGATGTCGACGCGACGGTAGTTGCCGTTGGCTTGGCCGATATCCACGCCAGGGGCGTGTTTGTCATCGGCCAGGACTTTGCCGTGGGAGAAGCCGATAAACGATTTGATAAAGGTGTCGGCACGCTCGGCACTGAGGTACACGCGGTTTTCCGGCACGGTCTGGAACGCGGCGTAATCCGGGGTCTTGGTGTGCCAGTAAAGCTGCATGTTCACACCGCCCGGCCACTGCACCACCGCGTCACGCCCGATCGGGTCGGGAAAGTCGCTGACGATCACCGCCGCGCCGTTCTCCCGGGCGGCCTTGAGGGCGACGTCCATGTCCTTGACCAGGTAACCGTTGCGCTCCTGGCCGAACGGGTGCGGGATCGGCGTGGTGAAACCGAACAGCGACACTGTGCCTGCCGGGGTCTGCAGCAGTTGCGACGTGGTGCTGCTGGGCACCGGCAACACGTTCACCACCACTTGGGGCGTGCTTGTGCCGCCGAATGTGGCCAGGAAGCTCTGGGTAAAACGCTCCACATCGGCCGGTGCCACATAGACGTGGCTGGTGTCGTATTGCGGGGCCACGGCGACCGCCGGTGTAGCGGCGAAGGCGCTGTTCATCATGGCCCCGGCCAGCAAGGTGACTGCCAGCGATACCGTCCTGACTTTTCTACACATACCCACTCTCCCGCGTTTTGAGAAAGTCTCGATCTTAGGGACGGGGCCGACCGGCGGATTGTACGGACGTGCTCGGTTGAACGATTCAGCGTCCATGCTGGTCATCGTTGAACGGTGGCATCCAGCAGCCCCAGGACATGCTCGACTTCTGCGCCAGGCACGGGATTGTCTCGGACATCGAAATGATCGATATCCAGGGCATCAACGAGGCGTATGAACGGATGCTCAAGGGCGACGTGAAGTATCGGTTCGTGATTGATAGGGACAGCTTGAAAAAAGATAGCCAAGCGGCGTGAAACGCATTCCCTGAACCGCTGTAGAACCCTTGTGGGAGGGGGCTTGCCCCCGATAGCAGTCGGGCAGTCACCGCATAATTGACTGACCCGCCGTTATCGGGGGCAAGCCCCCTCCCACATTATTTTGCGGTGTGCCTGGACCAAGAGGTGCTCGTACAGAATTTTCGCCCCCACTAGCATCAGCACCACACCACCGACCATCTCCGCACGCTTGCCACCAGATCATGTGCAGCCCCAGCCCGACCAGCAGGGTAAACGCGATCCAGTGGTCCCAGTCTCTGGCTGAAACCCTCCCGTTAAGAGCGAACACTGCAACTGTGGCGAGCGGGCTTGCCCCGCGTTGGGTTGCGAAGCGACCCTGGAAGGAGGAATGCGGTGAATCAGGCATGCTCCGGGCGCTGGTTTTGGGGCTGCTGCGCAGCCCAACGCGGGGCAAGCCCGCTCGCCACAGGGGACTTATCGCCCGTTTTGAAAGGGTTGGGCCTCAGGGCCGCTGCGGTTTCACCGACGTCCCGAAGGTATTGCCCATGCGCACGCTGGTGGCCGCCGGGGTGGATAGGCCCACCGCGTTCGGCGGGCGTTTTTCGATGGGGAGGTTCTGCGCCTCGCGGTTCTTTTTGGCCGCCTTGGTTGCGTTCGTGTGGTTGCCCATCTGCTGGCTCAGGCAGCCATAGTCGGGCGCCTTGTAGCCATCCACGCTGACTTCGGCACACGTGCCGGCAGCGTTTTCGGCATGGGCGAACAGGGGCAGGGCAGCGCACAGCAACAGGCTGGCGAGGGTCGGCAAGGTTTTCATCGGGCCTCCTGGCAGGCCCGAAGGAGTGGGCCGGTAAGGCTTGGAAGTCTAGTGCAGCGGGCCTCTCATCACCGTGATGTTTTTTTTGCTATCACCGTAACATCAGGTTCATAAACTGGCCTCAGGATGACGGTTTTCTAGGGCGCGTCGGCCGTGCAGCGATGCAGAACAGGGGGTGAACAGGGAGCCTGGAGGCGCGTCATGCGCGCCCTGGTCTTGCTGTTGCTGCTGGCCGCTGGTTGCGCGGCGCAGGCAGAGTCACCGCTGCTGCCGTTGAACCTGCCGGCGCAGGACCTGGAACATGCACTGCAAGCCTACAGTCGTGCCACCGGGATGGCGGTGCTGGTGGACCGTGAGTTGACGCGCGGGCGGCGCTCCATCGCCGTGCGCGGGCGCTTCACGGCGCAAGAGGCACTGGCGATGTTGCTGACAGGGAGTGGCCTGATGGCCCGTTATGCACGCAGCGATGCGTTTACCTTGCAGACCCCGCAAGTCAGCCCGCCGCCTACTACGCGGGGTGCGGCGGCACGCAACGCTGCGCGGATCAACAACAGCTACGCGACGGCGTTGCAGCAAGCCATCGAGACCAGCCTGTGCCGCTCGCCGTTGACCCGGCCCGGCAGTTTTCGCGCGCTGGTGCAGGTGTGGGTCAACCCGGATGGGCGGGTCGAACACAGCCGTTTGGTGAGTTCCACCGGCGACGAACAACGCGATGAAGCACTGGTGCGCAGCCTGGCAGCGGCGCGGGTCGAACGCCCGGCGCCAAGCTCGCTGCGCCAACCGGTGACTTTACTTTTGATGCCTGACACAACAGGAACGCGCATGGAATGCACAGCCGCAAAAGGAGCCTCGGAGGGATGAAAAATACCGGGCACAGTACGATGGTCAGCCTGTTCCTGGCCTCTTACGAAGACTTCAAGGTGCGGTTGCGCAAGCGCCTGGGCTCGGAGGACCTGGCCAACGACGTGCTGCACGAGACCTACCTGCGCGTCGACCGCATGGACGTGCCGCCGAATCTGCTACAGCCCAATGCCTACCTGTACCGCATGGCCCTGAACATCGCCGCCGACCGCCGCCAGGCCGATGCGCGCCTGCTCACCGGCAGCGAGGTGGAAGAGCTGCTGCAAAGCGCCGACGAAGCCCAGGACCCGTCGCGAGTGGTGGGCGGCCAGAAAGAAATCCAATCCCTGGTCAAGGCCCTCTACGAACTGCCGGCGCGTCGGCGCAAGATCCTTATCGCCGCGCGCCTGGAAGAGGCGCCGCACCTGGAAATCTCCCAGCGTTTTGGCATTTCCACGCGCATGGTCGAAAAGGAAATCAAGGCCGCCCTGGGCCACTGTGCCAAGCGCCTGGAAAGAAAAGTGATTCAGCGGTTCGGTCCCGGGGCCGGAAAACCGTCTTAGTGTCGAGTCCCTGATAAATCCGTGAGTACGTGCGCGCTTGAATATTTTTAGCCTCTCCACCGCCCGGCAGTCCGCCGCCAGCCCCCTGCACGATGAAGCCCGCGACTGGCTGCTCCTGCTGACCTCGGGCCGCGCCACCGTGGCCGATGCCAAGGCCCTCAAAGCCTGGTGCGCGCAGAGCCCGGAACACGCCCAGGCTTTCGAACAGGCCAAGGCGCTGTGGCAGCAACTGTCCCCGGCCCTTGATCAAATGTCGCAACCGCGCAGCTTTGGCCGCCGTGCCTTCCTCGGCGGGGCCATCGCCGCCTCGGCAGCCGTGGTGATGGTGCGCGTCGGTGTGCCGGGCGGCTTCGCCGGGCTCACAGCGGACTATCGCACCGAAGTCGGCGAGCAGCGCCAAGTGCTGTTGAGCCAAGGCATCAGCCTGGAACTCAACACCCAGACCCGCATCAGCCGGGTGGGCGAGGGCATCGAACTGCTCGAAGGCGAAGTCGAGGTGGTCACCCACGTTTCGCAACCGCTGCTGGTCCAGGCTGGCGAGGGCTCGGTCAGCGCGGCGCAGGCACGCTTCAATGTGCGCAATACCGACCACCGGGTATGCGTCACCTGCATCGACGGTTCACTCGCGGTGGCCATCGCCGGGCGCAGCGTGCGCCTGGACAGCGGCCGGCAACTCACCTACGGCGCGTCCGGCGTCAGCGAGGTGACAATGGTGGACACCCAGGCAGTGGTGGCCTGGCGTGAACAGGTGCTGGTGTTCAACAACGCCACGCTGGCGACGGTGGTGGACGAGATCAACCGTTATCGCCCGGGCATGCTGCTGCTGTTGAACAAGGAACTGGGCCAGCGTCGGGTTCAGGCGCGCTTCAGTTTGCAGCAGTTGGCGGGCGTGGCGTTGTTGATCCGCGATGCGTATGGGGCCAAGTGCACGGAGTTGCCGGGTGGGGTGGTGTTGTTGAGTTGAGGGGCTGCCGCTCGTCGGGTAACTCCAATTTTTACGATGTAAATGGACCGGGCCAGAACGCTAATCTACGCCTGTCGCTTTCAGGTATGCCTGTGTGCTCATGGGTTGAGCGACCGGTCTTTTTCCTCTGACAGATCTCCTTTCTTATCCTCTCTGAATTGTCTTTCTCGTTTGTAGGGGAAAGGACTTTCAGCGTAAGAAAAAACCAGGAAATGTACGTTTCAAGTCTCACTTCCTATCCGGTTTCTTCCTTCGACTGACATTGTTCGGAAGC
Organism: Pseudomonas sp. NFR09; assembly: GCF_900111535.1. Classification (NCBI taxonomy): domain Bacteria; kingdom Pseudomonadati; phylum Pseudomonadota; class Gammaproteobacteria; order Pseudomonadales; family Pseudomonadaceae; genus Pseudomonas; species Pseudomonas sp. NFR09. The sequence continues at coordinate 186,251 of NZ_FOIH01000015.1, forward strand.
ATCTGACAGCCCTCCAACGCCTGTGTGACAGACAAGGCGACGCCCTCAGGAACGCCGAATTTTTTGTAACCTTTCCTGTTTTCCTTAAGCGTTTCAGCCTCGGCAGCATGGGTGCTCTTTCCATTTGAGTACCTGTGTGAGGGTGAAAGGATGCCGGCTGTTTTTCGACCTGCGCTGCTGGGGATAGCGCTGTTTTCAGGTCCGCTTCTTGCCGCGTCCCCCGTGTCGCCCGGCGACCGCGAATTGGCCCGTGAGCGTCAGCAGCAAGTGTTGGAAGAGCAGCGTCGTCGCCTTGAAGACCTGCAGAACCTGCCCGGCCAAATCGCTGTGCCAACGGCTCCCGCGCTGCTGGAAGACGGCCAGTGCATCACCGTCACGCGTATCAACATTGAAGGCGCGACATTGCTGCCCGAAGGCCAGCGAGAGGCGCTGCTGCAACCCTGGCAGGGGCGTTGCCTGGGGGTGCCTCAACTCAACGCCGTGCTCAAAAGCCTCACCGATCACTACCTGCATCGCGGCTACGTCACCACCCGCGCCTACCTGCCACAGCAGGACCTGAAACATGGCGAACTGAACATCATCGTGGTCGAAGGGCGCCTTGAAGGGCTCGACAGCTCATCGCTGGCCAGCCCGCTGGAGTCCGCCATGACCTTTCCCGGCACCGTAGGGGAGGTGCTCGACCTGCGCGAGCTGGAGCAGTGGGTGGATCAACTGTCGCGCTTGCCCTCGCGCCAGCCGCAGCTTGAGGTGTTGCCGGGGCAGGCAGTGGGGGGCAGCCGCGTGACGCTCAAAGGTGAGCGCCGCGAACCCTGGCGTGTCTCGGCCAACCGCAACAACCATGGCGATGCCAGCACCGGTCGCCAGCAGGCCGGTATCGGCCTGGATTGGGACAGCCCCCTGGGCCTGGCGGATCAATTGAACCTGCGGGCCAGCCGCGACACCGTCAGCGACCGCTGGCGCCATTCCCACAGCCAGAACCTGTTCTACGGCCTGCCGTATGGTTGGTGGACGTTCAATGTCAGCCACAGCCAAAGCTTCTACCGCACGCGCAACGACCTTTCCGGGTTTGCCTTCGCACTGTCAGGCGAGACGTCCAGCCAGCAGTTGCGCGCCGAGCGCGTGCTGCACCGCGATAACCTGGGCAAGACGGCGTTCAGCTTTGGCCTGAGCCACCTGCGGACCCGCAACTACCTGGAAGACGCGTTGCTGCGCACCTCCAGCCATCGCATCACGGAGCGTCAACTGGGCTTCAACCATGGCCGCCGCATCGGCAACGCCTTTCTCAACCTCGATGCCGGCTGGCAACAGGGCATCGGCGCCCTGGACGCCCAGCGCGATCTCTCTACACAGCGCGGCGCGCCGACCTCGCGCTATCAGAAATACACCCTGACCCTCAGCTATTTGCAGGCCTTTCGCTGGCTGGGCCAGCACTGGAGTGTCGACAGCCTTGCCACCGGCCAATACGCCGAAGACGAACTCTATGGGCCACAACGCCTGAGCGTCGGCGGCCTCGGTGCGGTGCGCGGGTTCCAGCAACAGAACCTTTCGGGCAATAGCGGCGGCTACTGGCGCAGCCAGGTGCGCTGGCGCCAACCGGTGGCCTGGGAGGCGCTGCGGCCCTGGGTGCACGAAGTGGGCGTGGGCTTTGGCTACGACGTCGGAGTGATCCGCCGTGGCCCGCACAACCCTGACGTTGCCGGGCGCCTTACCGGCCATGCCTGGGAGCTCAGCGCACGCGGTACTCACCTTGCCGCTTCGCTGGTGCTCGCCCGCTCCCTGGAGCGCCCGGCCATCGTTGAACGTCGCGAACACCCGATCTACGCCCGAATCGACCTGTTTTTCTGAATAACAACAAGGAACCTAGCCTATGGACGTGCGCCGCCCGTTTTACCAGTGCCTGGCCCTGAGCCTCGCAGGCATCATCTTCCTCAATCCGATTGTCGCGGCCGCCGCCGAGCTGAGCGTGGACCCGGCCAGCCCCGGCACCAGCCTCGGCCATGCGCCCAACGGCGTGCCGGTGGTGAATATCGCCGGGCCCAATGGCAGCGGGCTGTCCCATAACCTGTTCACCGACTACAACGTCGGCAGCAACGGGCTGATCCTCAATAACGCCACCCAGGCCACGCAAAACACCCAACTGGGCGGTGTGATCCTCGGCAACCCAGGCCTGCAAGGGCGGCCTGCCAGCGTGATCCTCAACGAAGTCACCGGTGGCAACCGCAGCCACTTGGGGGGCTACACCGAAGTGGCGGGGCATGCCGCGCGGGTGATCGTCGCCAATCCTCACGGCATCACCTGCAATGGCTGCGGGTTTATCAATACGCCGCGCGCGACGCTGACCACCGGCAAGCCCGTGATCGAAGGTGGGCGGCTGGATCATTTTCGCGTAGACGGCGGCGATATTGCGCTGGAGGGCGCCGGGCTCAATGCCCGCAATGTCAGCCAGTTCGATCTGATCACCCGCACGGCCAAGCTCAACGCGCAACTGCATGCCGACCAGCTCAACATTATCACCGGCCGTAACGATGTCAGTGCCGACACTTTGCAGGCCCGTGCCCATGCCGAAGATGGCCGGGACAAACCGCAACTGGCCATTGATGCCAGCGCCCTCGGCGGCATGTACGCCGGGACGATTCGCCTGGTGGGCACTGAGCAGGGCGTCGGCGTAAGGCTGGCGGGCGATATGGCCAGCACCGCTGGCGACATCGTGATCAACGCCAATGGCGGCTTGAGCCTGTCCCACACCACCAGCGTCGGCGCCCTCACGGCCAAGGCCGCGTCGATTGACTTGCAAGGCCCGACCTTTGCGATGGCTGATATCGACCTGCAGGCCCAGGGCGATCTGGTGGTGCGGCAGACCCTGGCCAGCGCCGGGAATGTCAGCCTCGAAGGCAGTACGGTGAGCAACCAGGGCAAGGTCGTCAGCGGCATCCTGGAAGACCGGCGTATCGCGGGCAAACAGCTGAGCATCAAGGCCCAGCGCCTGGATAACCCGGGTGAACTCAATGCCAGTGGCCACCTGGAAATCACCAGCGGCAGCCTCGATAACAGCGGCCAGATCGCCGCCGACAGCGCCAGGATCGAAGCCCGCCAGGACCTGAGAAACACTGGCCAGGTGGTCACCGCCGGCCAACTTGAAATTGCCGCCGGACAGGCCATCAACCATGCCGGGACGCTGCATGCCGAAGGCGATTTGAGCCTGGTCGCCGACAGCGTCGACAACAGCGGCAAGATCGTGGGGGCAGGCACTGCGCTGAGTATTGCGGCCGGCACGTTCACCAACGCGGGCGAACTGCTCGGCGACAACCACCTGCACCTGCAGGTCGATGGCGACCTGAACAACAGCGGCCTGATCGCCGCCAAAGGCGATGCCTATATCAGCGCATCAAACCTTACCCAAGACCACGGCCAGATTCTCAGCGGCCAAGACATCCAACTGCGCGTGCGCGATGTACTGCATAACCTCGGCGTGCTCAGCGCAGCGCGGCATATGCAGATCAATGCGGCTCAACTGAATAACCCCGGCACGCTCGGCAGCCAAGGCAACCTCCTGCTCACTGCCAACGTCACCAACAGCGGCCTGCTGTTCAGCGGCGGCGACCTGCATGTGCGTGGCGAGCATTTCAGCAATCTTGAAGGTGACCTCTACAGCGTCGGTGATTTCAGTTTCTCCGGTACGCGCTTCAGCAACCTCTCCGGCAGTGTGGAAACCGAAGGCACCCTGCACATCAACGCCCGCGAGTTTGAAAACGCCCGCACCCACCTTGTCCTCGAACGCGAGCTGGTCGGCGGCAGTATCCAATGGGTCTGCGGCCAGCACTGCCACGGCAACGACAGCTTCAAGCGCGGCACTATCTACATCAGCGAAATCTGGCGCGAAACCGCCGCGCCCAACTCCACCAGGGCGGCGCGACTGGTGGCCGGCAAAGACCTGCGTATCGACGCGCAGACCCTGGAGAACCGCTACAGCCTGCTCGCCGCCAATGGCGACGTGCACCTTTCCGCCAACCGCCTTATCAACCAGGGCGCGGCCTCCCAGACCGGCATCTCCAGCACCATCATCGGCACCCCCGGTCGCATCGACAAAGCCCTGTGGGACCAGATGGAATTCCACGACCTGCCGGCCTTCAATAACGCACCCTTCGACCCCGTGCGTTTTGCCGAACTCAAGGCCCGCTCGACCGGAGAGGGGTTCAGCAACCCCGGCACCCTCACCACCTGGCGCGAGGATGGCCGCGAAGTCTATGCCGCCACGCTGCAAGCCGGCGGCCGCCTCAACCTGCAGGCCACCGAGTACCTGCAAAACGGCACCCTGCGGGAAAACACCCTGGCGCAACTGACCGGCGACATTGGCCACAACCCCAACGACCTCGAACTGAGCCCGGATCGCCTCAGCGATGACCTGACCCAACCGCCGGAATTCCAACTCCCCAGCGGTAAATACGGGCTGTTTATCCCCAGCAAGAATCCAGGCAGCCCCTACCTGATTGAAACCAATCCCCTGTTCACCCACCTGGCCAACTTCCTCAGTTCCCAGTACTTGCTCGACAAGATCGGCTACAGCACCGACGTGGCCTGGCGACGCCTGGGCGACGGCTACTACGAAAGCCGCCTGATCCGTGACGCCGTGCTGGCGAAGACCGGGCAACGCTTCCTCGCCGGGCTGGAGAGCGACGAGGAACAGTTCCGCTACCTGATGGACAACGGCCTCAGCGCCCGCGACAGCCTGCAATTGAGCGTCGGCGTCGGCCTCACCGCGCAGCAGGTGGCGGCCCTGACCCACGACATCGTATGGATGGAAAAACGCCAGGTGCAGGGTGAAGACGTGCTGGTGCCGGTGCTGTACCTGGCGACGGTCGACGCCAATAACCTGCGCGGGGGCAGCCTGGTGCAACCTGGTCAGCGGTGGCGACATCGTCAATGTCGGCACCTTGAAAGCGGCACAGGAGCTGACCGCCATCGCCGACGGCCGCCTGCTCAATGGCGGTACGCTCAGCGCCGGTGAACGCATCAGCCTGCTGGCCACCGACAGTATCCGCAACGCGATGGCCGGCGAGATCCGTGGCAGCCATATCGAACTTACCAGCGTCACCGGCGACATCGTCAACGACCGCACCGCCCATGCCAAGCACCAGGGGGACGGCACCCTTGTCACCCATCTCGACCAGGCGGGCCAGATCAGCGCCGCACAGCGCCTCACGCTCAACGCCGGGCGCGACATCACCAACCGAGGCGACATCAACAGCGCTGGCGATGCCAGCCTGAGTGCCGGGCGCGACATCAACCTCATCGCCGTCACCGATACCCAACAGGTGCGTACCACGGAAAACGGCGGCCACCGGGTCACCCAACACAGCCGCACCGAACAGCTTGGCGCCAATCTCAACGCCGCCGGCAGCCTGAGCCTGCATGCCGGGCGCGACATCACCCTATTGGCCAGCCACGCCAACGCCGGCAAAGACCTGACCGTCGCCGCCGGTGGCAACCTTCACCTGTTGGCCGCCGCCAACGAAACCGATCACGCGGTCAACAGCAAACGCGGCGGCGCCAAGGTGCATGAGCAAACCACCCAGGTGCGTCACGTGGGCAGCCAGCTCACCGCCGGCGGCAAACTGAACGCCAGCGCGGGGCAAGACATCGTGCTGCACGCCAGCCAGGTCAGCAGCGGCAAGGATGCGTATCTGGTGGCGGGTGGGCAGTTGCAACTGCTGAGTGCCAATGACAGCGACTACAGCCTGTATGACTACAAGAAAAAAGGCAGCTTCGGCGCCCTCAAGACCCAACGCGACGAAGTCACCGACGTGCGTGCGGTGGGCAGCCAGATCACCACAGGCGGCAACCTCGACCTGATCAGCGGCGGCGGTCAGTTGTATCAAGGGGCAAGGCTGGAAAGCGCGGCGGATATCGCCATCACCAGTGGTGGGGCGGTGACCTTCGAAGCAGTGAAAGACCTGCATCAGGAGAGCCACGAGAAGACCAACAACAACGCATTCTGGGTGGCATCCAAGGGCAAGGGCAGCACTGACGAAACGCTGCGCCAGAGCCAGTTGGTTGCCGGGGGCACCATCGCGATCCAGGCCGTCGACGGTTTGCAGATCGACATCAAGCAGGTCAATCAGCAGAGCGTCAGCCAGTCCATCGATGCGATGGTCAAGGCCGACCCGCAATTGGCTTGGCTCAAGGACGCAGAACAGCGCGGGGATGTGGACTGGCGTCAGGTCAGGGAGGTCCACGACAGCTTCAAGTACAGCCACTCCGGGCTGGGGCCGGCCTCGCAACTGATCATTGCCATCGTGATGTCGGCGGTCATCGGGCCCATGGCGACGGCCGCAGCAGGCGGCGGTGTCGGCGGCGCCATGGTCGGTGCGGTTGCGACTGGCGCCTCGACCAATGCCAGTGTCAGCGTGGTCAACAACCGGGGCAATCTCGGTGCCGTGTTCAAGGACGTGACGTCGTCCGATGCCCTGAAGGGCTACGGGGTTTCGGCGATCACTGCCGGCCTGACGGTGGGTTACTTCGACCCATGGACCGGAGCGCAGACCAATACCACCATCAGCAAAGTGGCCACCTCCGGCTCGCTGGGCACCTGGAGCGGCGTCGGCCAATTCGCGGCCAACCAGGCGCTGCAGAACGGCACCTCTGTGTTGCTGAACAAAGCCCTGGGGCAGGGCGGCAGTGTCAGTGACGCGCTGAAAAATGCCTTGTTCAACACCTTGGCGGCGGCCAGTTTCAACCTGGTAGGGGACTACA
>NZ_FOIH01000016.1:0-173187 GCF_900111535.1 Pseudomonas sp. NFR09
CTTGCGCGCAGATATTCAAACGCCTGGCGACCTCGTGGACGGGCTCATCACGAAACAAAGCCATGCCCAGAACCAGCCAAAGAACTTGGTCACTCGGCAAGCGGCGCCGCCGTATGGTGGCTTGCACCGAAAGGTTCAGCGCACTCGCTACCCACTCGATTGGGATGTTCTGAGTGAAGGTGCTCAGGTCAGAAAAGTTGAAGAGATCGCCGAGGTCGAGCAACTGCTGCTGAATGGGCATAAAAAAATCCGATGCCAGGAGTCTGACATCGGATTCTCTATAAAGCCCGGCCGGGACTCAAATGCTTAAGTGAACAGCATTACGGCCTGAGCCGGGCTTTTTTCTACCACTCAGTAATTACTGAGCTGTAGCTTCTACCGACGCTTCTACACGACGGTTGATGGCACGACCAGCTTCAGTTGCGTTGTCAGCAACTGGGCGGGATTCACCGTAACCTACTGCGGTGATACGGCTAGGAGCAACGCCGTCTTTAACCAGGACTTGCTTAACAGCGTCAGCACGACGCTGGGACAGCTTCTGGTTGTAAGCGTCTGGACCTACGGAGTCAGTGTGACCAGCAACTTCTACGTTGGTAGCTGGGTACTGAGCCATGAAGTCGGCCAGGTTTTTCACGTCGCCGTAGCTGTTAGGCTTAACAACCGACTTGTCGAAGTCGAACTTGACGTCCAGCTCAACACGAACAACCTGAGCAACTGGAGCTTCTGGCTCTGGAGTTGGCTCTGGAGCTGGTGCTGGGGTAGGAGCTGGAGCAACTGCGCCAGCGTTACCGCCGAAGTTTACGCCCAGGCCGACCAGTGCGGAGTAGTCCCACTTGCCGTTGTCCAGACCGTAGTCAGCTTCAACACCGGCACGTGCGTACAGGTTGTTGGTGAAGTAGTACTTCACGCCAGTACCAACGGTAGCGAAAGTAGTCTGGTCGCGACCGCTGTGGCCGTCAGCCTGAACGTTGGTACGGCTCTGGTGACCGAAACCGCCTTCTACGTATGGACGCAGGCTGTCTACGCCAGCTTGACCGAAGTGATACTGGGCAACCAGGCTGCCGGTATCGCCTTTGATCTTCTGGTTACCAGTACCGTCGTTCGAACGGGTGTGGTTGGTCTTGTCGTAGGACAGGTTCAAGGACAGGTCGTCGGTCAGGAAGTAACCGATGCGAGCGCCAGGATTGAAGCCGTCTTCGATGTGCTTGACGCTATCGTTGTACTGCTTCTTGTAGAACAGCTCGCCTTCAACTGCGCCTTGGCCTTGTGCCAGAACGCCGAAAGAAGTAGCGGCAATAAGAGAACCAATGGCCAAGCCCAAGGTGTTTTTCAGTTTCATCCGTTAAATCCCCATCTGGTGATTGTAAAGCAGTCCCACAAACCGGGGGACAACTCGGCGACAAGTCTAACAGAACTTGCCTACACGTAAGAGATATTTGCCACGCACTAAGTTTCAGTCTCGCCCGCAAATTTCTCACGTAATTTATCAAGAGCACGCTTGTAACGCATTTTTGTAGCACTCAAACCCATGTGCATGATGTCAGCGATTTCCTGAAACTCCAGCTCTGCGACAAATCGTAGCACCAGAATTTCCCGGTCAATCGGGTTCACATACACCAACCAGCGATCAAGTCCGCCCTTCTCCTCGGGTGCCGGCGCCTTCTCTTCAGATGCCTCCTCAAGGGGGTCAAGACTCAAGGCGTCCATCAAGCGACGCTTTCGCCGTTCCTTCCGATACTGCGTGATGCACTCGTTGTACGTGATGCTGTACAGCCATGTCTTGAACTTCGATTTGCCTTCGAAGTTCTTCAGGCCGTACAACACCTTGAGCATCACTTCCTGACAGACATCATCCGCATCTCTATCGTTCCCCAAATACCTTGAACAAACGTTGAACAAAGTGCGTTGATATCTGCGCATCAATTCTTCGTACGCGCGAGTGACGTGAAACAGCTCCGTGTGCGAACGCGCGACCAGCTCCTCATCAGAGAGCTCACGGGGGTCATAGCGCGTGGACAGCGTTTGGGCTTTATTCAAAACAAGTCGTGCCGACAGTCAGGTCAATGTCCGCCACAGCCCGATCACCCAGGCTCGCGGCGGCGTACATTAGCAGGGTTTGCCGGGTTAGCGGCTATTGACCTGCTGCTCCAGGAGAATCCGGTTGGACAGCGACACCAGGTCGCCGTCATCGGTCAGCACCGTCGTCTTGACCGTGCCGATCTCCTCGATTTGCCCTTCAACCTCGCCCACACGCACCTGTTGGCCCACCTGGTACAACTCACGCACATAGATTCCCGCAAGAATCTGACCGGCAATTTCCCGGCTTCCCAAGCCCATGGCCAGCGCAACGGCCAGACCAACGGTAATCAAAACGATCACAATCACGTGGTTGAGCAGGTCAGTCTTGACCTCCAACTGGCTGATCGCGACCGAAATACTGATGATAATCACCAGGCCCTGGGCAATCCGCCCCAGGCCCGCAGCATAGTCCAAACCCACGCCTTCGGCGGCGCCGCGCACCAGCCCATTGGCCAGTTGCGCCAGCAAAACACCTACCAGCAGCACCAGCGCGCCGCCGAAAACCTTCGGCAAGTACAGCGCCAGCATGTCGAGCGTAGCTGAAACTCGCTCAAGTCCAAGGGATTGAGCCGCAGAAACCAGGAAAATCAGCAAAACAAACCAATAAACGATCTTGCCGATCAACGTCGAGATGGGTACCTGCAGCCCGGCACGCCCCAACAGTTTGGTCAGACCGGTGCCTGCCATCAGGCGGTCGAGGCCCAGTTTCGCGAGCAGTTTGGACAGCAGGGTGTCGAGCAGCTTGGCCACGACAAAGCCCAGCAACACCAGCACCAGGGCACCAAACAGGTTGGGAATGAAATTCGCCACCTTGGTCCACAATGCGGTCATCGCGGTGACCAGGCTCTGGGTCCAGAGATCAAGTTCCATATTCAATCAGCCTTATCAGCAGTGCGAGCAAGAGGTTTATCACGGGAAACCGGTGAGACATGGGCCGAACCGTTGTTCAGGGCCATCATCAACGCCGGCACCCAGCGCCCGAGCAGACCGAACAGATCACCCGCGCCCACCTGACGGTTGGCGGTTTTCAGCACGCGGCCCAAGCAGGCATCGTCGTCGCGGTTGGACGGCGAGGCATTGAGCATGTCACGCAAAGACTGTTCGAACGGATCGTGCATAAGGACCTCTCGCAAGTGATTTAAAAGACGAGGGTAAATTTCTTGGGGTCACATAGGACCCTTCCTACGTTCAGGTCATATTCAGGTCAAACCCAGCGCAATCGTCGAAAAAGCCACCATTGCCCAAGCGCCACCGAGACCATCAACAGGCACGCAATCATGAATCCATAGGGGCTGGCAGAGAACGGAATCCCACCCACATTGATACCCAGCAGGCCGGTGAGAAAACTCATCGGCAGGAAGATTCCGGTGATGATCCCGAAGCGGTACATGGTGCGGTTCATGCGCACGCTCAAACGCCGGTCTTCGGCCTCCAGCACAAGCCCCACGCGCTCTCGGGTCAATTCAAGCTCTTCCAGATAACGGGTGAGGCTGTTGTTCAATTCGTTCCAATAGTCGGCATCGTCGTCACAGAACCACGGCAGTTTGATCCGCGTGAGCTGGGCGAAAATATCCCGCTGCGGCGCGAGGAATCGCTTCAGCCCGGCTGCCCGTCGACGGATCTGCAGGACGCTGCCATGTTCCGGGGTATACCGTTCGTCGGTATCGAGTTTTTCTTCCTCTACGTCGACGATTTCAGACAGGTCACTGACCAGATCCTGCACTTTATTAGTCAGGTACTGAGCCATATAAAGGATGAGTTCAGAGGCCGTCTTCGGTCCCTTGCCATCCGCCAGCTGCACCAGCAACTCATCCGTGGCGCGCAACGGACGCAACCGCAGGGAAATCACACGATTGGCCGCGGCGAAAATCCGCACCGAAACCATGTCCTCCGGTTCGGCACCGGGGTTGAGGTTGACCCCACGCAAGAACAGCAGCAATTGCGAGTCCGGCAACGGCAACAGGCGCGGGCGGGTGTTCTCCTCCAGCAAGAGGTCACAGGCGAACTCGCTCAAGCCACTGGATTTGCGCAGCCAGGTCTGGGTCTGCGGATGACTGCGATCCCAATGCAGCCACAGGCTTTCCTGGGACTGCAGTTGCAAGTCGTCGAGCTCTGTCCGGGCAATCGAACGCGCACCGCCTTTACCGTCCAGCACCAGGGCATGTACAAGCCCCCATTGCGCGTTTTCTTCCTCGAACATCCTCACCCCGTCGCTTACAGCAGTTTATTCAGGCATTTTCAGTGGGCTGGGCGACACAATCACGCCGTTATTGTCGGCGTAGATGTACTCACCCGGGCGGAACGTCACGCCTGCAAAGGTGACCACCACGTTCAGATCGCCAATACCACGCTTGTCGGTCTTCATCGGGTGACTGGCCAGGGCCTGCACGCCAAGGTCGGTCTGGGCGATGACATCCACATCACGAATGCAGCCGTAGATCACCAGCCCTTCCCAGCCGTTTTTCGCAGCTTTTTCGGCGATCATGTCGCCCAGCAGCGCACGGCGCAGGGATCCTCCACCGTCGACCACCAGCACCTTGCCAGCACCAGGCTGGTCGGCTTGTTCCTTGACCAGAGAGTTATCTTCGAAGCATTTGATGGTGACAATCTCACCGCCGAAGGAGTCTCGGCCGCCGAAGTTGCTGAACATCGGCTCGAGCACCTGCACCAGCTCCGGGTAGGCGTCGCACAGGTCGGGGGTCACATAATGGTTCATTGAACAATTCCTTTCCGTCAAAGAGGTGTCTTTCGAAAGAAGCGCCAGCCCAAGCAGGTGCGAAACATCCCATCCACTTCGTCGCAACGCAATAGTCACTGCGCGACTGAATATGACCAGAAGCGTTTAACGCGTCATATCTTAGCCGCAACCACACACGAGTGAAACGCCCTTGGCAGAGCCCTGCCCTCAAACAGTGGCCAACACCTCGGGCTGCACGCCGAACAATGGGGCGAGCGGGTCCTTCAGCCATTGCGCCACCAGTGGCCACACTTCAGCCTGTGCGGCTTTGCTGACGAGCATTTCAACGTGCCCGAAATCCTCGGTAAACCCTTGCTGACGGCCGAGGCACAAGTATTGACGGTGCTCGGAACCGACCTGCTCGAACAGCTTGCGACAGGCCCAGTCGGGGTCCTGACGATCGCCGGCAGCACTGACCGACAGCAACGGCACGTCGACCTCCGCCAGGCCTTTCCACCAGTCGTTCTTGCCTTCGCCAAAGCGGCCAAACAGGCCATTCCAGCGCATGGCTTCGATCATCACGCCTGCCGGCTCGTCCTCCGGGCCACGCTTGAGGCGCGAGCCGGAGACTTCGCCGAAGCGTTTCAAGAGCAAGCGCCCCGTCCATTCCACCGGTGGCAGCTTCAACGGCCAGTGGGTGCGGCTGACCTGGCAGCCAAACAACGCCACCGAAGCCACGGCTGGCGCGCCAAGGTGCCGCCCGCCAAGCGCCGCCGCCAGACTGGTGCCACCCAGGGAATGACCGATCCAGTGAGGAACCTGCCCGCTTTGCTCGCGCACGAACGCGCCAATGGCCGGCAAGTCGTAGCGCGCATAGTCAGCGACGCGGTTGCGTGCGTAGTCATGATTGCGCTTGGACAAACCATGACCACGCATTTCCGGGATCCACACATCAAATCCCTGGCGTGCCAGGTAAGCGCCCAGGCCGATGCCTTTGGGCGAATACCAGAAGCGGCGATTGGAAAAACTGCCATGCAATAAAATAACCGCAATGCCCCGGTTTTCCGGGACATCGGCCAGGCCCAAACGGGTAACTGCCAGCTCGACGGTGCCGTCGGGGCTGTTACCGGGCTTGAGGCGGTACACGTCTTCACTCAGGTCGCCACGACGCTCAGCGCTGATCAGGGCGACGGGAAACAGGTTGCTGCTGCTTTGCATAATGCTCTTGCACAAAAAAGGGCGGCGTCCGGAAGGAGTTCCGCCCTGCACAGATAAGAATGCCGGTCACCCTCATCGGGTGACCGGCACTTTTGACATGACGATCTTAGGCGGACGCCTGGCCTTCCGCCAGGAAGAACCAGGTTTCCAACACGGAATCAGGGTTCAACGAGACGCTTTCGATGCCCTGCTCCATCAGCCATTTGGCCAGGTCAGGGTGGTCGGAAGGACCTTGGCCGCAGATGCCGATGTACTTGCCGGCCTTGTTACAGGCCTGGATGGCGTTGGCCAGCAGCTTCTTGACCGCAGGATTTCGCTCGTCGAACAGATGGGCGATGATTCCGGAGTCGCGGTCCAGGCCCAGGGTCAGCTGGGTCAGGTCGTTGGAACCGATGGAGAAACCGTCGAAGAACTCGAGGAACTCTTCGGCCAGGATGGCGTTGGACGGCAATTCGCACATCATGATCACGCGCAGGCCGTTTTCGCCACGGGACAGGCCGTTTTCTGCCAGCAGGTCGACCACTTGGCTCGCTTCGCCCAAGGTGCGCACGAACGGCACCATGATCTCGACGTTGGTCAGGCCCATTTCGTTGCGCACGCGCTTGAGGGCGCGGCATTCGAGCTCGAAGCAGTCACGGAACGCTTCGCTGATATAACGCGAGGCGCCACGGAAGCCCAGCATCGGGTTTTCTTCTTCCGGTTCGTAGAGCTTGCCGCCGATCAGGTTGGCGTATTCGTTGGACTTGAAGTCCGACAGGCGCACGATGACCTTTTTCGGGTAGAACGCCGCCGCCAGGGTGCTGATGCCTTCCACCAGCTTCTCGACGTAGAAGCCCACCGGGTCGTTGTAGCCGGCGATGCGCTTGTCGACGCTTTCCTTGATGTCCAGCGGCAGGCCGTCGTAGTTCAACAGGGCCTTGGGGTGCACGCCGATCATACGGTTGATGATGAACTCCAGGCGGGCCAGGCCCACACCGGCGTTCGGCAACTGTGCGAAGTCGAAGGCACGGTCCGGGTTGCCGACGTTCATCATGATCTTGAACGGCAGGTCCGGCATGGCGTCGATGGAGTTCTGCTTGATGTCGAAGCCCAGTTCACCTTCGAAGATGAAGCCGGTATCGCCTTCGGCGCAGGACACGGTCACGCCCTGGCCGTCTTTGAGCAGCTGGGTGGCGTTGCCGCAACCGACTACCGCAGGAATCCCCAGCTCACGGGCGATGATCGCTGCGTGGCAGGTGCGCCCGCCACGGTTGGTGACGATGGCGCTGGCGCGCTTCATTACCGGTTCCCAGTCCGGGTCGGTCATGTCGGAGACCAGTACGTCGCCCGGCTGGACCTTGTCCATTTCGGACACGTCCTTGATGATCCGCACCTTGCCGGCGCCGATGCGCTGGCCGATGGCACGGCCTTCCACCAGCACGGTGCCGGTTTCTTTGAGCAGGTAGCGTTCCATGACATTGGCCGAGGTGCGGCTTTTCACGGTTTCCGGACGGGCCTGCACGATGTACAGCTTGCCGTCGTCACCGTCCTTGGCCCACTCGATGTCCATCGGGCACTTGTAGTGCTTTTCGATGATCATCGCTTGTTTGGCCAGCTCGCTGACTTCAGCGTCGGTCAGGCAGAAACGCGCACGTTCGGCCTTGTCGACTTCAACGGTTTTCACGGAACGACCGGCCTTGGCCTCGTCGCCGTAGATCATCTTGATGGCCTTGCTGCCCAGGTTACGGCGCAGGATGGCCGGGCGACCCGCTTCGAGGGTGCCCTTGTGTACGTAGAATTCGTCGGGGTTGACCGCGCCCTGTACGACGGTTTCACCCAGGCCGTAGGCGCCGGTGATGAACACCACGTCACGGAAGCCCGATTCGGTATCGAGGGTGAACATCACGCCGGCGGTGCCGGTTTCCGAACGCACCATGCGCTGTACACCGGCAGACAGGGCCACCAGCTTGTGGTCGAAACCCTGGTGAACACGGTAGGAAATGGCGCGATCGTTGAACAGCGAGGCGAACACTTCCTTGGCGGCGCGGATGACGTTTTCCACGCCGCGGATGTTCAGGAAGGTCTCTTGCTGGCCGGCGAAGGAGGCGTCCGGCAAGTCTTCGGCGGTAGCCGAGGAACGCACGGCGACAGCCATGTCCGGGTTGCCGGCCGACAGGGTGGCGAAGGCGGTACGGATCTCTTCGTTGAGCTTCTCGGGGAACTCGGCTTCCATGATCCATTGGCGGATCTGGGCACCGGTCTTGGCCAGGGCGTTGACGTCATCGACATCCAGGGCGTCCAGCGCGGCGTGGATCTGAGCGTTGAGGCCACTCAGTTCGAGGAAATCGCGGTAAGCCTGGGCCGTGGTGGCGAAACCACCGGGCACCGACACGCCAGCGCCTGCAAGATTACTGATCATCTCGCCGAGGGATGCGTTCTTGCCCCCTACGTGCTCTACATCATGGACGCCGAGCTTATCGAGGGAAACTACGTACTCTACCAAGGTGATCTCTCCACTTTCTGTGTTGGAAAAGCTCAGGACGCCGGCTGCTCAATAGGAGCTGTCGCCCGCGCTTGTGGCCTGGACCTGGAAAATAAGTGAGAATGCGGCCCACCGCGGGACGGCAAAATCGCGCCTATCATATCCAAGATTCGCCATCAGCTTAAGGCCCAGGGCTCAAATGAAACGATCTGCTTTCTTTATCTCCGACGGCACCGGCATCACAGCCGAAACACTGGGCCAGAGCCTGCTCGCGCAGTTCGAAAACATTACCTTCGCCAAATTCACGCGGCCGTACATCGACAGCGTGGATAAAGCGCGGGCCATGGTACAACAAATCAATCTGGCGGCTGAAAAAGACGGTTTTCGGCCGATCATTTTCGACACCATCGTCAATCAAGACATCCGTGAGATTCTCGCAACGTCGAATGGTTTCATGATCGATATTTTCTCGACCTTCCTGGCGCCATTGGAGCAGGAGTTGAGCGAACACTCCTCGTATTCGGTCGGAAAGTCCCATTCCATTGGGCATAACTCCAACTACATGGAGCGTATCGAGGCGGTGAACTTCGCCCTCGACAACGACGACGGCGCCCGTACCCATTACTACGACAAGGCTGACCTGATCCTGGTGGGCGTGTCGCGCTGCGGCAAAACGCCCACCTGTCTGTACATGGCCATGCAATTCGGCATCCGTGCGGCCAACTACCCGCTGACTGAAGACGACATGGAGCACCTGACGCTCCCGGCGGCCCTGCGCGCGCATTCGCACAAGCTGTTCGGGCTGACCATCGACCCGGACCGGCTGACGGCGATCCGCAATGAGCGCAAGCCCAACAGTCGCTATTCGAGCTATGCCCAGTGTGAGTTCGAAGTGCGCGAGGTAGAAAATCTGTTCCGTCGCGAGAATATTGCGCACATCAATTCCACGCATTTCTCGGTGGAAGAGATTTCGGCGAAGATTCTGGTGGAGAAAGGCGTGGAGCGGCGCTTCAAATAACGCCTTGATACGCTGTTGCACCGTGGCGAGCGGGCTCGCCACAACAAACCCTGCTACAACTGGAAGCGTCCCCCGCCCTGCCCCAGCGCCGTGGCCAGCGCATCAAACCCCGCCCGCAATAACTGATCATCCCCCGACGTATTGCAGATACTCGCCCGGATAAACTGCGGCACCGCCGTCTGCCCCACGGCAAACGCCTCGGCGGTGGCGATCAGGTAATTGTTCTGCTTGAGCTCGGCCTCGATCTCCGACGCCCGCCACGGCTCCGGCACTTCGATCCAGAAGTGCGGGCTGTTGAGGTGAGTGCGGTATTCCAGGCCCATCAGCAGGTCGCGGACCAGGGCCTTGCGGCGGCTGATCTCGTTGATCTGCTGGCGCAGCAGGTATTCCGCCGTGCCGTTCTCGATCCACTGGGTCGCCAGCTCGAGGGTGACGGGGGTGGCCATCCAGCAGGTGGAACGCAGGGCCGCCGAAATACGGCTGACCAGCGCGGGCGGCGCATGCACATAGCCCACACGCAGCCCGGCGGACACCGCCTTGCTCAGGCTGCTGATCAGAATCGTACGCTCAGGGGCGAAATGGCTGAGGGGCGGCGGCCGATCCTCCACCAGTACGCCGTGGGCTTCGTCCTCAAGAATCAGCAGATTGTGTTCGCGACAGACTTTGACCAACGCTTCGCGACGCGCCACCGAGAGCACGGCGGTGGTGGGGTTCTGGATGGTCGGCGTGCAGTACAGCGCTGAAATCCGGTGATTACGACAGACTTCGTCCAGCGCGCTCGGCAGTACACCCTCTTCGTCCATCTCCAGCCCGATCAAGCGAATACCGAGCATGCGGGCGGCGGTGATCAGGCCGGGGTATGTGAGTTGCTCAGTCACAACGGTATCTCCGGCCCGTAACAGCGCCATCATCGAGCAGAGCAAGCCATGCTGGCCGCCGTTGACGCAGATGACCTGCTCGGGGATCGGATGAAAATCGCGCTGCACCAGCCATTGTGCCCCCGCTTCACGGTAGCGCGGCAAGCCGGCATCCGGTGTGTAGGCACTGATGTCCTGGAGGAACTTGGCGTTGGTCGACAGGGTTTGAAAGCTCTGGGCCAGGAACACTGTCTCCTGCCCCGGGATGTGCATATTCCGGCTCATGTCGAAGTATTGGCGCGGTTCTTCACTGAAGTTGCGAAAGCCTTCATCGCGCTGGCGCTCCATCCCACGCTTGCGCACGAACGTGCCGTCACCGACCCGCGCCACCACCAGTCCCAGGCGTTCCAGTTCGCCATAGGCGCGGCTGATGGTGCCGATCGTGACGCCAAGATTGTCGGAAAGCACCCGGTGGGGCGGCAGTTTTCTTCCTGGCTCAATCAAGCCTTCAAGGATGCCCCGTTCCATGACATCGGACAGGCGCTTGTACTTCACGCCCTGACCGTTGGACAACCCCTCACGCATAATTGACACCATGTCAATATTTGTTTTGACAGCCATCTTTCGCCCTAATAGTGTGCTTTTACGGGTTCAATCGCCGAATTTTACAACTCATTACAAGCTCAATATAGAGTTCAATTCCGGCTCAGGGAAGCAATAAACGATGCCAATGTCCGCCGTTCTCGAAAACACCGCCAAGACCAAAACCCAAAAACAGTGGCTGGCCGGGCTGATCACCAGTGTGATGTTCCTGATCGTATGCCTGAGCTGGGGCACCACCTGGCTGGGCATCAAGATTGCCGTGGAGAGCGTGCCGCCGCTCACCTCCGCCGGCCTGCGCTTCCTCATCGCCTTCCCGCTGTTCCTGTGCTTTGCCATGGTGCGCCGCGAGCCGGTCCTGTTTCCCCGCGAGAGCCGCTGGTTCTTCGTGTTCGTGACCCTGTCCTACTTCAGCGTGCCCTACTACCTGCTCAACTACGGCGAGATGCATGTTTCGTCCGGCCTT
The DNA here is from genome assembly GCF_900111535.1 of Pseudomonas sp. NFR09. NCBI lineage: Bacteria > Pseudomonadati > Pseudomonadota > Gammaproteobacteria > Pseudomonadales > Pseudomonadaceae > Pseudomonas > Pseudomonas sp. NFR09. Next base: position 11,377 of record NZ_FOIH01000016.1, read on the forward strand.
ACCGCGCTGCTGTTCAGTTGCATGCCGGTGTTCATCCTGATTTTCTCCGCGCTGTTCCTGCGCGAACGCATCTACTTTTCCCAGGTGGTCGGCATCGGTATCGGCTTCGGCAGCCTCTACATGATCATCAAGAGCCAGGGCCTGCACCTGGACCACGCCGAGTTCTTCGGGGTGCTGGCGATTCTGACCGCCGCGATCATGCATGCCTTGTGCTACGTCATCACCAAGCAGAAAGGCAGCGCCATCAGCGTAATCACCTACAACACGCTGCCCATCGGTATTGCCGGGCTGATGCTGTTCGTCGCCGGACTGTGGTTTGAAGCGCCGACCTTCGAAGCCATCACCCTGCGGTCATGGGGTGCGCTGTTCTACCTGGGACTGGTGGCCTCGGTGGGTGGGTTCATCGTGTACTTCATGCTGCTCAAGCGCTTGAGCCCGATCATCCTGTCGTTCGTGTTCATCATCTTCCCGGTGTTCGCGGTGATCATCGGCGCCTGGTACGAAGGCGTGTCGATTTCCCGCGACCTGATGCTGTACTCGGCCATCCTGCTGGCCGGCTTTGCGATCACCAAGCTGCCGGTTGAAAAACTCCTGGCCAAGAAAAATTGACCCTCCTACCACCATGCGAGAGAAACATGGACGTCCTCCGCCCCGAAGCCCTGGAACAGATCTACGCCCACGCCAGCCGCAGCTACCCCGAGGAGTGCTGTGGTTTTGTCTTCGCCGACGGCAGCGTGTACCTGGGCAGCAATATCCAGAACGAGTTGCACAGCAAGAACCCCGAGATGTACCCGCGCAACGCCGCCAACGGCTACACATTCTCGGTGGCCGACACCCTGCTGCTGAGCAAAGCGTTTCGCAGCAACAACCCAGTGGTGGTGATCTACCACTCCCACCCGGATGTCGGCGCCTATTTCAGCGACGAAGACGAGGACAAGGCGCTGTTCATGGGCGAACCGATCTACCCCGTCAGCTACCTGGTGGTGGACGTTCGCCAGGGCCAGTCCCTGGGTTCCAAGCTGTTTGCCTGGGATGGCAAGCATTTCGCCCTTCAACCTTTCAACGACCTGCACACGGAGTTGTCCATGAACGCTGTCTCTTTCCCCGACATTCTGGTTCGCGTGGCCAAGCTGCCGGAATCGACCCTCGAGGGCGCCGGAACGACATTGCGCGAAGTCATTGAAAACCTCTGCAGCAGCCACCCGCAGTTGCGTGCGCACCTGTTCCACGAGAAGAACAACCAGCTCAAGGAGCACTTTCTGTTTACCGCCGAAGAAGAACTGGTCGGCGCCGACGATCCGCTTCCGGAAAAAGCCCGGATCGAAGTACTGCTCGCCACCTCGGGCGGTATGGATGTCGATGCCCTTAGCAATGAAGAAGTGCAACGCTACGTGCGCCATATCACCCTGCCCGGCGTCGGCCGCGAAGGCCAGTTGAACCTCAAGAAAGCCAAGGTGCTGATCATCGGCACCGGTGGCCTTGGCTCACCGATCAGCCTGTACCTGGCAGCAGCCGGCGTCGGCACCCTGGGGCTGGTGGACTTCGATGTGGTGGAAAGCAGCAACCTGCAACGCCAGATCGTGCATGGCAACAGCACCCTCGGCATGCCCAAGGTCGAGTCCGCCAAGCAACGTCTGCAAGACCTCAACCGCCATATCCAGATCAACGCCCACGACACCGCCCTGAACGCCGATAACGCCCTGGAACTGGTGGGCGCCTATGACCTGGTGATCGACGGCACCGACAACTTCGACACCCGCTACCTGGTCAACGACGCCTGCGTGCAATTGGGCAAGCCTTTGGTATACGGCGCCATCTACCGTTTCGACGGGCAGATCAGCGTACTCAACTATAAAGGTGGCCCCTGCTACCGCTGCCTGTTCCCCAGCGCGCCGCCCGCCGAACTGGCGCCCAATTGCAGCGCCGGTGGCGTGATCGGCGTGTTGCCCGGTGTGGTCGGGATGATCCAGGCCACCGAGGCCATCAAGCTGTTGATCGGCATCGGTGAACCGCTGTCCGGCCGCTTGATGCGCTTCGATGCGCTGGCAATGAAGTTCAGCGAGATCCGCTTCAAGCGGCGTGCCGACTGCCCGTGCTGCTCCGAACTGCGCCACAGCGAAAGCGTGGCGCCGGCTGTCTGTGCGGACGCTGTGCCCAGCCAGCCGTCCCTGGCCGAAGAGCGCTACATAAAGCCCCGTGTACTCAAGCAATTGCTCGAACACCCGCGCAGCGTCGATGTGTTGCTGGACGTGCGCGATGCCAGCGAACTGGAGGTGTGCAAATTGCCAGGTGTGGTGCATATCCCCCTGGCCGAACTGGACAATCAGCTCGACCGCCTCAGCCGGGACAACACCCACTACCTGATCTGCTACGCCGGCACCCGCGCCGAGCAAGCCGCCAGCACCTTGCTGGCGGCGGGTTTCGCCAATACCAAAGTCCTGCAGGGCGGCATGAAGCATTGGGTTCGCGACGTCGAACCTGACATGCCCTTGTATTGAGCCGAGGACTGAATGATGTTGCACAACTCCATTCTCGAGGTCATCGGCCAAACGCCGATCGTGCGCCTGGCGCAGTTCTCCGAAGACCTCGGCATCGAGGTCTATGCCAAGCTCGAATCCCTCAACCCGGGCGGCAGCCACAAGGCGCGCATCGCCCTGGGCATGATCCTCGACGCCGAACGCCGGGGTGTGCTGATCCGTGACTCCGGGCAAACCATCATCGAGCCCAGCGGCGGCAATACCGGTATCGGCCTGGTCATGGCCGGCAATGTGCTGGGCTACAAGGTCGTGCTGGTGATCCCCGACAACTACAGCCCCGAAAAACAGAAGCTGCTGCGCCTGTACGGGGCCAAGGTGGTGCTGTCGGACAGCCGCCTGGGCAACAACTCCCATGGCGAAAAGTGCATGGAGCTGCAGTTGGAAAACCCCAGCTACGTGATGCTCAACCAGCAACGCAACGGCGCCAACCCGCAGACCCATCGCGACACCACCGCGCCGGAAATCCTGCGTGCGTTCGGCGAGCGTCGTGCTGACTACTTTGTCAGCGGGATCGGCACGGGCGGGCATATCACAGGCATCGGTGAAACCCTCAAAGCCGCCTGGCCGGGGCTGCGCGTCATGGGGGTGGAACCGGAAGAATGCGACCTGCTGAAAAACCAGCATGCGCCGCACCATATCCAGGGCCTGTCGATCGGCCTGATCCCGAGCATCCTCAACCTGGACGTGATCGACGGCATGCTCAAGGTCTCGCGCCAGGATTGCATCGACATGATGAAACGCATCATGCGCACCGACGCCATCAGCCTGGGCTTGTCCTCGGCCGCCAACATGGTGGCTGTCGCCCAACTCGCCCCGGAACTGCCGCCCGAAACGGTGGTGCTGACCATGGTCTACGACAATGCCGACAGCTACCTGCCCAGTTTCGAATAAGCGCTCTTCCAACCAATCAGACTAAGGGGGTGCCTCAATGGGTGGCTTTATCGACATGCAACAGTTGCACGATGAGTTGCTGACTCACCTCATCAAGACCCTCACGCCGGCACAGATGAAGCAGCTGGAGCCGCATCTGGCGCCGCTGGTACAGAATGCCGCCCAGGCGGTGGCCGAGGATTTGATCGCCTACGCCTACCGCGACCCGGCATCACGCGGGCGGGGTGAGCTGATCCTGGAGTCCTACGCGTCGTTCAAGGCGGTGCTGTATTACCGGCTGGCGCACCTGGTGTGGCATTTCCCCGACCAGACCAACGGCGTCTTCTCCCGTATCGCCCTCAAGCTGAGCAACCAGGGCAAGGTGCTTTCCGGCGCCGAGATCCACCCGGCGGCGCGTATCGGTCGGCGCTTCGTACTGGACCACGGCTACGGCACCGTGATCGGCGAAACGTGTGAGATCGGCAACGACTGCTACATCCTCTGCGGCGTGACCCTGGGCGCCCGCGGCATCGCCAACAACCCCGACGGCAAGCGCCATCCACGTCTGGGTAATAACGTCGAGGTCGGTTCCGGCGCCCGCGTGCTCGGCTATGTGTTGATCGGCGACAACGTGTTTATCAGCCCGTCCTGCGTGATCACCCAGGACGTGCCCGCCGGCACCAAGGTGAAGGTGGTAAACCAGATCCAACTGCAAAAAAACGACGAGTCGGACCACAGTAAATACCTGGGCGCCTTCGCCCTGGATGAGCGTCTGCACGTGGTCGGCGAGATCAATACCAGCCACAAGGTCACGGTGCTGGACGCCGACTTCCATCCCTTGCCCGGGCTGATGCTGGAGCCTACGGTGAAGGAACGTCACCACCTGCAATTTCGCCTGCATCGCATCGAATCGGGCAACCACCTGCCACGCCTGCCGCTGAACCTGAAGGTCTGCGGCCCGGAATTTGAAATCACCCTGCTTTCCCCGCCTGGCTTGAGTGCGATGGTGCGCTCCCTGTTGCAAGCCAGCCCATTGATCGTCGGAGGTTGAACATGTCCGTGCACACCATGGAAACCCTGGCGCTGTTCGACAGCGCCCCCTACCAGAACGCCTTCAGCGCCCGAGTGATTGCCGTCAGCGAACACGGCGTCGCCCTGGAACACACGTTGTTCTACCCCACCGGGGGCGGGCAGCCAGGCGACACGGGGCACCTCACCCTGGCAGACGGTACGCGGGTCGAAGTGACCGGCACAGTGCGCGACCCGGTGCAGCGCTCGATCATCTGGCACCAGGTGGAACACTGCCCCGAACAATTGACCGCCGGGGTGCAGGTGGACGCCGGCCTCGACTGGGACCGGCGCTACCAGCACATGAAGATGCACACCTGCCTGCACCTGTTGTGCTCGATCATTGACGCGCCGGTCACCGGATGCAGCATCAGTGCAGACAAAGGCCGCCTGGACTTCGACCTGCCGGAAATGACCCTCGACAAAGACAGCATCACCCGCGACCTCAACGCGCTGATCGAGCAGGCCCACCCGGTGAAAACCCTGTCGATGCCGGCCACCGAGTACGCCACCCTGCTGCAGATCACCCGCACCCAGGCGGTGGCGCCACCGGTGGTCCAGGGAGCGGTGCGGGTGATTGAAATCGCCGGTATCGATATCCAACCATGCGGCGGCACCCATGTGCTCAACACCGAAGAAATCGGCCGGGTGTTCTGCGAGAAGATCGAGAAGAAGAGCAAACACAACCGCAGAGTCATACTGCGATTCGAGTGAACACGGTCAACTGTGGGAGGCCCCCTCCCACATTCATTGGATTTGCACAGGTGAATACGTGGTGTCTGCTAGATCACGAACAGATCCACAAACCGGTTTACCGGTGTCGCCTCGAGCCGCGCCTGATCCTTGCACAACGCAAAAATCTCGGCACTGCGCTGCGCGGTAAACCGTGTGGCCAGGTTGGCCTTGAACTTGTCTTCCAATAACGGAATGCCCTCCACCCGGCGGCGGCGATGGCCGATCGGGTACTCCACCGCCACCTGTTCGGTATGCGTACCATCCTTGAAGAACACCTGCACCGCGTTGGCAATGGAGCGCTTGTCGGCCTCCAGGTATTCGCGGCTGTAGCGCGGATCCTCGACGATGACCATTTTATCCCGCAGTTCATCGATGATCGGATGGGCGGCGTGGAATTCGTCTTCGTACTGCTCGGCCACCAGATTGCCGAACGCCAGTGGCACGGCGGTCATGTATTGCAGGCAGTGGTCACGGTCAGCGGCGTTGGCCAGTTGTCCGACCTTGGAGATGATGCGAATCGCCGATTCATGAGTGGTGATCACGATACGCTCGATTTCATGCAAGCGATCCTTGACCAACGGATGCAAGGTCACCGCCGCTTCGCAGGCCGTTTGCGCATGGAACTCGGCGGGGAAGCTGATCTTGAACAGCACGTTCTCCATCACATAGGTGCCGTAGGGCTGGGACAGACTGAACCCACGCTTGTCCTTCGGTTTGAGCGCCAGGTCCTTGTTGGTATGGCTGAACAGTACGTCATAGAACCCCCACTGCGGCGCGCTCAACACGCCAGGGATGCCCATCTCGCCGCGCATCGCGATATCCGCCAGACGCACGCCCCGGCTGGAGGCATCTCCCGCCGCCCAGGATTTGCGCGAACCGGCATTCGGTGCATGCCGATACGTGCGCAATGCCTGCCCATCGACAAACGCATGGGACAGGGCCGCCAGCAGCTGTTCACGGTTGGCCCCCATCAGTTTGGCCGTCACCGCCGTTGAAGCGACTTTCACCAACAGCACATGGTCGAGACCGACGCGGTTGAACGAGTTTTCCAGGGCAATCACGCCCTGGATTTCGTGGGCCATGATCATTGCTTCCAGCACCGCGCGCAGGGTCAGCGGTGCCTCGCCGTTGGCGATGCGCTTTTGCGACAAGTGGTCGGCCACAGCGAGGATGCCGCCGAGGTTATCCGAGGGGTGGCCCCACTCGGCGGCGAGCCAGGTGTCGTTGTAGTCGAGCCAGCGTACGATGCAGCCGATGTCCCACGCCGCCTTGACCGGATCCAGCCGGAACGAAGTGCCTGGTACACGAGCGCCAAACGGCACCACCGTGCCCTCGACCATCGGCCCCAGGTGCTTGGTGCACTCCGGGAAACGCAGGGCCAGCAGGCCGCAACCCAAGGTGTCCATCAGGCAGTTGCGGGCGGTGTCCAATGCATCCTGAGAGTCGATCCGGTAAGTGAGGACATAATCGGCGATGTCCTGCAGGACCTGGTCGTAGTCGGGACGGTTGTTCTGGTCGACGTTGGCGCTCATGGCAGTACTCCTAAAAGGTTGGGTCAGTCCTCAGGATCACGGTTGATCGCTCCATCGCAGGTCTCGCCGCCTGCTTGGGGGTATGAAGATCCAATGTGGGAGGGGGCTTACCCCGATGGCGGTGGGTCAGTTGATATATGTGTCTGCTGACACACCGCTATCGGGGGCAAGCCCCCTCCCACACTGGGGACAGTGTCGGTTTTTAGAACGCGTCGCCGGGCACGCGTACGAAACCTTCCATCAGCACCCGGGCGCTGCGGCTCATGATGGCTTTCTTCACCACCCACTCGCCGTTCACCTGGGTGGCCTCTGCGCCGACGCGCAAGGTGCCGGACGGGTGCCCGAAGCGCACGGCATTGCGCTCCACACCACCGGCCGCGAGGTTGACCAGGGTGCCGGAAATCGCCGCCGCCGTGCCGATCGCCACCGCCGCCGTGCCCATCATCGCGTGGTGCAATTTGCCCATGGACAGCGCACGCACCAGCAGGTCCACATCACCCGCCTTGATCGCCTTGCCACTGGACGCCACGTAGTCGGCCGGCTTGGCCACAAACGCCACCTTCGGCGTGTGTTGGCGTTGGGCGGCTTCGTCCAGGTGCTGGATCAGGCCCATGCGCAACGCGCCATAAGCCCGCACGGTCTCGAACATTGCCAGGGCTTTCGGGTCGCTGTTGATCGCGCCTTGCAGCTCGGTGCCGGTGTAGCCGAGGTCTTCGGCGTTGATGAAGATGGTCGGGATACCGGCGTTGATCAGCGTCGCCTTGAAGGTGCCGACGCCAGGCACTTCCAGGTCGTCCACCAGGTTGCCGGTGGGGAACATCGAACCACCGCCGCCCTCTTCTTCCGCCGCCGGGTCCATGAACTCCAACTGCACTTCGGCGGCCGGAAAGGTCACGCCATCCAGTTCGAAGTCACCAGTTTCCTGCACCGCGCCGTCAGTGATCGGCACGTGGGCAATGATGGTCTTGCCGATGTTGGCTTGCCAGATACGCACCACAGCCACGCCGTTGTGGGGCAGGCGTGCCGGATCGACCAGGCCGGCGCTGATGGCAAAGGAACCGACCGCCGCCGACAGGTTGCCGCAGTTGCCGCTCCAATCAACGAAGGGTTTGTCAATGGAGACCTGGCCGAACAGGTAATCCACGTCGTGATCGGCGCGGGTGCTTTTGGCCAGGATCACGGTCTTGCTGGTGCTCGAGGTGGCGCCGCCCATGCCGTCGATTTGCTTGTCGTAGGGGTCGGGGCTGCCGATCACCCGCAATAGCAAGGCATCGCGTGCGGCGCCCGGCACCTGCGCCGATTCGGGCAGGTCTGTGAGGCTGAAAAACACGCCCTTGCTGGTGCCGCCACGCATGTAGGTGGCGGGGATCTTGATTTGCGCTACGTGTGCCATGGTGTCCCCTCAGGCCGTCGCCGCCGATTCCAGGAAGTCCTGGGCAAAGCGTTGCAACACGCCGCCCGCCTCGTAGATCGACACTTCTTCGGCGGTGTCGAGGCGGCAGGTCACCGGCACCTCGACACGTTCGCCATTCTTGCGGTTGATCACCAGGGTCAACTGCGCCCGCGGAGTACGCGCGCCGACCACATCATAGGTCTCGCTGCCATCGATCTTCAGGGTGTGGCGGTCGGTGCCCGGCAGGAACTCCAGCGGCAACACGCCCATGCCCACCAGGTTGGTGCGGTGGATGCGCTCGAAACCTTCGGCGGCAATCGCCTCCACACCGGCCAGCCGCACGCCCTTGGCCGCCCAGTCGCGAGACGAGCCCTGGCCGTAGTCCGCGCCGGCAATGATGATCAGCGGTTGCTTGCGCTCCATGTACGTTTCGATGGCCTCCCACATCCGCGTGACCTGGCCTTCCGGCTCGATGCGCGCCAGGGAACCCTGCTTGACCTTGCCGTTTTCCACCACCATTTCGTTGAACAGTTTCGGGTTGGCGAAGGTGGCCCGCTGCGCGGTCAAGTGATCGCCCCGGTGCGTCGCGTAGGAGTTGAAGTCGACTTCCGGCAGGCCCATTTTCGCCAGGTATTCGCCGGCGGCGCTGTCGAGCATGATCGCGTTGGAGGGCGACAGGTGGTCGGTGGTGATGTTGTCCGGCAGCACCGCCAGCGGGCGCATGCCCTTGAGCGGACGGGCACCGGCCAGCGCACCTTCCCAGTAAGGTGGGCGGCGGATATAGGTGCTTTGCGGACGCCATTCGTACAGCGGCGCGACTTTCGGGCCAGTGTCTTCGTGGATGGCGAACATCGGGATGTAGACCTGGCGGAACTGCTCCGGCTTGACCGAGGCCTTGACCACTGCGTCGATCTCTTCGTCGCTCGGCCAGATGTCCTGCAGGCGGATTTCCTTGCCATTCGCGTCGAGGCCAAGCACGTCTTTCTCGATGTCGAAGCGGATGGTGCCGGCAATCGCATACGCGACCACCAGCGGCGGCGACGCGAGAAACGCTTGCTTGGCGTAGGGATGAATACGCCCGTCGAAGTTACGGTTGCCCGAGAGCACGGCGGTGGCGTACAGGTCGCGGTCGATGATCTCCTGCTGGATCACCGGGTCGAGTGCGCCGGACATGCCGTTGCAGGTGGTGCAGGCAAATGCCACCACACCGAAGCCGAGTTTTTCCAGCTCATGGCCCAGGCCGGCTTCTTCCAGGTACATCGCCACGGTTTTCGAGCCGGGTGCCAGGGACGATTTGACCCACGGCTTGCGGGTCAGCCCAAGCTTGTTGGCGTTGCGCGCCAGCAGGCCGGCGGCGATCACGTTGCGCGGGTTGCTGGTGTTGGTGCAACTGGTGATGGCGGCGATGATCACTGCGCCGTCAGGCATTTGGCCTGGCACTTCGTCCCACTGGCCGGAAATACCCTTGGACGCCAGATCGCTGGTGGCAACGCGAGCATGGGGGTTGCTCGGGCCGGCCATGTTGCGCACGACGCTGGACAGATCGAAGGTCAGCCCTCGCTCGTACTGCGCGCCCTTGAGGTCATCGGCCCACAGGCCGGTGTGGCGAGCGTACTGCTCCACCAGCGTGACTTGTTCGTCTTCGCGGCCGGTGAGTTTCAGGTAGGCGATGGTCTGTTGGTCGATGTAGAACATCGCCGCAGTCGCGCCGTATTCCGGGGCCATGTTGGAGATGGTTGCACGGTCGCCGAGCGTGAGTGCCGAAGCACCTTCGCCGAAGAACTCCAGCCAGGCGCCAACCACTTTCTGTTTACGCAGGAACTCGGTCAGCGCCAGCACCATGTCGGTGGCGGTGATGCCCGGTTGCAGCTTGCCGGTCAATTCGACGCCGACGCTTTCCGGCAGGCGCATCCACGAGGCGCGACCGAGCATCACGCTCTCGGCTTCCAGGCCGCCGACACCGATGGCGATCACGCCCAGGGCATCCACGTGCGGGGTGTGGCTGTCGGTGCCGACGCAGGTATCGGGGAAGGCCACGCCGTCGCGCACCTGGATCACCGGGGACATTTTCTCCAGGTTGATCTGGTGCATGATGCCGTTGCCGGGCGGGATTACATCGACGTTCTTGAAGGCCTTCTTGGTCCACTCGATGAAATGGAAACGGTCTTCGTTGCGACGGTCTTCGATGGCGCGGTTTTTTTCGAACGCGTCCGGGTCAAAACCACCGGCTTCGACGGCCAGGGAGTGGTCGACGATCAGTTGCGTCGGCACTACCGGGTTGACCTGGGCCGGGTCACCGCCTTGCAGGGCGATGGCGTCACGCAGGCCGGCGAGGTCGACCAGAGCGGTCTGGCCGAGGATGTCGTGGCACACCACACGCGCCGGGAACCATGGGAAGTCGAGGTCGCGCTTGCGTTCGATCAGTTGGCTCAAGGAAGCATTGAGGGTGGCTGGGTCGCAGCGGCGCACCAGGTTTTCCGCAAGGACGCGGGAGGTGTAAGGCAAGGTGGCGTAGGCGCCAGGGGTGATTGCCTCGACGGCCGCACGGGCGTCGAAGAAATCCAGGCGGCTGCCGGGAAGCGGTTTGCGGAATTCAGTGTTCATCGTCAGGACTCGGTCACGGTGATAACAAAGGGAGGACCTGCACCGATCCAGAATTGAAATGCGGTCACAATGTGGGAGGGGGCTTGCCCCCGATAGCGGTGGGTCAGTGCCCGCTGCATCAACTGACAGACAGCAATCGGGGGCAAGCCCCCTCCCACATTTGATCCGGTTAACAATTCGGGATCGTCGGCATTCCCATTCAGCGACGTTCGATTGGCACGAACTTGCGCTGCTCGACGCCGGTGTATTCGGCGCTTGGACGGATGATGCGGTTGTTGGCGCGCTGTTCGAACACATGCGCCGCCCAGCCCGTCAGGCGCGAGCACACGAAGATCGGGGTGAACAGCTTGGTCGGGATGCCCATGAAGTGGTACGCCGAGGCATGGTAGAAGTCAGCGTTGGGGAACAGCTTCTTCTGTTCCCACATGGTCTTGTCGATGGCTTCGGAGACCGGGAACAGCACCTTGTCGCCCACCTCGTCCGCAAGTTTTTTCGACCAGCCCTTGATCACTTCATTACGCGGGTCGCTGTCTTTGTAGATCGCGTGGCCAAAGCCCATGATCTTGTCCTTGCGCGCCAGCATGCCGAGGGTGCCTTCGACCGCCTCTTCAGCGGACGAGAAACGCTCGATCATTTCCATCGCCGCTTCGTTGGCGCCGCCGTGCAGCGGGCCGCGCAGCGAGCCGATGGCGGCGGTGACGCAGGAATACAGGTCGGACAGGGTCGAGGCACACACCCGAGCGGTGAACGTCGAGGCGTTGAATTCGTGTTCCGCGTAGAGGATCAGCGACACGTTCATCACCTTGACGTGCAACTCGCTGGGCTTCTTGCCGTGCAGCAGGTGCAGGAAGTGGCCGCCGATGCTCGGCTCGTCGGTCACGCAGTCGATGCGCTTGCCGTCGTGGCTGAAGCGGTACCAGTAGCACATGATCGCTGGGAAGGCAGCGAGCAGGCGGTCGGTGACGTCGCGCTGCACGCTGAAGTCTTTTTCCGGCTCGATATTGCCCAGGAACGAGCAACCGGTGCGCATTACGTCCATCGGGTGGGCGTCGGCGGGGATACGCTCCAGCACTTCCTTCAGCGCTTGCGGCAGGTCGCGCAGCTTGCCCAGCCTGGCGCTGTAGGCGGCCAGCTCGGTCTTGGTCGGCAACTCGCCGTACAGCAGCAGGTAGGCGACTTCTTCAAATTGCGCATCGGCGGCCAGTTCGCGCACGTCGTAGCCGCGATAGGTCAGGCCGGCACCCGCCTGGCCCACGGTGGACAGTGCGGTCTGCCCAGCCACCTGGCCACGCAGGCCGGCACCACTCAATACTTTTGCTTCAGCCATGTCTGTTCTCCAATCTTGAATTTATTCGGGAGTGCGCCGGGTTATTTTTTCGCGGCAAACAGCGCATCGAGCTTCTGCTCGAAGGTGTGGTAGTCGATGCGATCGTAAAGCTCCATGCGGGTCTGCATGGTGTCGATCACGTTCTGTTGGGTACCGTCGCGACGGATCGCGGTATAGACATTCTCGGCGGCCTTGTTCATGGCGCGGAAGGCCGAAAGCGGGTACAGCACGATGGAAACATCGGCAGATTTCAACTGTTCGGTGGTGTACAGCGGCGTGGCGCCGAACTCGGTGATGTTGGCCAGGATCGGCGCTTTCACGCGGGAGGCGAACAGTTTGTACATCTCCAGCTCGGTGATGGCTTCCGGGAACACCATGTCGGCGCCGGCCTCGATGCAGGCGGCGGCACGTTCCAGCGCGGATTCCAGGCCTTCGACGGCCAGCGCATCGGTACGCGCCATGATCACGAAGCTGTCATCGGTGCGCGCATCCACGGCGGCCTTGATACGGTCGACCATTTCCTGCTGGGACACGATTTCCTTGTTCGGGCGATGACCGCAACGCTTGGCGCCCACCTGATCTTCGATATGGATGGCGGCCGCGCCGAACTTGATCATCGACTTGACGGTGCGCGCCACATTGAATGCCGAGGAGCCGAAGCCGGTGTCCACGTCCACCAGCAGCGGCAGGTCGCACACGTCGGTGATGCGGCGTACGTCGGTCAGCACATCGTCCAGGCCGGTGATGCCCAGATCCGGCACACCGAGGGAGCCAGCCGCCACCCCGCCACCCGACAGGTAGATAGCCTTGAACCCGGCGCGCTTGGCCAGCAGTGCGTGGTTGGCGTTGATCGCACCTACCACCTGCAGCGGGTGTTCACTGGCGACCGCGTCACGGAAACGCTGGCCGGGAGTCGTCTTGTTATTGGAACTCATCATTCACCTCGTGATGGGGGAGTGCCGTCCGGGAAGTGACGGGCAATATTGCGTTTGGATGCGCCGATATGCCGGCGCATCAACAGTTCGGCCAGTTCACCGTCGCGATCGGCAATCGCGTCGAGAATGCGGTGGTGCTCGGCAAAGGCCTGGCGCGGACGATTGGGGGTGGCGGAAAACTGGATGCGGTACATGCGCACCAATTGGTACAGCTCGCCGCAGAGCATCTGGGTCAGGGTGCGGTTGCCGGCGCCCTGGATGATCCGGTAATGGAAGTCGAAGTCGCCCTCCTGCTGGTAATAGCCCAGGCCGGCCTGGAAGGCTTCGTCGCGCTCGTGGGTGTGCAGCACTTGGCGCAACTCTTCGATTTCCGCGTCGGTCATGCGCTCGGCAGCCAGGCGACAAGCCATGCCTTCGAGGGATTCGCGGATTTCATAGAGCTCGATCAGTTCGTCGTGGCTCAGCGACACCACCCGCGCGCCAACGTGAGGCACGCGCACCAGCAGGCGCTGGCCTTCCAGGCGGTGGATCGCCTCACGCAGCGGGCCACGGCTGATGCCGTAGGTGCGCGCCAGCTCCGGCTCGGAGATCTTGCTGCCCGGGGCGATCTCGCCCTTGACGATGGCGGCCTGGATACGCCGGAAGACGTTCTCGGACATGGTCTGGGAATCGTCTTGCGCCACCACTGGGGATTCCAGCTGATCCAGCATATTGTCGACACCTTTGAAAGCAATGCCGCAAAAACTAGCCAATCAGCCCAGGATAGTCAAAGAATAAATACACATTGTCGACAATCGTCTAATAACCAGGGTTGCACCCTATCAGGGCATGGCCGCCTGCCAGCGCTGGCGCCAAAAAAGCATCATGTTAGAATGCCCGGCACTTTTGCCTGACATCATTGGATGAAACGGCGTACGAGGGAGTTTGCGCAGCAATGCCAGTCGCCTTGAATTGAACATCGCACTGCCGCCTCGGGATCTATGAGACTCAAACCCTTCCTTCTATTGATGTGCCTGTTGACCGCACCCAGCCTCGGCGCTGCCGCCGAGAAGACCGTGTATGGCCTCAACGAATACGCCCAATTGGCCGGTATCGACCTGGAAGTCGCCGCCAAACTGGATACCGGTGCCAAGACCGCCTCGCTCAGTGCCCGTGATATCAAGCGCTTCAAGCGCAACGGCGAATCCTGGGTGCGCTTCTACCTGGCCATCGACACCGCCCATTCCCATCCCATCGAGCGTCCCCTGGCCCGCGTCAGCAAGATCAAGCGCCGCGCCGGTGACTACGACCCCGATGAGGACAAGAACTACACCGCCCGTCCGGTGATTGCCCTGGATATCTGCATGGGCACTGCTTTACGCAGCATCGAAGTGAACTTGACTGACCGCAGCGCATTCCAATACCCGCTGCTGATCGGCTCCGAAGCGCTGAAACGCTTTGATGCGCTGGTCGACCCCAGTCTTAAATACGCAGCAGGCAAACCCGCCTGCGCCACCGACGCTCATACCGCCGAGTAAACCGAATGCGCTCTCTGACCCTGCACCTGAAGATCCTGATCACCATCCTGGTGGTTTTGGGTATTTCGGTCACCGCTTATCAGATCTTCGTGCTGGGGATCCCCGTCACCGAGGACGCCACCGACGACTTGTGGAACATCGACGCCAAGGTCGAGTTCGTCGCCAACCCGAAAGACCCGGTAAAGATCCAGATGTTCGTGCCGCCCCTGAGCCGCGACTTCGTCAGCCTCAACGAAAGCTTCATCTCGAATAACTACGGGGTGAGCGTCAACCGCATCGACGGCAACCGCAAGGTCACCTGGTCGGCGCGCCGCGCCAAGGGTAACCAGACCCTGTACTACCGCCTGGTGCTGACCAAGCGCTACAGCGGCGAGAAGGTCAAGGTCAAAGGCCCCACATTCCGCGACAGCATCGCCGTGGAAGGCCCGGAAAAGATTGCCGCCGAAGCCCTGCTGGCGCCGATCCGCCAGCACTCGGCCGACGTCGAGACGTTTATCACCGAAGCGATCAAGCGCACCAATAACCTCAACGACGACAATGTGAAACTGCTGCTGGCGGGCGACCCTTCGACGCCACACAAGGCCAAGATCGTCGAGCTGCTGCTGTCCATCGCCCACGTGCCGGTGGAAAAGGTCCACACCATCCGCCTGGTCGCCGACCAGCCGCAAACCCCGGAACTGTGGTTGCGCAGCTTCAACGGCAATGACTGGTTGTACTTCAACCCGGACACCGGCGAACAGGGCCTGCCCGCCGACCGCCTGCTGTGGTGGACCGGTGATGAAAACCTGATCACCGTCGAGGGCGGCAAGAAGGCCATGGTGACCTTCAGCCTGAACAACAGCGAGATGAACGCGATTCGCCTGGCCAAGCTGACCGACGAGAACACCGACGCCAACTTCCTCGAATACTCGCTGTACGGCCTGCCGCTGCAAACCCAGCAGACCTTCATGATCATGGTGATGATCCCGATTGGCGTGCTGGTGATCCTTATCCTGCGCAACCTGATCGGCCTGCAGACACTCGGCACGTTCACCCCGGTGCTGATCGCCCTGGCGTTCCGCGAGACGCAGCTGGGCTTCGGGATTGTGCTGTTTACGATTATCACGGCGCTGGGACTGTCCCTCAGGTCGTACCTGGAACACCTGAAATTGCAGATGCTGCCAAGGTTGTCGGTGGTGCTGACCTTCGTGGTAGTGCTGATTGCGGCCATCAGCCTGTTCAGCCATAAGCTGGGGCTGGAGCGCGGGTTGTCGGTGGCGCTGTTCCCGATGGTGATCCTGACCATGACCATCGAACGCCTGTCCATCACCTGGGAGGAACGCGGCGCCAACCATGCGCTGAAAGTGGCGATTGGTACGCTGTTCGCGGCGTCCCTGGCGCACCTGATCATGAGCGTGCCGGAGCTGATCTACTTCGTGTTCACCTTCCCGGCGGTCCTGCTGATCCTGGTGGGGTTCATGCTGGCCATGGGGCGTTATCGCGGTTACCGCCTGACCGAGCTGGTGCGTTTCAAGGCGTTCTTGAAGGCTGACCGGTAATGTTCGGTTTCTGGAAGACCTGGAAAGCCCTGGAAGCGCGCGGGATCATGGGCATCAACCGGCGTAACGCCGACTACGTGCTCAAGTACAACAAGCGCAGCCTGTACCCGATCGTGGATGACAAGATCATCACCAAGGAGCGCGCGCTGGCGGCCGGCATCCATGTACCGGAAATGTACGGGGTGATCAGCACCGAGAAAGAAATCGACAAGCTCGACGAGATCATCGGCGGGCGCAGCGACTTCGTGATCAAGCCGGCCCAGGGCGCCGGCGGGGACGGCATCCTGGTGGTCGCCGACCGCTTTGAAGGGCGCTATCGCACGGTGTCGGGCAAGATCATCAGCCATGAAGAGATCGAGCATCAGATTTCCAGCATCCTCACTGGCCTGTATTCCCTGGGCGGCCACCGTGATCGTGCGTTGATCGAATACCGTGTGGTGCCCGACCAGATCTTCAAGAGCATCAGCTATGAAGGCGTGCCGGACATTCGCATCATCGTGCTGATGGGCTACCCGGTGATGGCGATGCTGCGCTTGCCGACCCGCCAGTCGGGCGGCAAGGCCAACCTGCACCAGGGTGCAATTGGCGTCGGCGTGGACCTCGCCACCGGCCTGACCCTGCGCGGCACCTGGCTGAACAACATCATTACCAAACACCCCGACACCACCAATGCGGTGGATGGCGTGCAGTTGCCCAACTGGGACGGTTTCATGAAGCTCGCCGCCGGCTGCTATGAGCTGTGCGGGCTGGGCTATATCGGCGTGGACATGGTGCTGGACCAGGAAAAAGGCCCGTTGATCCTGGAACTGAATGCGCGGCCTGGGCTGAATATCCAGATTGCCAATGACTGCGGCCTGACCCTGCGCACCCATGCGGTGGAAGCACGGTTGGAAGCGCTGAACGCCGCTGGCGTGACGGAAACCCCGGAAGAACGGGTGAAGTTCGTGCAGGAAATGTTTGGGCATATTCCCCCCGTCGAAGGCTGATCAGGTCTTCAATCTGTCTATCCCCGACATCCCCCCTAGGAGCAAATCCTACGGGGGACTACAATCCCCTCCCCCGCGCCAATGGCTGATCCACCCCGCATGTTGACCTGCTCCGTACACCCGCTGCCCTACCGGGCCAACCCCGCCGAGTATTTCGCGGCGATTCGCCATGCGCCTGGCGCAGTGCTGCTGGACAGCGGCCGACCGGCAGCCGAGCGCGGACGGTATGACCTGTTGAGCGCGTGGCCACACACGACATTGACGGTATCGCACGACGAAAGCGGCAGTGATTTCCTGCAACGCTTGCGTGCAAATCTTACGCAGTTGGGCGAGGCGGATCTGCCTGCTGGTTATGAGCTGCCGTTTGCCGGTGGGTTGATCGGTTACCTGAGCTATGACTTTGGCCGACACCTGGAGCACATGCCGCACCTTGCCGCGGATGACCTGCACCTGCCGGATGCGCGCTTCGGGCTGTATGCCTGGGCATTGATCAGTGATCATCAGGCGCAGACCAGCCAGCTCGTGTTTCATCCGACACTGGCCGATAGCGAGCAGCAACGCTTGATCACTCTGTTCGGCCAGCCGGTCGCCGACAGCGCGGCAATCTTCAAGTTGAACGGTCCCATGGCACCGGACCTCACCGCCGAGGCCTACCGCCAGGCTATCGTGCGCATCCAGGATTACATCCAGGCCGGCGACTGCTACCAGGTGAACTTTGCCCAGCGTTTCCGGGCCCCGTGCATCGGCGATCCATGGGTCGCTTACTGCGCCCTGCGCGAAGCTTGCCCGACGCCGTTCTCCGGGTTCCAGAGCCTGCCGGACGACGGCGCGGTGCTGAGCTTGTCGCCAGAGCGTTTCGTGCACATCAGCAAACGCCAGGTCGAAACCCGCCCCATCAAAGGCACCCGCCCACGCGGCCTGACGCCTGAGGAAGACGCCGCCAACGCCGCCGAACTGCTGGCCAGCCCCAAGGACCGCGCCGAAAACCTGATGATTGTCGACCTGCTGCGCAACGACCTGGGGCGCACCTGCCGCACCGGCTCGGTCAGCGTGCCGGAGCTGTTCAGCCTGGAAAGCTACCCCAACGTGCACCACCTGGTGAGCAGCGTCATCGGCGAGCTGGCCGACGGCAAGGACGCGCTCGACCTGATCGCCGGCAGCTTCCCCGGCGGCTCCATCACCGGCGCGCCGAAGATCCGCGCGATGCAGATCATCGACGAGCTGGAGCCGACTCGCCGTGGGTTGTACTGCGGCTCGCTGGTGTATCTGGATGTGCGCGGCGAGATGGACAGTTCCATCGCCATTCGCAGTTTGCTCGTCAAGGATGGCCAGGTGTGCTGCTGGGGCGGCGGCGGGATTGTGGCGGATTCGCAGTGGGAGGCGGAGTATCAGGAGTCGCTGACGAAGGTGCGGGTGTTGCTGGAGACACTGGACGGTTTGTAGTGACTGGGCTGGCCTCTTCGCGGGCAAGCCCGCTCCCACATTTGACTGCATTCTCATGATGGAACTCGGTCAAGTGTGGGAGCTGGCTTGCCTGCGAAGAGGCCATCAGCCGCGCTGAAAGCCTTACAGGCTCAACGACCGATTCGAGGCCTTGATGAATTCTTTCTTCAACTCCTCGAAGGTATGCACCGCCGGGAATTGCGGGAATTCGCGAATCACGTTTTCCGGCGCGTGGAACAGAATCCCACGGTCGGCTTCGCCCAGCATGGTGGTGTCGTTGTAGGAGTCGCCGGCGGCGATCACGCGGTAGTAGAGGGTCTTGAAGGCCAATACCGACTGGCGCTTCGGATCTTTCTGGCGCAGTTGGTAACTCACCACACGGTCAGTTTCGTCGGTAATCAGGCGGTGGCACAGCAGGGTCGGGAAACCCAGCTGACGCATCAGCGGCTGGGAGAATTCGTAGAAGGTGTCGGACAGGATCACCACCTGGAAGCGCTCGCGCAGCCAGTTGACGAACTCGACGGCGCCATCCAGCGGTTTGAGGGTGGCGATCACTGCCTGGATGTCGGCGAGCTTGAGCCCGTGCTCGTCGAGGATGCGCAGGCGCTGCTTCATCAGAACGTCGTAGTCGGGAATGTCCCGGGTGGTGGCGCGCAGGGATTCAATACCGGTTTTTTCGGCGAAGGCGATCCAGATTTCCGGAACCAGTACCCCTTCCAGGTCGAGACAGGCAATTTCCACAAGACACTCCCTTATAGATGTTGTTGGTTGAGCGAGCAAAAGGACTGCCGAACTCTAGCGATTCATGCTCGCCGCCGCAACGCAGGGCGGATTTTGATACCATCGCTCCCCTATAGAGCGCTCAGCGCCACTGACCTGTAGGAACCGTCCTGATGAACCAAGCCTTCGACGTCGCTGAACTCGCCGCGACTTATGCCAACAAATCCGCCCAGGACATTCTCAAGCTGGCCTTCAACCAGTTCGGTGATGACCTGTGGATTTCCTTCAGCGGCGCCGAGGACGTGGTGCTGGTAGACATGGCCTGGAAGCTGAACAAGAACGTCAAGGTGTTCAGCCTCGACACCGGCCGCCTGCACCCGGAGACCTATCGGTTCATCGAGCAGGTGCGCGAGTTCTACAAGATCGATATCGAGCTGATCTCGCCGGACCAGAGCAAGCTGGAACCCTTCGTCAAAGAGAAAGGCCTGTTCAGCTTCTATAAGGACGGCCACGGCGAATGCTGCGGCGTGCGCAAGATCGAACCGCTGCGCCGTAAACTCGCCGGCGTCACTGCCTGGGCCACCGGCCAGCGCCGCGACCAGAGCCCCGGCACCCGCAGCCAGGTGGCGGCGCTGGAAATCGACACGGCCTTCTCTACCCCGGAACGCACCCTGTACAAGTTCAACCCGCTGGCGCAGATGACCAGTGAGGAAGTCTGGGGTTACATCCGCATGTTGGAACTGCCTTACAACAGCCTGCATGAGCGCGGCTTCATCAGCATCGGCTGCGAGCCCTGCACCCGCCCGGTGTTGCCGAACCAGCATGAGCGTGAAGGTCGCTGGTGGTGGGAGGAAGCCACGCAGAAGGAATGCGGGTTGCATGCGGGGAATATCATCAGCAAGGCCTGAAGTTGCGCTGTAAAAATGTGGAAGGGGGCTTGCCCCCGATAGCGGTGGGTCAGCCAGGTCAATAGTGACTGACACGCCGCAATCGGGGGCAAGCCCCCTCCCACATTTGAGTTATGTTAGCCACTGAACGTGTACACACATATGTAACCATCGGTGCCATTTATGTGTGCAATCCAGCTTGTTGCGCACCATTACGTAACACCTCTCCCCTCCTGTCTTTTGTCTTTACAAATAGCCCGGCTCCCACCAAAAAATAAATAGCTGTTCAAGCGGTCAATTTATATTGCTTTTAATTCAGCCAGTTATTCAATAAACCTATAAAAACGAAATTACCCCAGGTTTTCATAGATCAAAAACTGGCACGCAAGTGGCTTAAGGTGAAACACGCTTTGTATACAATAAATACAAAACCTACATACACTTTGCCATCTGCGGCCTGGCTGCCGATGTGCTGGAGCCTGCCGGAATGCGTACAAGCCTCTCGAATAACATCGCACTGGATCTGCCCTCCTCCCTGAAGCCCGAAGCCATCGAGCACGGCCCTCTGGTGCTGAGCCCACGCCTGCACAACAAGGACCTGGCGCCCACCAAGGTTGAAGGCCGGCGCTGGGGTCGCTATAGCATCTTTGCGCTGTGGACCAATGACGTGCACAACATCGCCAACTACTCGTTCGCCATTGGTTTGTATGCGCTGGGCCTGGGCGGCTGGCAGATTCTGTTGTCTCTCGGCATCGGTGCGGCGCTGGTGTACTTCTTCATGAACCTGTCGGGTTATATGGGCCAGAAAACCGGTGTGCCGTTTCCAGTGATCAGCCGTATCAGCTTCGGCATTCATGGCGCGCAGATTCCGGCGTTGATCCGCGCGGTGATTGCGATTGCCTGGTTCGGCATCCAGACCTACCTGGCGTCGGTGGTGTTCCGCGTGTTGCTGACGGCGATTCATCCCGGCTTTGCCGAATACGACCACAATTCGATCCTGGGCCTGTCGTCCCTCGGCTGGGTGTGTTTCGTAGCAATCTGGCTGGTGCAACTGGTGATCCTCGCCTATGGCATGGAAATGGTACGCCGCTACGAAGGCTTCGCCGGACCGGTGATTTTGCTCACCGTGGCGTCGTTGGCCGGTTGGATGTATTTCCAGACCGGCGGGACTATCGCCTGGTCGATCCGCGAGCCGCTGAGCGGCGGCGAGATGTGGCGCAATATCTTTGCCGGCGGCGCGCTGTGGCTGGCGATCTACGGCACGCTGATCCTCAATTTCTGCGACTTCGCCCGCTCCTCGCCGTGCCGCAAGACCATTCAGGTGGGTAACTTCTGGGGCCTGCCAGTGAATATCCTGGTGTTTGCCGCGATCACCGTGCTGCTGTGCGGCGGGCAATTCCAGCTCAATGGCCGAGTCATCGAAAGCCCGACCGAGATCATCGCGGCCATCCCGAATACCTTTTTCCTGGTGCTGGGCTGTCTGGCGTTCCTGATCGTCACCGTGGCGGTGAACATCATGGCCAACTTTGTCGCGCCGGCCTTTGTGCTGAGCAACCTGGCGCCCAAGTACCTGAACTTCCGTCGCGCCGGGTTGATCAGCGCCACCGTGGCGGTGCTGATCCTGCCGTGGAACCTCTACAACAGCCCGCTGGTGATCGTGTACTTCCTGTCCGGCCTGGGCGCGCTGCTGGGGCCACTGTATGGGGTGATCATGGTCGATTACTGGTTGATCCGTAAAAGCCAGGTGGACGTGCCGCAGTTGTACAGCGAAGACCCGCGCGGCGTTTATTACTACAGCCGTGGAGTCAATTTGCGTGCGGTGGCAGCGTTTATTCCTGCGGCGGTGATCGCCATTCTCCTGGCCTTGTTACCGGGTTTTGCCAACGTGTCACCGTTTTCCTGGATGTTTGGCGCCGGTATTGCAGGGCTGTTGTACTTGCTGATCGCCAAGCGCCAGCCGTTCTACGCCGATGTCAGCGGCGAAAGCATTGCCGTCGATAACGTCAGTCATTAATCAAGGACCTTCCATGCGTATCCTCGTGGTCAACGTCAACACCACCGAATCCATCACTGAAACCATCGCCCAGCAGGCGCGCGCCGTGGCTGCGCCGGGCACCGAGATTGTCGGGCTCACGCCGTACTTCGGCGCCGAATCGGTGGAGGGCAACTTTGAAAGCTATCTGGCGGCCATCGCGGTGATGGACCGGGTGATGGCCTATGACCAGCCGTTTGATGCAGTGATCCAGGCCGGGTACGGCGAGCATGGTCGTGAAGGCTTGCAGGAATTGCTCAACGTGCCGGTGGTGGACATCACCGAAGCCGCCGCCAGCACGGCGATGTTCCTGGGTCACGCCTACTCGGTAGTGACCACCCTGGACCGCACGGTGCCGCTGATCGAAGACCGCCTGAAACTGGCCGGCCTGTACCAGCGCTGCGCCTCGGTGCGCGCCAGTGGCATGGCGGTGCTGGAGCTGGAAGAAAACCCGCTGGCAGCGATGGAGGCCATCGTGCGCCAGGCGGAACTGGCCATCAGCGAAGACAAGGCCGAGGTGATCTGCCTGGGCTGTGGCGGCATGGCCGGGCTGGATGAGCAGATTCGCCAGCGCACCGGTGTGCCGGTGGTGGATGGGGTGACAGCGGCGGTGACCATTGCCGAGTCGCTGGTGCGGCTGGGGTTGTCGACGTCGAAGATCAGGACTTACGCAACGCCAAGGGCGAAAAAAGTCATCGGTTGGCCGCGCTGAAGCGTTGGTTCAACTGCTGCTCGGCGAATTGCTCGATGATGAAATCCACAAACGCGCGGGTCTTGCCGGGCAGCAGTTTGTGTTCGGCGTAGTAGATGGAAATGTTGCCGTCGTCGACGTACCAGTCGGGCAGCACTCGCACCACCGCACGGCTGTCCAGGAATGGCACGGCCATAGGCATGCTCACCAAGGCGACGCCCAGGCCTTGGGCGCTGGCGCAGCAGGCGGCTTCGGAATCGCTCATGGTCATGCTCGGTCTAAGCACCAGCGGGCGGTGTTCACGCTCGGTACTGGTCAATTGCCAGGAGCGCACGCGCCCGGTCTGCGGTGAACGGATGAGAATCCCGTGGCAACGCGCCAGGTCTTCGGGCACCCGCACCGGGGGACGCTGTGCCAGATAGTCCGGTGACGCCACCAGCACGCGATGGGCCGGGGTCAACTTGCGCGCCACCACCCCCTGGGGCAGCTCGAAGCCCCCTCCGATGGCGGCATCGAAGCCCTGGCCGATCAGGTCGACCTGGCGGTTATCGAAATGCCAGTCCGGGCTGATGTCCGGGAAGCGGCGCATGAACGCGCCCAATAGCGGCACCACGTAGCGATTGCCAAACACCGTACCCATGCTCACTTTCAACGTGCCCACCGGCCGCCCTTCAGCGCTGGCCAGGTTGGCCACGGCGTTCTGGATGGTGGTAAGGCTGCCGCTGACCTCTTCGAGAAACAGCTTGCCGGCTTCGGTGAGGGTAAGGCGCCGGGTGCTGCGCTGGAACAGGCGTACGCCCAAACGCGCTTCGAGCTTGGCGACACTTTTGCCCACCGCCGCCGGTGTCAGGCTCAGGTGCCGCGCCGCTTCGGCAAAGCTGCCACCTTCGGCGCTGCGCACGAAACATTCGATACTGCCAAAGCTTTCCATATCGACCACTCTAAACTTTTGGTTTACACAGACTATAGCAATCCTGGTCTACCGGGAGGGGCTGGCGAGGTCGATACTCGGTTCCAACAACAAGGCATCCCGCCTTGAACAGCTTGGAGATCGACATGACCACCCAAAACCTCAGCGGCAAAGTCGCCTTGATTCAAGGCGGTTCTCGCGGCATCGGCGCCGCCATCGTCAAACGTCTTGCCGCGCAGGGCGCAGCCGTTGCCTTTACCTACGTCAGCTCGGCCGCCAAGGCCGAAGAACTGCAGAACAGCGTGATCAGCGAAGGCGGCAAAGCCCTGGCGATCCATGCCGACAGCGCCGATGCCGATGCGATACGCAATGCGGTCAACGCCACCGTCGAAGCCTTTGGGCGTCTGGATATACTGGTGAACAACGCCGGCGTGCTGGCCATCGCGCCGCTGGAGGATTTCAAGCTGGAAGACTTTGACCAGACCCTGGCAATCAACGTACGCAGCGTGTTTATCGCAACCCAGGAAGCGGCCAGGCATATGGGTGAAGGCGGCCGCGTGATCAATATCGGCAGCACCAATGCCGAACGCATGCCGTTTGGTGGCGGTGGCCCATATGCGATGAGCAAGGCAGCGCTGGTGGGCTTGACCAAGGGCCTGGCGCGGGATCTGGGGCCACGGGGGATCACCATCAACAACGTGCAACCTGGGCCGGTGGACACCGATATGAACCCGGCCAACAGTGATTTTGCCGAGAGTCTGATTGGGTTGATGGCGGTGGGGCGGTATGGGCATGTGGAGGAGATTGCCAGTTTTGTGGCTTACCTCGCAGGACCGGAAGCGGGCTATATCACCGGTGCAAGCTTGACCATCGATGGTGGCTTCAGCGCCTAGGGCTTCCTGAACACTGCAAATCAAATGTGGGAGGGGGCAAGTCGAATCGTCGCACCGCCCCTCCCACATTTTCAACCGCGATCAATCAGGTTCGAGGTGGCAGGCCGTAGGCCGCCAGGTCAAAGTCCGCGAGCTTGCGGATGATCTGGTCGGCGTGGTGGTACTTGCTGTCGGCCATGGCTTCATCCGGCACAGCGATGGCGGTCATATGGGCAGCTTTGGCAGCAGTGACGCCGAAGGGTGAGTCTTCGAACACCAGGCAATCCTCGGGCGCAACGCCCAGGCGGCGGGCGGCGGTGAGGAAGATGTCTGGCGCGGGTTTGGCGGCGCCCACTTCCGGGTCGTCAGCGGTGACGATGGTGTCGAACAGGCCAAACCATTCGCGGTGCAAGGTGGTCTTGTGGCCAAACGAATTGCGCGACGAACTGGTGCCCACGGCAATCGGGATATTGTGCGCCTTCAAGTGCCGCACCAAGGCTTCGGCGCCGGGCATGCCCAAGGCCTTGGGGAAACGCTCGCTCATCAGCGGTTCGCGGATCTCCAGGAATTGAGCCGGTGTGATCGGCAGGTCCAGCGCCTTCACCACGTAGTCCGCCAGGTCCTGGGCACCACGCCCGATGATGTGCTGCTTGATGCCCCAGTCGTAGGTGCGGCCGTAGCGCTCGGCGATGATTTGCGTGACTTCGGTATAGATGCCTTCAGTGTCCAGCAACAACCCGTCCATATCGAAAATCACGGCCTTGATCGGACCGACTGCGGTACGCGGTGCATTCATCACGACAACCCAAGGGAAAGACTAAAAGGATTCAGCACAATAGCGGTGCGGGTCCCATGCAGGCAACCGCCATGACTTTGTATCGATTCGATTCCCGAGTTGATGGCCCTTCATATCAGTGCCTCATAACTGGCAACAGTTATACCGGTCGGTGTGTGCGGCGACCGTCTACGGTTTGTGAGGGCAGCGCGAACCGCCACTGGCCGGCGTCTGAAAATATCGCTTGATAACCTTATAAAAGACTTATTAATCTTCCAATGAACTCCATCCACTGGACTAGAAAATCCGTAAAGCAACTGCTTCGGTTGCATACGTATCATCAGCAACAGGTACGCGATGCGGTGTCAGCGCTTGAGCGCATGCCCGAGGCAGCCAACGTCAAGGCATTGGTCAATTACCCCCATGGTTATCGCTTGCGCGTGGGTAATTACCGAGTCCTTTTCGATTGGGATCGCGATATCCATGTGGTCAGCATTGAAGAGGTCAAGAAGCGTGACGAGCGAACCTACTGCCGTACAGATCATCCACAATACGGAGGGCAAGCCAGCCTTTGTGGTGATTCCCTATGAACATTATCTGGCCCGGCAGAACGATCCAAATCTGATTCCCCATGCGGTGGTAAGCCGCCTGGTGGATGGGGCAACCCCTATCCGTGCATGGCGCGAACACCTGAACCTGACCCAGGAAGAGGTTGCCAAACGCCTGGGCATTTCCCAATCCGCATTTGCCCAACAAGAGTCGGTGAACAAACCTCGCCGTGCAACGCGGGAAAAAATTGCCAAGGCCTTCGGCATCAACGCCAGTCAACTGGAGCTATAAAGCGTAACTCTGGAAAATCCGCGCCCTCAGCCCACCCATTGCAGCCCTTGCTCAAGGCTTCCACCTGGATCCGCGCATGGGCCAGTGCCGTAGAGGGCGTGCCACAGGCCACTTTGAGCCAAACTTCACACTGTCCGAGGCAGGCAACCCATGCCGGCCAGGGTCGTCTCCACCGCTTCATCCAGCGGCGTGCAAGGTTCAGCGCCCAGTACCGCAACCAGCCGCGTGTTATCGAGCAGTACAGGGGTTTGCCACAGGTAACGCATCTCCAGCATTTCACGGAAGGTGGCGACAAAGGGCGAAGCTATTTTGAGCAGCCACCAGGGGAACATCCTGACGACAGGCTGTTGCCCCGTCCTACGCAGCACCACGCGCTGGATCGCCCGGCTCAGTTGTGTGCCATCCGTGTCCACCTGCCCCGCCATATGAAAACGCACGAACGCCTGCAGGGTTTCACGGCGCTCCAGCAGTTCAACCATCGTACGCGCCACATCGGGCAGGTACGCCCATTGATGGGCAACACCTGGCGCCCCCGGATAATTGATGCTGCGCACAAGGTTGCCAGGTTTGACCAAGCCCTGGGAAAACCAGCTGTTGGCCGCCTGCGCGCCGAAAAAGTCACCGGCGCGCACGATCAGCACCCTCGCCCCGTTGCCTGAAGCTTCGTATAAACGCTGCTCCAGTTGCACACGGATCGCGCCCTTGCGGGTTTGCGGATGTTGGGGAGAGTCTTCGTGCAGCACAGGAAACGCGTCCGGCCCGAAGTTGTAGACGGTACCGGGCAATACAATGGTGGCGCCTTCAGCAACGGCCGCCGCGATGCTGTTGTCGATCATCGGCAGCACCCGCTCGGCCCAGTGCCGATAGCCCGGCGGGTTGACCGCGTGCACGATCACTTCACAGCCTCGGGCTGCAGCAAGTACGTCATCGCGGTTGAGTGCATCACCCTCAAGCCAGTCAAATGCGGCGTTCTGGCCACGGGCCTTGTCGACATCACGGGTCAACGCACGTACCTGCCAACCCGCCGCGAGCAGCTGCCGTGCGACTTCGCCACCAATGCCACCGGTTGCACCCAACACCAATACTTTGTTCATCACACTCTCCCACAGGGGTTGATGGGGACATTTTCTGCGTGCCGCGCTATAGAGGAATTGTCGAAGATCGCCCAGGCGCTATACATTTATGCATGGCAACGAATATTGGTTGGGAGCTTTACCGGTCGTTCCTCGGCGTTTTCCGAGAAGGATCGTTGTCGGGAGCCGCGCGGCAACTCGGCATTACACAGCCCACGGTCGGCCGGCACATTGCCGCGCTGGAAACGGCGCTGGGCGTGGTGCTGTTTACCCGTTCACCGAGCGGCTTGTTGCCCACGGCGGTAGCCCGGACCCTGCGCGCCCACGCCGAAACCATGGAACGCACAGCGGCGGCACTTGAGCGTGCAGCGTCTGCCCAGGGTGATGAAGTGCGCGGCGTGGTGCGCGTGTCCGCCAGTGAAGTGATCGGCGTGGAAGTGCTGCCGCCGATCCTCACGCAAGTGCGCCAGGCACACCCGCACCTC
Organism: Pseudomonas sp. NFR09; assembly: GCF_900111535.1. Classification (NCBI taxonomy): domain Bacteria; kingdom Pseudomonadati; phylum Pseudomonadota; class Gammaproteobacteria; order Pseudomonadales; family Pseudomonadaceae; genus Pseudomonas; species Pseudomonas sp. NFR09. Next base: position 39,147 of record NZ_FOIH01000016.1, read on the forward strand.
AAGGTCGAACTGGTGCTGACCAACCGCCTGAGCGACCTGTTGCAACTGGAAGCCGACATCGCCGTGCGCATGGTCCGCCCCAGCCAGGAGCAACTGCTGGCGCGACGCATCGGCTTGATCGAAGTGGGCCTGCATGCCCGCGACGATTACCTGCAGCAACACGGCACGCCCCTGTTGATGCAGGACCTGGCCGGCCACTCAGTGATCGGTTTCGACCAGGAAAACGCATTTATCCGCAGCCTGGCCATCACGGGCTTCGAGCGCAGCGCCTTCGCCCTCAGCAGCGACAGCGACCTGGCACAATTGGCGCTGATCCGCGCCGGTGCCGGTATCGGCGGCTGCCAGGTCCAACTGGCCAAGCGCGATCCCTGCCTGCGCCGGGTCCTGCCAGAAGGCTTTGCACTCAAGCTGGACACCTGGGTGACCATGCACGAAGACCTGCGCAACAGCCCGCGCTGCCGCGTGATGTTCGATGCCCTGGTGGAAGGTTTGCAGCGTTACGTACAGGATTGAGACAACTTCACTGGTGAAGAATCAGACTCCCTCAGTCCCTTCACAGACGCCCCCATGCCCGAAGCCTTCGAAGTCCCCAGCCCCCACGAAAAACACATCGAACACACCACCGAACATGCCCACGGCCGTGGTGACACCTTCGCCAGCCGCATCGCCGTGATGACCGCCCTCATGGCCACCCTCGGCGCCATGCTCAGCTACCAGGCCGGCTCCACCGAAAGCGAAGCGGCAATGGACAAGAACAACGCCGCCATCTTCAAGACCGAAGCCGCCAACCAGTGGAACTACTACCAGGCCAAATCCAGCCGGCAAAACCTGGCAGAACTGGCCACCCACATTCCCGGCGTGGACGCGGTGCATTACAAGGAAGAGATAGAGCGCTACAGAAGCCAGAAGGAAGACGTGCGCAAACAGGCCGAAAAGCTTGAGGCCACGTCAAAGCAATGGGATGAAAAGTCGGAACAGGCGCTGCACGAGCACCATCGCTGGGCCCAGGCGATGACCGCGATTCAGATCGCGATTTCATTGGCGGCGATTACCTTGCTGACCAGGCGGGAATGGTTGAAGCGCCTGTCGTATACGGCGGCGGGTGTCGCGGTGGTGCTGGGCAGCCTGGCGTGGCTGCATATCTGAGACGATGCAGTCAAAAGGTGGTGACGCCATGATCACTGGGATCAGCACCTTCTCTCAAGGGCTCACGCAATAGTCCTGTATGGCACTTGCCATGGCCTGATTGGGTAGTTTCAGCCAATCAATGACTTCCTTGTCGGGGCCCTTATGTCACGTACTCACAGCGCTTGCGTTTTCCTGTATCTCCTGTTGCTCAGCATCGTCTGGCCCTGCCACGCCAGAGACCTGGCCGAAGGACTTACCGAACAGTCACCGTCCATGGCACTTGAGAATAAACACCACCGTTACCCGCAATGGACCGGCATCGGTTCACTGAAAAACGCCTTAGGCCAGACCTGCAATGCCGTTCTGCTTGACACTCATGATCGCCGGGGCAAGGCCACCGGCCCGGCTTATGTGCTGACCAGCGGGCACTGCGTGTTCTTCAGCTACGGTACGGCGCTCCTGCGCCGGGCGTTCACCGCCGATGTCACCTTCAATTACTTTCATGACACACCTGAGCGGCATGTCACCTACGCCGTCAAAACAGCACATTGGAGCAGCATGGCGGGCACCGATTTAGCCGTGCTCGAACTGGATACGTCACTGGCCGCGCTGGTGGCCAGCGGGATCATGCCACTCAGGCTGGCATCTCAACGTCACACGTCGGATCGAGAAGTGATCAATGTGGGAGCGCCGACCGGGTTTCTGAAAAAGGGACTACGCATGAGCGCCTGCGTGGAGTCGACTATCAACAGTTTTGCCGAACAACCCGGTGTGTTCCCCAACGCCTTGCGCAACCGCTGCAACGGTCTGCGCCCAGGCAGCTCCGGCAGTCCGATGCTGGACCGGAATACCAATGAAATCACCAGTATCATCAGCAAGGTCGCGTCCGCCATTCAGAAGGACATTCTCAATAGCTGTCAGAACAACTCGGTGTGTGAAGCCGCCAAATTCAACTACAGCTATCCTGCCAACCACTTGTACTACTGCTTTGTAGACGGTGTGTTCCGTAATGACACCCCGACCTGCCAGCTCAAGGCCGTTGAAATCACGCTGGACGAACCATGGAACCTGAAGCCGTATGTGCATTTACAACGTGATGCCGCCGGCCAAATAACCCGTCCAACCTGGAACCTGAGATTCTCGATCCAGGAGCCGTTCTACCGATTCAAGGCCGTAAATGACATCAACGATTGCGCACGCACCCACGGCTACCAAGTCGCCGCCGCCTCTGACGAGGCGTACATCAACCAGTCCATCGGCCCCGTGCTGGGGCCGCATGTGCTGTGCATACTCGGCGTGCAAAAGGCCGAGCAACCGCTGACCGAAGCACTCCTGCGTAATGTATTCACCCATTCGGTCTTCCTGACCAACCCCGCACCGGCACCGCAGATCAAGCACCGCTATCACATCGCCTGGGAAAACCAGCACAGCGGTTTTAGCCAGCATTACTACTACAGCGTGCATTCGGCGAGCAGGACCACCTGTGGAGATATTGACGATGAACGCTACACCCTGGCCATGGATGGCATTTTCCTGGAAATAGCAGAGCTGCCGGTCACGTTATGCAGCTATGCACGCAACGGTGTTGGGCAACCGTCAGCCATTCGCACAGACATGATCGAAAGCGCAACGGTTCGTTCGCAGCATCATGCCAGGTGAGGCAGCAAGCCCTTTTCAGCAACCTTTGATGAAATTCGGGTATGAGAATAGGCAATGCCCAAAAGGCACCACTCGACCGGGGCACAGACGTGGGTAGGCTGCGAAATCGCGGGCAAAAAAAATCCCGCTGAGCGTCTAACTCGCGGGATTTCTTCAAGAATGTGGCGGTGAAGGAGAGATTCGAACTCTCGATACAATTTCTTGTATACACACTTTCCAGGCGTGCTCCTTAAGCCACTCGGACACTTCACCGTATCTCGTCAAACCAGTTCAGTCTGTCGAGGCGCGCTAATGTAGTCGAAAGCCTTTCTGATGGCAAAGGTTTTTTTCAGAATATTCATGCGCTTAGCCGGTTATGCCGCTCACCGCCCGGCAAGGGGCGTTTATTGTGCCATTCTCAGGCATTGGCGGTAGGTGTCTGGGGTGGCGATTGTGCCCTGCCCCAGGCATTCCAATGCGCTGTGCAGGGGAAAACCCTGACTGGCCAGTCAGTCACAGCGCTTTACCGGGGCGGGCGTGGTGGGTAACGTCTGCTGCATTCTTCTATAACAAGTCCTACAAGGAACCGCGTCATGAGTGAGTTGATTGCCTACCACCTCGAAGACGGTATCGCGACCCTGACCTTGAGCAACGGCAAGGTGAATGCCATTTCTCCGGCGGTGGTCAGTGCGTTTAATGAAGCGCTGGACCAGGCGGAGAAGGACCGGGCGGTGGTGGTGATCACCGGCACGCCGGGGATTTTGTCGGGTGGTTATGATTTGAAGGTGATGACCGCCGGCCCTAAAGAGGCGATCAGCCTGGTGACGTCCGGTTCGACGTTGGCGCGTCGCCTGTTGTCGCACCCGTTCCCGGTGATTGTGGCGTGCCCTGGCCATGCGGTGGCCAAGGGTGCCTTCCTGCTGTTGTCGGCGGATTATCGGATTGGCGTGGAAGGCCCGTTCAGCATTGGCCTGAACGAGGTGGCGATTGGCATGACCATGCACCACGCCGGTATCGAGTTGGCGCGGGATCGCCTGCGCAAGTCGGCGTTCCATCGTTCGGTGATCAATGCCGAGATGTTTGACCCGCAGGGCGCGTTGCAAGCGGGCTTCCTCGACAAGGTGGTGGCACCGGAAGAGCTGCACGCGGCGGCGCTGGAAGCGGCGCGTCAGTTGAAGAAGCTCAACATGAACGCCCACAAGCACACCAAGTTGAAAGTCCGTAAAGAACTGTTGGAAGCCTTGGACGACGCCATCATCCAGGACCAGGGGCATATACTGAGTTAAGCCCTACGCCTGATACACCGAAGCCCGACCTTGCGTCGGGCTTTTTCTTACAACCAATTCCGAATTATCTTCAGCCGCTCTAGCTTGCCTGTATCGACAGATGTTGAAACATGCGCTTAAACATCGGCTATCTCCTACCTCTACCGGGGTAATTGCCGAATACAGTGCACAACCGTACACTGCGCCACCTTTTGTCCCGGTAGGCCGTGTCGATGCTTTTCCTGTTGCGTATGTTGTTGATGAGCCTGCACTTTATGCTTGCCGGCGTGCTCGGCGTGCTGGTTGGTGTGTGCCGGCCGTTCAACCCGGACAACAGTCGCCTGTGCGCACGCCTGTACGCGGTGCCGGCCATGTGGATCCTGCGGCTCAAGGTGAAGGCCGATGTGGACTCGCTGCGCAACAAGCCCGGCACCTGCGTGATCATCGCCAACCACCAGTCCAACTATGACCTATTTGTGTTCGGCACCGTGGTGCCCCACCGTACGGTGTGCATCGCCAAGAAAAGCCTGAAGTGGGTGCCGCTGTTCGGCCAGTTGTTCTGGCTGGCGGGCAATGTGTTGATTGACCGGGGCAATGCGCACAAGGCACGCCGTGCGATGCTCACCACCACCCACACGTTGCAGCATGAAGACACCTCGATCTGGGTGTTCCCGGAAGGCACGCGCAACCTGGGCAAAGGATTGCTGCCGTTCAAGAAAGGTGCGTTCCATATGGCGATTGCGGCGGGTGTGCCGATTGTGCAGGTGTGTGTCAGCAATTACGTCACGCATATGCAGCTCAATCGCTGGAACAGTGGGGATGTGCTCATACGGTCGCTGCCGCCAATTCCTACCGTTGGCATGACTTCGGATGACATCCCGGCGTTGATGCAGGCGTGTCATGCACAGATGGAAGCCTGTATTGACGAGATGGACCGCGAGTTGCGGGCAGCCTGAACACCGCTTGAAGGCGCTTCGCACCCCAGCGCGAGCAAGCTCGCACACTACAAAAAGCTCGACGCAACGACGGAACGCCATTCAGGCTAAGCTGCCCAACACTTGTCCTCCCAATAAGAAGCGATCAGCACCATGGGTAGAGTTGTTGCGGCCGCCGTCTACAGCGCCGGTAAGAAAGTCACGGATATCACTCTCGATGAAGGCGCGGCCTGGGCCGCCAAACCCGATCACTTTGTATGGATAGGCCTGGAAGAACCCGACGCCCGGGAGCTGGCCAACCTGCAACGTCAGTTCAACCTGCATGAACTGGCCATCGAAGACGCCCTGGAAAAACACAGCCGCCCCAAGCTGGAAACCTTTGGCGATGCGCTGTTTATCGTCACCTACTCGCCGGTGCGCGAGAACGGCAAGCTGGAGTTTATCGAGACGCATATCTTTGCCGGCAACGGCTACATCATCACCGCGCGCAATGGGCACTCGGCGTCCTACGGCTTTGTGCGCCAGCGTTGTGAGGCGCGGCCGCTGTTGCTGGAGCATGGGGAAGATTTCGTACTGTATGCGCTGCTGGATTTCGTCACCGAAAACTACCAGCCGGTGAGCGAAGCGATCCATGCCGAGATCGATGAGCTGGAGCGCAACGTGTTGTGCAGTTCGCTAAGCGAGCGGGATATCCAGAAGATCCACGGCCTGCGCCGCGACGTGTTGCGACTCAAGCGTTATGTGGCGCCGATGGTGGAGATCAGTCAGGAGTTGCAGAAGCTCAGCTTCCCGTTCATCGACAAGAACATGCGCCCGTATTTCCGTGACGTGCAGATTCACGTGACGCGGCAGATGGAAGACCTGACCACCCTGCGCGATATCGCCAGCCAGACCATCGAAATCGGTGTGTTATTGGAGGCTTCGCGCCAGAGCGTGGTGCAGCGCAAGTTTGCCGCATGGGCGGCGATCCTGGCGTTCCCCACCGCAGTGGCGGGGATTTACGGGATGAACTTCCAGAACATGCCCGAGCTGCAATGGCACTACGGCTACTTTGCGGTACTCGGGTTTATTGCGACGGGTTGCACGGCATTGTGGGCCAGTTTCAAACGGTCGGGTTGGCTTTAGGATTTGTGCGCCACAAACCGCATCATCCATTCCGCCACGGTTGCACCGTGGTGGTCGCGCTCGAGGCTGGCCACGCCGTTCGTATAGACTTTTTCGCCCAGGGTTGTCTGGAGAATCTCCAGCAACTCGCGGGAATAATCATGGACAAATTCCGGGTGGCCCTGGAAACACAGCACCTGGTCACCGATGTGGTACGCCGCGAACGGGCAAAAAGCGCTGGAGGCGATGACCGTGGCATTCTCCGGCAACGTGGTGACCTGGTCCTGATGGCTGATCAATAGGGTCAATTCCGGTACTTCAGGGCTCATCCAAGGGGCCTTGGCATCCAGTTGGTAGTCGTGAATGCCCATGCCCCAGCCCTGGCCGGCGCGCTCGGTCTTGCCGCCCAGCAACAGTGCCAGCAACTGATGACCGAAGCAGATGCCGAGCAGCTTGTCGCCACGCTCGTAACGGTCGAGCAGGTAGGTCTTGAGGGTCTGGATCCATGGGTCAGTGCCGAAGGAGTCGGCTTTGCTGCCGGTGACCAGGTACGCGTCGAAGACTTCGTCGTCCGAGGGGTATTCACCGTTCACCACGTTGTACACCACGAACTCGGCGGGAATCGGCTGCTTGGCGAACAGGCGCTTGAACATCTGCCCGTACCCTTGGTATTGATCGATCAAGCCTGGACGCAGGATATCGGTTTCCAGGATACAGACGCGTAGCGACATAAAAAATACCTGACACGGTGATGGGAATATTGCACACCCCCAGAGCCTGCCTTGAAATACCCCTTCAAGGCAAGCCCCCCAGCTTCACCGGAACACTTCACCCTGCGCCGCTTTCTCCAGCAACAGCGCCGGCGGCGTGAAACGTTCGCCATACTGCTGCGCCAGGTAGCGGGCGCGGGCAACAAAGTCGTTCAAGCCGTATTGGTTGATGAACTGCAGCGCGCCACCGCTCCAGGCCGCGAAACCAATGCCGAAAACAGACCCCACGTTCGCGTCCGCCGTGGACATCAACACCCCCTCCTCCACACAGCGCACCGTCTCGATGGCCTGGATAAACAGCAGGCGGTCGCGTACATCCTGTGCAGAGATGCGTTGGTCGGGTCGCTCAAAGCGGCTTTTCAACTCTGGCCACAGGTACTTTTGCCCGCCGCTGGGGTACTCATAGAAACCGCCTCCCGCCGCCTTGCCCAGCCGCTTGTATTCATTGACCAACAGATCGATCACCGCGGTCGCCGGGTGCGCAGGCAGCGCCTTGCCCTCCGCCTGCAGGTCCTTGGCCGTCTGCTGCCGGATATGGCTCATCAGGCTGAGGGACACTTCGTCAGACACCGCCAACGGCCCCACCGGCATGCCGGCCTTGCGCGCTTCGGTCTCGATCATCGGCGCGGCCACGCCCTCACCGAGCATGGCAATGCCTTCGTTAGTAAAGGTGCCGAACACCCGTGAAGTGAAGAAGCCACGGCTGTCATTGACCACGATCGGGGTTTTCTTGATTTGCAGGACAAAATCCAAACCACGGGCCAGGGTTTCGTCACTGGTGCGTGCGCCCTTGATGATTTCCACCAGCGGCATCTTGTCCACCGGGCTGAAGAAGTGCAGGCCAATGAACCTGGCCTGATCCGGCACCGCCGTGGCCAGGCCGCTGATGGGCAAGGTGGAGGTGTTGGAGGCGATCACGGCGTCGGCGCCGACCACGCTTTGCGCAGCGGCCGAGACCTTGGCCTTGAGTTCACGATCTTCGAATACCGCTTCGATGATCAAGTCGCAGCCCGCCAGATCGGCATCGGAGTCCGTAGGACGAATCCGTGCCAGGATGGTTTCCCGCTGCTCGGCGGTCAATTGCCCACGGCTGACCTTCTTGTCCAGCAGCGCCGCCGAATGCGCCTTGCCCTTCTCGGCGGCCGCCAGGTTGATGTCCTTGAGCACCACCTCGATGCCTGCGCTGGCGCTGACATAGGCAATGCCCGCCCCCATCATCCCCGCACCGAGCACGCCGACTTTACGCGTGATATACGGCGCAAACCCTTGCGGCCTCGAGCTGCCGGCGTTGATCTCGTTAAGCTGGAACCAGAAGGTGCCGATCATGTTTTTTGCGACCTGCCCCGTCACCAGCTCGGTGAAGTAACGGGTTTCGATCAGGTGCGCGGTGTCGAAGTCTACCTGGGCGCCTTCGACGGCCGCACAGAGAATTTTCTCCGGGGCGGGGAAACAGCCGTTGGTTTTACTGCGCAAAATCGACGGCGCAATTGCCAGCATCTGCGCAATTTTCGGGTTCGAAGGGGTGCCGCCCGGAATCTGGTAGGCCTTGTTGTCCCACGGTTGCCTGGCGTCCGGATTGGCCAGAATCCAGGCGCGGGACTTGGCCAGCAACTCATCGCGATCCGCCGCCAGTTCGTTGATCAAGCCGGCTTGCAGCGCCTGTTGCGGCCGCACTTTCTTGCCTTCGAGCAAATACGGCAAGGCCTTTTCCAGCCCCAGCATACGCACCATGCGCACCACCCCGCCGCCCCCCGGCAGCAGGCCCAGGGTGACTTCCGGCAAGCCCAACTGCACCGACTTGTCGTCCAGCGCGACGCGGTAATGGCATGCCAGGCAAATCTCCCAGCCGCCGCCGAGTGCCGCACCATTGATGGCGGCCACCACCGGTTTACCGAGGGTTTCCAGGCGCCGCAGTTGCGCTTTCAACACCCGCACACCGTCATAGAAATCCTTGGCGTGGGCCTTGTCGACCTTGATCAGTTCATTGAGGTCGCCACCGGCAAAAAACGTTTTCTTCGCCGAGGTGATGACGACGCCGGCGATGCTGTCCCTTTCCGTCTCCAGGCGCTCGACCGTGGCCGCCATGGCCGCGCGGTATACGCCGTTCATGGTGTTGGCGCTTTGGCCGGGCATGTCGAGGGTCAGCACCACGATGCCGTCCTGGCCTTTTTCGTAACGAATGGCTTGGGTCATGACAAATTCCTTGGGCTCAGAGGCGTTCGATAATGGTGGCGATGCCCATGCCACCGCCAACACACAGGGTGGCCAGGCCATAGCGCTGCTGGCGTACTTCGAGTTCGTCGAGCAGGGTGCCGAGGATCGCGCAGCCGGTCGCCCCCAACGGGTGCCCCATGGCAATCGAGCCGCCGTTGACGTTCACACGTGCGGCGTCGATGCCCATGTCCTTGATGAACTTGAGCACCACCGAGGCAAACGCTTCGTTGACCTCGAACAGGTCGATGTCTTCGACGCGCAGGCCGGCCTTGGCCAGGGCCTTGCGCGTGGCGGGTGCGGGACCGGTGAGCATGATGGTCGGATCGGTACTGGTGACCGCCGTGGCAACGATACGTGCCCGGGGTTGCAGGCCCAGTTCACGCCCCTTGGCTTCGGAGCCGATCAACATCAGCGCCGCCCCGTCGACGATGCCGGAACTGTTGCCGGGGGTGTGTACGTGATGGATGCGCTCTACATGGCTGTAGACCCGCAACGCGGTGGCATCGAAGCCCATCTGCCCGATCATTTCGAAACTCGGCTTGAGCTTGCCGAGGCCTTCAAGGGTGGAATCGCCGCGAATGAATTCGTCATGGTCCAGCAGCACGATGCCGTTCTGGTCCTGCACCGCGATCAGCGACTTGTCGAAGGCACCGTCTGCACGCGCCCTCGCCGCTTTCTGCTGCGAATGCAGGGCGAAGGCGTCGACGTCCTCGCGGGTGAAACCTTCCAGGGTGGCGATCAGGTCCGCGCCAATGCCCTGTGGGGTGAAGTGACTGTGCATATTGGTCTGCGGGTCGAGCACCCAGGCGCCGCCGTCACTGCCCATGGGCACGCGGGACATGGACTCGACACCGCCGACCACCACCAGGTCCTCGAAGCCGGAGCGGACTTTCATCGCCCCCAGGTTCACCGCCTCCAGGCCGGACGCGCAGAAGCGGTTGACCTGCATGCCAGCGACGCTGATGTCCCAGTCCGCCACCAGCGCCGCGGTCTTGGCGATGTCGGCGCCCTGGTCGCCTACCGGGGTCACGCAGCCGAGCACGATGTCGTCCACTTGATGAGTGTCGAGGTCACTGCGTCGGGCCAGCGCGGTGAGCAGGCCGGCCACCAGGTTCACCGGCTTGACGCTGTGCAAGGCACCGTCCGGCTTGCCTTTGCCACGGGGGGTGCGTATTGCATCAAAGATCAACGCTTGGGTCATGACGTCCTCGAACCAGTGTGCATGTGTGCCCTACCTTAGGCCCGATTGACACGGTTTCAATGACGGATGCGCTCATTGCTTTTGACCCCCTCGCTCGGACGAACGGTAGGTACCTAAGGTAATCCCCTGATTAATCGTTTTAGCTGTCTAGCCAAGGCATTGGCGCCAAGATGGCGATATGCCTCATGCCTTTTTAAGCAGAAATACTGATTAACTGATACGAAATGAGTCTAAGCCGCGAAGAACAAGGCCTCTAAGGTTGAATCAGTAGGAAGTTGCTGCCGGGTTTTGCCGGAGCAACTGTAAGAAAAGCGACACGTCATCTCGCCATACTGAAATAAAACCGGCACGCATTTGACGCTCAGGAATAACAACAAAAGGCAGTCAGCCATGTTCAAACATTCGAAAGTACGTCAGGCGGGACTCATTCTGTTCGCCACCACACTGATTCTGATCTTGCCCAATTTAACCAAGGTTATTGGGTGACACCTCCACGCCCACATGCCGTGCATTCACAGCACCGGTTCTGCAGTTTTTGGCAGCGCCTGCAAGGACATTGCGCATAGCGGTCCTGCAGGGGCTGTCTTTTTGCGTGCAGATTTGCGCTATCGTGAGCAGCATCGCCACTCGACACCGGGCCCTTTCTTGAAAGCCATCCTTGCCCTCCTCGCCTTGCTCATCAGCCTCCCCACTGCGGCGGCCCAATTGACCATCGAACTCGACCACTCCCGCAAGACCTGGGAGACCGCCGACTTGCTCAAGCACCCGCAAGCGCAGACGGTGCAGATCGCCGATGACGTCTCCTACAAGCGCAGCATGAGTTATCGCGCAGTGCCGCTGGCCGTACTCCTACCTGGCTTGAAACCCGAGAGCCACGTGCAAGCGGTGGCCCTGGATGGATTCGCCGCCGAACTCACCGCCGCGCCGTTGCTGGAACACCAGGGTGCACGCGCCTGGCTGGCGGTGGAGGATCCTGCTCAACCATGGCCGGCGCTGGCAGATGGCAAACCCAGTGCAGGGCCGTTCTACCTGGTGTGGACCAACCCGCAAGCCGGGGCTATCAGCCCTGAGCAGTGGCCATTCCAGATTTCCGCGATCAAGCAGTTGAAGACCGTGGCGGAGCGTTTTCCGGCGTTGTTGCCGGATCCGAAGCTGGCGGCCAACGACCCGATCAACCAGGGTTTTGCCCTGTTCCAGAAAAACTGCCTGGCATGCCACCGCCTCAATGGCGCCGGAGACGGCCAGGTGGGACCGGACCTGAATATCCCCTACAACCCCACCGAGTATTTTGGCGGTGATTTCCTCAAGCGCTATATCCGCGACCCACAGAGTTTGCGGCATTGGCCGCAGGCGAAGATGCCGGCGTTCGCGACCAGCGTGTTGCCCGACGGTGAGCTGGATCTGTTGGTGGGGTATTTGAAGCACATGGCCGGGCGTAAACCGCAACCTTAAACATCCCACGACACCCCGCTCGCCGCGACCCTATCATTGCTGCTGGACGGAAATCACCGGCGTCGGCGCCACGAACACCTTGGCATGCATTTGCTCATGCCCACCGCCCCGGCGCATGCCGCGCACCGGGCAAGCATCGAGGTAATCCAGCCCCACCGCCAGCTTCAAATGCCGCTCCGGGCGCGCCAGTTGGTTGGTCACGTCAAAACTGTACCAGGCGTCATCCAGCCAGGCTTCGGCCCAGGCGTGGCTGGCCAGGTGCGTGCTGTCCTCGGTGTATAAATACCCCGACACATACCGCGCAGGAATGCCCAGGCTACGCGCACAGGCCAGGAACGCGTGGGTGTGGTCCTGGCACACGCCCGCCCGGCCGGCGAAGGCCTGGGCGGCGCAGGTGTCGACTTCGGTCGCGCCAGGTGTGTAGGCCATCGCCTGGTTCAGCGCGTGCATCAAGTCGATCAACGCCGTGCGGTCGCGCCGTTGATGGCAGTGCTGTTCGGCAAAACCACGCAAGGCGTCATCAGGTTCGGTCAGGCGGGTGCACCGCAGGAACGGGAACGCCGATTGGCTCTCGTGCTCGGCCTCACGCAGCTCGTCGATATCCACCTGGCCACGCGCGCCAATGATGATGGCGTCGTGGGGCTCATCCAGGGTCAACACATGCAAGATGTTGCCGAACGGGTCCACCTGGGCACGCACCGGGCGCGGCAGGTCGAGTTGCCAACTGAGCACATGCTGGCGCTCGCTGTCATGGGGCGTGAGGCGCAGGTACTGGATGCTGGCGCGCACCTGGTCTTCATAGTGGTAGGTGGTTTCGTGGCTGATGGAGAGTCTCATGCCGCCTCCAGGTAGGAACTGTAGATGGCGTCGCCCAACTGGCGGACCAAAGGGATAAAGTCGGTCAGCCAGGCGTGCAGGCCTTCCTCAAGAATTTCATCGATGGCGGTAAAGCGCAGGCGCGCATCCATCTCGGCAGCCAGGCGCTGGGCCGGGCGGCCGTTGATGCCGGGCAGGCTGGCGAGGATCTGGTCGATCTCTTCACTGCAGGCACGCAACGAGCGTGGCACATCGGCGCGCAACAGCAGCAACTCGGCGACTTGCCGCGCGCCAGGCGCATCGCGATAAATCTCGGTGTAGGCCTCGAACGACGACAAGGCGCGCAGCAAGGCACTCCATTGATAGTAGGCGTGGGCCGTGCCATCGGTGACAGGCTCGGCGCGGTCACCGGCCATTTCATAGCGGGCGTCCAACAGGCGCAGCGTGTTGTCGGCGCGCTCGATAAAAGTGCCCAGGCGGATAAACCGGAAGGCGTCGTTGCGCATGATGGTGCCGTAGGTGGCGCCACGGAACAGATGGGAGCGTTCCTTGACCCACTCACAGAACCGGCTCATGCCATAACGGCTGAGGCCCTGCTGGGCGATATCGCGAATATCCAGCCAGGTGGCGTTGATGTTTTCCCACATATCCGCGGTAATTCGCCCACGCACGGCATGGGCGCTGGCCCGCGCCGCACCGAGACAACTGTAGATGCTGGCCGGGTTGGCCGCGTCCAGCGCAAAAAAGTGCAACAGGCGTTCGGCGTGCAATTGGCCGTGACGCTCGTGGTAATCCTCCAGGGTGCCGGTAATCAACAACGGCATGGCCAGTTCATGCAGGCCATCGCCGCGCCCATCCTGGGGCATGAGTGACAGCGAGTAGCTGACGTCGAGCATGCGTGCGAGGTTTTCGGCACGCTCCAGGTAGCGCGACATCCAGTACAGATCCGAGGCAGTTCTACTCAACATGGCATCAGTCCTCGACCACCCAAGTGTCTTTGGTGCCGCCGCCCTGGGACGAGTTGACCACCAGCGAGCCTTCGCGCAAGGCCACGCGGGTCAGGCCGCCGGGGACTACACGGGTCTCCTTGCCGGACAACACAAATGGGCGCAGGTCGATATGGCGCGGCGCAATGCCGTTTTCGACAAAGGTCGGGCAGGTGGATAAACACAGGGTCGGCTGGGCGATATAGGCGTGGGGCTTGGCCTTGATACGCGCACGGAAGGCTTCGATTTCCGCTGCCGTGGACGCCGGGCCTACCAACATGCCGTAGCCGCCGGAGCCCTGGGTTTCCTTCACCACCAGGTCGGGCAGGTTGGCGAGCACGTGGGACAGTTCGTCGGGCTTACGGCACTGGAAGGTCGGAACATTCTTCAGGATCGGTTCTTCATCCAGGTAAAAACGGATCATCTCGGTGACGAAGGGGTACACCGACTTGTCATCCGCCACCCCGGTGCCGATGGCATTGGCCAGCACCACATTCCCGCAGCGATAAGCCGCGAGCAGGCCGGGCACGCCGAGCATGGAGTCCGGGTTGAAGGCCAGGGGGTCGAGAAACGCATCGTCGAGGCGACGGTAGATCACGTCCACGGCCTTTGGCCCATCGGTCGTGCGCATGAAGACGCGATCGTCACGCACGAACAGGTCGGCGCCTTCCACCAGTTCCACCCCCATCTCACGGGCGAGAAAGGCATGCTCAAAGAACGCGCTGTTAAAGCGGCCCGGCGTCAATACCACCACGCTGGGGTTATCCAGGGGGCTTGAGCTTTTCAGGGTGTCGAGCAACAGGTTGGGGTAGTGATCGATAGGCGCGATGCGCTGGGCAGCGAACAGTTCGGGGAACAGGCGCATCATCATCTTGCGGTCTTCAAGCATATAGCTGACGCCGCTGGGCGTACGCAGGTTGTCTTCGAGCACGTAGTACGTACCGTCTCCATCGCGTACGAGGTCGACGCCGGAGATGTGGGAATACAGATCGCGGTGCAGGTCCAGGCCCTGCATTGCCAGCTGGTATTGCTCGTTGGCCAGCACCTGTTCGGCAGGAATGATCCCGGCCTTGATGATGCGTTGCTCGTGATACAGGTCGGCGAGAAACATGTTCAGCGCCTTGACCCGCTGGATGCAGCCGCGCTCGACAATCCGCCATTCGCTGGCGGGAATGCTGCGCGGGATGGTGTCGAAGGGAATCAGGCGCTCGGTGCCCTGCTCGTCCCCGTAGAGGGTGAAGGTGATCCCGGCGCGGTGAAACAGCAAATCGGCTTCGCGCCGGCGCTGGGCCAGCAGTTCAGGCGGGGTTTCGGCCAGCCAGCGGGCGAACTCGCGGTAATGCGGTCGGACCTGGCCTGCCCCATCGTACATTTCATCGTAATAAGTGCGGATCATGCCGAACTCCTTGTCACCCGGGCGAAAGAACCGTCGCAAGGCCCGTGCCAGCGGCATAAACACTTAGAAATCAGTGAGTTGAATTAACCACGCAATCTGCTCGCACCGTCCTGGTGCGCAGAATGCCCGGTGCACTGCCCGACGCTTCATCGCAATGCGGGCTTTGACTATCAACAGCATAGTCAGAGTTGATTTCACTGCCCGGCGCAGGCTGCGGATAATCGGCCCCATCTGCTGAACTGCCTTCAGCGCTCCGCTCTTCCCTTTAAGCCACCCTCATGGGTGGCCTTTTTTTTGGTGCGTAAAAATAGCGCGCAAGTTCCGAGTAATTTTCCCACCTCACAAACAAAATCGGCCGACCCAAAGGTCAGCCGATACGCTGCGTTTCTCATACTTTAAGCCGCTACATGGGTAACCCACGCACCTCCTGCTTCACGCCCCATCCTTCGATGATCCCACCCAGCGGCTCGACCACCGCCCCGAAGTCTTGCTCGAAGTCTCCTATGCCGTCGTAGGTCGCAAACATGACTTTGCTCAGTTCCAGGTACCAGGCGCCATCGTCGCGCGCACTCACCTGGGCATTCAGGGATTCCCCGCGAAACTCACCCGCAGCCCTGCGCGCCCGTTCCTCATCCGGGAAAATGGCGTAGAACTCGATGGGGTGAAAACGCGAAAAGTCGAAGCCGCCTTCTTTCATGCGGCGCAGAACGTTGGTGCTGATGTCTTCTTGATAGGCTGTGCTCATGAAAAGTGCTCCTCGAATTGATGGATAGACTTTCCGTGCTTCCCGAAGCCCACGCCGCAATGGCGTGGGGACTACGGCAACAACATCACCGCTGGAAAACAAGCATGTAGCTGACAAGACCAGAACTAGCGATTCATTCGCTGATCTCGTTTGCAGAGTAGCGCGAAGCTATCACCTCCACCAGAGGCGCTTGGATGGCTTACAGGGAATGTTCAGGCGGCGGGAGAGATGTCGAGGATCTGGATACTGTTCTGGTCTTTGAGAATCTTGACCGTCGGCTCGGGCTTGCGGCCCTCCAGGTCATTGAGGTTCAGTTTGGCGGCGACGGGCACCAGCTTGTTGCGAATCATGTGCGCAGCGTCTTCGAGGCTGGGCTTGTGTTCGCAGGTGAACTGCTCCACGGACTGCACGCCGTGATCATCAACGAAGGTAATTTGCCACGTTTGCATCGGTGCCTCCTCGATAAAACCCATGTGTGGGCTTACACGTATCTGGACCTTGAGCGCTGGACAAACGTTCCACTCAAGGCCGGAGGCACCGGATCAACTGCAGTTATTTTTCTGCGTGTTGTTTCAAGGCTTTCAAGGTGTTGAACGGGGCGTCCACCACAAACTTGTTGGCCAACCACGAGGGCACGCTGCCGCCTGGCTCGGTGTGCACCTGGTAGGTGACTTCGGTCAGGTTGTCGCCTTTGGGCACCAGTTTCCAGAAGCCGTCGACCTGGGCGACGCGCACGTAGCCTTTTTCTTCAGGCTTGTAGGTGGGGACACCTTCAAGTTTACGAGTCAACGTGCCATCGGCGGCCTTGGTCGTGGTGATATGCAGGTAGGAGTCACGATCCGTCACAGGGAACGGCGCTTTGAATTGGGTGTAGGTCCAGCTCTCGTCGCCCTTCTTGTCGACCAGTTTCTGGGACTTGCATTCGTGGATCCAGGCGCACGCACCGGCAACGTCTTCCTGCAGCGCGACAATCTTGGCCACCGGCGCCTTGATCGTGGTGACCCCGCGATACGCCTTGTACTTGGAGCCGGCAATTTCGCTCAGGGACACCTTGATACCGTCTTCGTCCTTGGCGACTTGCCAATCCTCAGCCTGGGCGGTGGCAGCAAACAACACTGTAAAACCGCACAACACAGCCATTCGTTTCAGCGAACCCATTGTTGTATTCCTTATTGTTGAAGTTCCGATAGTAAAGCCCATCAAGCCGCCGTCATCTGCTCCCACCAGCCGATCAAGCGGATCGCATCGGCCTGGTCGGTGCCGCAGACCTCGAGATCTGCCTTGAAATCACTGCACACCGCCGGTCGCTCCGGCTGGCCGAACAGCAGGCATAGTTGTTCGACCGACAGGTGCAAGCAGCGTTCGCCGGCGGGCTTGCCTTGTGGCATGCCCGGTAATGGCGAACTGATGGAGGGGGCGATGCAGCAAGCGCCACAGCCTTCACGGCAATTCATGACCAGCAAGTCCTCGACGACTCAATGTGGATGGCGGGGCTAGAGTACGCCCTAAAACAGCCGTTTTAAAATGGGTTAACAGGGGTTTTTCGCAGAAAACAAAAGTGACTGACCAGTCTGCGACAGATGGTCGAGGGCACGCGTCACGTTTGCGGGAAAAGTTTACTGCTTGAACTCGAACTCCAGCGCGGCGCCTTCCACTTCGCGTCGTTCTTCGTTGCGCAGTTGCAGCTGCATTTCGTTGCTGAGCAGGCGGCCGTTGATCTGGAAGGCGCTGTTGTCGGCGGGCTTCTCACCGAACATTGGCGGCAGCAAGGGCACACTTTTGGGTTTGGGCATGGTGCCGATAGGTTGCAAGTGCCTGACCATATCCGACGGCAAGGACAGGTCCAACTGTGCCGGTGGCAATTGTGTCTGCGTCACTTCGCGAGATGCCTTGGACTTGCTGGCTGCACGTTTTTTGGCGGCGGCGGTGGGTTTCTTCACCGCTGGCGCTTTTTTTTCGGGAGCCGGTTTTTTCGCGGGGGTCTTCTGCTCGTTACTGGCGGCGGGCCTGGTTTCGCTCACAGGGGCTGCCGCCAGCGCTGTGCCGACGTTGCACAGGCTTAACAGGCCAATTACCAGAACAGCGCGAAAAATACAGGTCATATCGCCTACAGCATTAACGGCAGAGGGCCATATGCTCGCTTGTTGTGCGCGGCATGACAAGCACGGTGATCAGCGCGCTATAGGATTTGTCCCCTTTCCGAGCGTCACAGTCCTGCTGCCGTTTCCTGGCATAACTGGCTGGCCAGCATCCCCAACGTCATCAGCGCCCGCTCTGCCTCGCGGTTCCACGGGGTGCCGCAGTTAAGGCGAATACAGTGATTGAACTGCTCCGTGTTACTGAAGATCAGCCCCGGCGCAATACTGATGCCCTGTTGCAGTGCGCGCACGTGCAGTTCCTGGGTATTGACCCTTCCAGGCAAACTGACCCACAGGATGAAGCCGCCCGTCGGACGGGTCATCTGAGTGCCTTCCGGGAAATACTGCTGCACGGCCAGTTGAAAGGCGCTGAGGTTCTTGCGGTACTCCTGGCGGATGTAACGCAGATGCCGGTCGTAGCCGCCATTTTCCAGGTAAGCCGCAACGCCCATCTGTGTGACACTGCACGCGGAGTGGGTGCTGAACATCTGCAGGCGCTGGATCTCCTGCTGGTACTTGCCGGCGATCATCCAGCCAATGCGCACACCGGGGGACAGCGTCTTGGAAAAGCTCGAACAATAGATGACCCGATCCAGGCGGTCATAGGCTTTCAGCGCCTTGGTGCGGCCCAGTTCGAACATCAGCTCGCCGTAGATATCGTCCTCGACAATCTGGATGTCGAAGTCCGAGGCCAGGCGCAGTAACTGTTTCTGTCGTTCCTCGGGCATCGTGCCGCCCAGCGGGTTGCTCAGGCGCGTGGTCAGCACCAGGGCCTTGATCGACCATTGGTTGGCCGCCAGCTGCAGGGCCTCCAGGCTCATGCCGGTGGACGGGTCGCTGGGAATCTCGATGACCTTGAGGCCCAACAGATCGGCCAGTTGCAGCAAACCGTAATAGGTCGGCGATTCAGCGGCTATCAGGTCGCCTGGCCGCGTCAGCACCCGCAGGGACATCTGCAACGCGTCGACACAACCGTGGGTGATCACCACTTCGGACGGGTCCACCACCACGCCCGCATCGCGCATGCGGATCGCCACTTGGCGGCGCAGCGGTTCGAAACCGGGGCTGAACATGTAGCTGAACGCCCGTGGGCTCTGGAAGCGCGTGACCTTGGCCAGTTGCTGGTGCAGCGCGCGTACAGGCAGGTAGTCCACGCTCGGCACCGCGGCGCCCAACGGAAACACTCCCTCGCGACGCGACTCGCCCAATACCTGTTGAATGATGCTGCTGCGGGTGACCAACCCAGGGCGCTCGACCCGTGCAATATCCGGCGTCGGCGCCGTGAGTGCTGGCGTCTGGTGCACGTAATAACCGGACTGTGGCCGCGCCCGGATCAGCCCCTGGTCTTCCAGGTTGGCATAGGCCTGCAACACCGTCGCGTGGCTGACATTCAACTGCGAACTCATCTTGCGCACCGAAGGCACGCGCTCGCCCGGTTGATAGACACCGCGCCGGATATCTTCAGCCAGTTGCTGGGCGATACGTTGGTAAAGCAACAGATTGGTCATGACGCAGCACTCGATTTCACGGGTATTTTATTTTTGTGTGAAACATACCGGCACAGTTTAGAAGTGTACGGGGACAGTTGCCACAATAGTCGAGCGCGCGTTGGAGTGACAGTAAAAACTGTGAGGGTGCACACCAAAAAATGTGGGAGGGGGCTTGCCCCCGATGACGGTGGGTCAGCGACAGATTTGCTGACTGATGCACCGCTATCGGGGGCAAGCCCCCTCCCACATTCAGAGCTGCTCCAGGCTACTACCGGGCAGCGCCCAGTTGGCCTTTTTCGTCAGAGAAGACGATTTCAACGCGACGGTTCTGCGCCCTGCCCCGCTCGGAGGCATTGGCCTCCACCGGGTACTGGTCGCCATACCCTTGCACCTGGATGCGTTTTTCGTCGATGCCCAGGTCGACCAGCACATCAGCCACCGACTGCGCGCGGTCGCGGGACAGTTTGAGGTTTTCCTGCTCGCCGCCGGTGTTATCGGCGTAGCCCTCGATACGCACCACACGCTTGGGGTTCAGTTGCAAGAACTGCACGATCTTGAGCACTGTACGGTTGGCCGAGTTCTTCAGCTCGGCATCACCGGTGTCGAACAGCACATCGCCCAGGGTCATTACCAGGCCACGATCGGTCTGGGTGGTGGTCAGGCTGGCGATCTGTTCTTCAAGCCATTTGCCCTGCTGCTGCACGCTGCTCAGCTTGCTTTCGCGCAAGGCCAGTTGCAGGCGCTGGCGCTCCAGTTCGAGCTTGGCGCCGCGCTCCTGGTTGAGCGCCTGTTCGGTGTGTTCGCGGGCAATGGCGCTATAGCGCTGGCTCAAATAGGCGTAATGCACCACGTCGGCACCGCTGCCCCAGTAGCTGGACAAGCGGTCGGCACGGGCCAGGGACTCACCGGCGCGGATCACGTCCTTGGGTGCAAAGCGCAACACATTGGCGTCTTCCTTGACCTTCTGGAAATCATTCCCGGCCTGTTGCAGGGCCTGTTCGCTGTCGGGATGGCTGGCACAACCGCCCAATACAGCAGTGCCCAACAGCAGCGCACAGCTCAAACCACGGATCATCGGGCTCATTGGGCGTCCCCCAACTGCAGTTGCTTGCGCAGGCGAGTGATGCGGGTGTTGAGCACGTTCAACTGCTCCTGGCTCTTGCGGGTCAACACTTTGGCTTCTGCCAGCCGCGCGTCCAACTCGGCTTGCTCAAAGCGCATGCGTGCATTTTTGTAGGACTGGTCAGCCATGCTCGACTTGGCCCGGGCGAATTTCTCTTCGGCCAGTTTCAGTTCGGGCGATTCATCAGGGTTGGCGCCAACGGCGCTGGCTTGCTCCAGGGCTTGCTGGGTGAGGCGAATTTGTTCATTCGGCGCAGGATCAGCTGCACATCCCGCCAGAGCGACAACGGCGAGGGCCGCGAAAAGAGGTCGAAGAGTCACTGAAAATCCCTACTTTATTGGGGTGCCGACGGGTTGTTGCAATTGCGCTTTCCAACGTTCCAGATTGCGCTGCAACGCGGCTTCCGTCACACCAGACTCGGGCAATTCTGTCATCTTTTTGGCGAGCTGTCCGCGCAACCACGGATCGTTGCAGGCCGAGTTGTGGGAAATCGCCAGGTACAGGCCCGGCTGATCGACGGGCACGTCACGGGCGATCAGGTCGTTGCTCATGCCCAGGGTCTGCGCCATCGCCATGCCGGAATAGCGTCCCGCGAGGACATAGTCGACCTCTCCCAGCAGCAGCTTCTGGAACGCCGGTGTCAGGGACGGCAGGCGTTGCAGGCTCAATTGCTGGCCGGCGAAGGTCTCGAAGGCGGCACTCAAGCGCGCACGTTCCGACACCGCGCCTTTGTGCCCGTGCAGGTCGGCCGCCGTGGTGTAGACCAGCGCTGAATCCTTGCGCGTCCACACCAGGTAGTCGAGCTGCACCAGGGCCGGGTGGATGTAGTCGAGGGTTTCCAGCTCGCCCAGGTTCAGCGGCGCATCGGCGAGGATATCCATGCGCCCGCTGCGCACCTCATCCAGGGCCTGCGGGCGTTTGCCGCCATAGAGCAGGTCGATTTTCAACCCGAGGTCCTTGCCCACCTGTTGCAGCACGTCGGCGGTGGCGCCGATCAGGTGCGTGGGGTCTTGCGGGTCACGCCAGAGCAGGGGCGGCGCGTCCGGGCTGCCGGTGATCACCAGGCGGTCGCATTTGCCGGCGGCCAGCGCCAGGCTCGGCAGCAGTGTGAGGCCCAGCAGTACAGCCCAGGGGCGCAATTCCATGGCGTGTGTCTCCAGCAAGTCAAAAAAAAGCCCGGTCACTAGGACCGGGCTCTTTATAAGTGAAGCGACTGGATTAGACCAGCTTCTCCAACTCAGGGACGGCTTCGAACAAGTCCGCCACCAGGCCGTAATCAGCCACCTGGAAGATCGGTGCTTCTTCGTCCTTGTTGATCGCAACGATCACTTTGGAGTCCTTCATACCGGCCAAGTGCTGGATCGCGCCAGAGATACCGACGGCGATGTACAGCTGTGGCGCAACGATCTTGCCGGTCTGGCCGACCTGCATGTCGTTGGGTACGAAACCTGCGTCGACGGCCGCGCGGGAAGCGCCGACCGCAGCGCCCAGCTTGTCGGCCAGGGCGTACAGGTGCTTGAAGTTGTCACCGTTCTGCATGCCACGGCCGCCGGAAACGACGATCTTGGCAGCGGTCAGCTCAGGACGGTCCGACTTGGCCAGCTCTTCGCCTACAAAGCTGGAGGTGCCAGCGTCGTGGGCAGCGGCGACGGCTTCAACGGCAGCCGAACCACCTTCAGCGGCAACCGGGTCGAAACCGGTGGCACGCACGGTGATGACTTTGACCGAAGCGTTGGACTGTACGGTAGCGATAGCGTTACCGGCATAGATCGGGCGCTTGAAGGTGTCGGCGCTTTCGACCGAGATGATCTCGGAGATCTGGTCAACGTCCAGCTGCGCGGCAACGCGTGGCAGGATGTTTTTGCCGTTGGAGGTGGCGGCAGCCAGGATGTGGCTGTAGCCAGCGCCAAGCTCTGCAACCAGGGGCGCAACGTTTTCCGGCAGTTGGTGAGCGTAGGCCGCGTTGTCGGCGACCAGTACTTTGCTCACGCCAGCGACTTTCGCAGCGGCTTCAGCCACCGCGCCAGCGCCCTGGCCCGCAACCAATACGTGGATATCACCACCGATTTTCGCAGCGGCAGCCACGGTGTTCAGGGTGGCCGGGGCCAGCACTTTGTTGTCGTGTTCTGCGATTACCAAGATAGTCATGGTTAGATTACCTTCGCTTCGTTTTTCAGTTTCTCGACCAGTTCAGCCACCGACTTGACCTTGATGCCCGCGCTGCGTGCAGCCGGTGCTTCAACTTTGACGGTCTTGTTGGTGGAAGCGGTGGAAACGCCCAAAGCTTCCGGAGTCAGCGACTCAAGCGGCTTCTTCTTGGCTTTCATGATGTTTGGCAGGGACGCGTAGCGCGGCTCGTTCAAACGCAGGTCGGTGGTGACGATGGCCGGCAGTTTCAAAGAAACGGTCTGCGCGCCGCCGTCGATTTCACGGGTGACAGCCACGCTGTCGCCGCTCACTTCGACTTTGGAGGCGAAGGTGCCCTGGCCGTAACCGGTCAGCGCAGCCAGCATCTGGCCAGTCTGGTTGTTGTCGCTGTCGATGGCCTGTTTGCCGAGGATAACCAGCTGAGGCTGTTCCTTGTCGACAACGGCTTTGAGCAGCTTGGCCACGGCGAGGGAGGTCAGCTCTTCAGCGGACTCGACCAGGATGGCTCGGTCGGCGCCCAGTGCCAGGGCGGTACGCAGCTGCTCTTGAGCAGTGGCAGGACCGATGGAAACCACGACGATTTCAGTCGCCACGCCTTTCTCTTTCAGGCGTACGGCTTCTTCCACGGCGATTTCGCAGAACGGGTTCATCGACATCTTGACGTTAGCGAGGTCGACGCCGGAATTGTCCGCCTTGACGCGAACTTTCACGTTGTAATCGACAACGCGTTTGACAGCTACAAGAACCTTCATGGATTCCTCGTTACTCTCCGGTGAAAAGAAAGTCGCCTAGGCGAACCTGGCGGTTGATGCTCATCGGCACACAAGGGCACCTCCAAAAACGCAGGCGGCGACCTTGCTCACGGGAAATGATGACCGTTCGTCAGGGGTGACTGAGAGGTCATTCTTTATCGCAGCGTGTAAACTGCGCGCCAATGGTTGGGCACGCGTCACCTGTCTTGCTTTTGGACGTGCTCTTGAAACCTGCTGTCTGCCTACGGTAAGCGCAAAACCGACCGTATATTGACCGGAACGCCTATTCTGGTCAATACGGCAAAATAGCCAGTCATAAGCCGCACCACTGTGATTTATCTAGCCTGCGGGCAATTCAAACAAACGTTTGTATTGGACGCTGCCAGTGGTGTAGATATAATGCGCCACCTAGAGAGAAAGGTGGGTCTTGCCGTTGCAGCAAGACAACACCGAACCTCCACCATTAGAAAAAAAAGCCTGTTGAGCCTTGAGTAGGAGATAGCCTGTGGAACGCGAATACATGGAATTCGACGTGGTCATCGTCGGCGCTGGCCCGGCGGGACTGTCTGCCGCCTGCCGCCTGAAGCAGAAGGCCGCCGAAGCCGGTAAGGAAATCAGCGTCTGCGTGGTCGAGAAAGGCTCCGAAGTCGGCGCGCATATCCTCTCCGGTGCCGTGTTCGAACCCCGCGCCCTGAACGAACTGTTCCCGGACTGGAAAGCACTCGGTGCGCCGCTCAACACTCCGGTGGTGCGCGATGACATCTATGTACTGCGCAGCCCCGAAGCCTCCACCAAGGTCCCTGACTTCTTTGTGCCCAAGACCATGCACAACGAAGGCAACTACATCATTTCCCTGGGCAACCTGTGCCGCTGGCTGGCCCAGCAGGCCGAGAACCTGGGCGTGGAAGTCTACCCAGGCTTCGCCGCCCAGGAAGCGCTGTTCGACGAAAACGGCGTGGTGCGCGGCATCATCACCGGTGACCTCGGCGTCGACCGCGAGGGCAACCCAAAGGAAGGCGTCTACACCCCAGGCATGGAGCTGCGTGGCAAGTACACGCTGTTCGCCGAAGGTTGCCGTGGCCACATCGGCAAGCAACTGATCCAGCGCTTCAACCTGGACAGCGACGCCGACGCCCAGCACTACGGCATCGGCCTCAAGGAAATCTGGGAAATCGACCCGGCCAGGCACCAGCCTGGCCTGGTGGTGCACACCGCCGGCTGGCCGCTGGACATCATGAGCGCCGAGAACACCGGCGGCTCGTTCCTCTATCACCTGGAAAACAACCAGGTGGTGGTCGGCCTGATCGTCGACCTGTCCTACAGCAACACCTTCCTGTCGCCGTTCGATGAGTTCCAGCGCCTCAAGCACCATCCGGTGCTGGCCCAGTACCTCGAAGGCGGCAAGCGCATCAGCTACGGCGCCCGTGCCATCTGCAAAGGCGGCCTGAACTCGCTGCCGAAGATGGTCTTCAAGGGCGGCGCGCTGATCGGTTGCGACCTCGGCACTCTGAACTTCGCCAAGATCAAGGGCAGCCACACCGCGATGAAGTCCGGCATGCTTGCCGCCGACGCCGTGGCCGACCGCCTGTTTGCCGAATCCGAAGGCGGTGATGAACTGACCGCTTACGTCGACAGCTTCAAGTCCAGCTGGCTCTACGAAGAACTGTTCGCCAGCCGCAACTTCGGCCCGGCGATGCACAAGTTCGGCCCGATCATCGGTGCCGGTTTCAACTGGTTCGACCAGAACATCCTGGGCGGCAAGATGCCGTTCACCCTGCACGACACCAAGCCGGACTACGCCTGCCTCAAGCTGGCCAAGGACAGCAAGAAGATCGACTACCCGAAACCCGACGGCAAGCTGAGCTTCGACAAGCTGAGCTCGGTGTTCATCTCCGGTACCAACCATGAAGAAGAACAGCCGTGCCACTTGAAGTTGAAAGACGCGAGCATCCCGATCGGCACCAACCTGCCGCTCTACGATGAACCGGCGCAGCGCTACTGCCCGGCCGGCGTGTATGAAGTGATCACCCAGGAAGACGGCGAGAAGCGCTTCCAGATCAACGCCCAGAACTGCGTGCACTGCAAGACCTGTGACATCAAGGACCCTTCGCAGAACATCACCTGGGTTACGCCGGAAGGCGCGGGTGGGCCGACTTACCCGAATATGTAAGCTCGCAGCTCGAACAAAAAGGCTCCCAAATGGGAGCCTTTTTTATGCTGCGCGCTCTTCGCCGGGATTACGCAGGAAATAGCGTTTATATTCCCGACTGAACTGCGACGTACTCTGATACCCCACGCTATGCGCCGCCTGCGCCACGCCCATGCCGTCCACCAGCAGCAACTGCTGGGCCTTGAGCAGACGCAAACGCTTCAGGTACTGCACCGGCGACAACAACGTGCAGCGCTTGAAGTGCTCATGAAAGGTCGACGCACTCATGTGCGCATACCCCGCCAGCGTCTCGATATTCAGCGGCTCGGCGTAATGGGCATGCAGGTGATTCAACGACGTGGCGATGCGCGAAAACTGCCCCTGCTGTTCCACCAGCGCCCGCAATACATCCGCTTGCGGACCTCGTAAAGCGGTGAACAACACTTCCCGGACCCGCGCCGGCCCCATGATCCGGCTTTCCAGCGGATCGTGCAGACACTCCAATAGCCGTTCGACGGCACCGCGCATCGCATCATCGAGCATCACCGAACTCATCGACTCCAGCGTCTGCGCCGTGGGCGGCGGCCCGGCCTGAATGCCCATGGCCATCACCAATTCGCCCAAGACCACGCGGTCAATGCCCACCGTGACGCCATACAACGGCGCATCGGAGCCCATGGCAAACGTCTCGCACTCGAACGGCACCGGCATGGCCTGGATCAGGTAATGCCCGGCGCCATACTCCAGCGTGCGCGGCCCCAGGTAGGCGACTTTGCTGCCTTGGGCCACGAACATCAGGCTTGGCTCATAGATCTGCGGCCCGCGTGCCACGTCACAACTGGCGCGCAGCACTTGCACACCGGGCAGGTGGGTCGGGGAGAAACCGTCGCAGGGCGTAAGCCCCTCAATCAAGGCAACCAAGGTGGCGTTGGCATCGAGATGGCGGGTCAACAACATGGCAAAAAACTTCGCGAATAAGGGATGAGAACATCATCGCAGGTCTGGCGGCCAATGGATCCAAACCAGGGGCACTCCCGGACGAATAGGCATGAGACTCGGAGCATTTGCCATGTTCGCTCCCAGGGTCGGCGCGCAGAATGCGCCACCTCTACAGTCCAGGCTTTTGCGAGGTTTCCCCATGTATACCGCCATCGGTTATGCCGCCCAGTCGGCCACCACTCCCCTCGCCCCCATGTCCTTCCAGCGCCGCAGCCCGCGCGCCGATGACGTGGCCATCGAGATCCTCTACTGCGGCGTCTGCCACTCCGACATCCACCAGGCTCGCAACGAATGGGGCATCGCCGTATACCCGCTGATGCCGGGCCACGAGATTGTCGGCAAGGTCACTGCCGTTGGTGCCAATGTCACCGCGCACCAAGTCGGCGACCTGGTCGGCGTCGGCTGCATGGTCGACTCGTGCCGTCACTGCGACGCCTGCAAATCGGACCTTGAGCAATACTGCCTCGAAGGCCCGACCATGACCTACGCCACCCCGGACCGCGTAGACGGCAGCAACACCATGGGCGGTTACTCGGACAGCATCGTGGTCAGCGAACACTTCGTGGTGAAGATCCCGGCCAAGCTCGACCTGGCCAGCGCGGCACCGATCCTGTGCGCCGGCATCACCACTTACTCGCCGCTCAAGCACTACGGCGTAAAGGCCGGCGATAAGGTCGGCGTGCTGGGCATGGGTGGCCTGGGCCATATGGGCATCAAGTTCGCCAAGGCGATGGGTGCGGAAGTGACATTGTTCACCCGCTCGGCGAGCAAGGCTGAGGAAGGTCGTCGCCAGGGGGCCGACCATGTGATCGTGTCCACCGATACCGAGCAGATGAACGCCGCCGCCGGCAGTTTCGACTTCCTGCTGGACACCATCCCGGTGCAGCACGACCTGAACCCTTACCTCGACGTGCTGCGCTTTGACGGCGTGCATATCCTGGTGGGTCTGATCGAACCGGTCGACCCGCCCGTCAACGCCGCCAAGCTGGTGCTGGGCCGTAAAGTGCTGGCCGGTTCCTTGATCGGTGGCATTGCCGAAACCCAGGAAGTCCTGGATTTCTGCGCCGAGCACAACATCACCTGCGACATCGAAATGCTCGACATCCGACATATCAACGAAGCCTACAGCCGCATGATCGCCGGCGATGTGAAGTACCGTTTTGTCATCGACATGGCGACCTTGAAGGCCTGATCAGGCCTTAGCGCCCAACTCCGCCGACAGCCGGGCTGCGACCTGTTTGACCACGGGGATCAGCTCGGCCATTTTCTCCAGCGGCATGTAGGGCACGGTACTGGCGATGCTGATGCCGGCGACGATGCGCCGGCTGGCATCGCGCACCGGTGCCGCTACGCAGCGGATCGACGGTTCGTTGTCTTCCAGGTCGAACGCATACCCACCCACCACGTATTCACGCATGCGCTGCTCGAACTGCGCCCAGGATTGTTCCGGGTGCTGCGGCCATTGCAGGCTTTTCCCACCCGCCGGCAGGCTGACGTCGTACAGGCGCTGCCACTCCTCCACCGTGTCATCCAGCAGCAATGCCTTGCCGATCCCGGTCCGCGCCAGCGGCATGCGGTGGCCGACCCGCGAGCGCATTTCCGGGCCATTGCGGCCGGGGTTCTTGTGCAGGTAGAGCACATCGTCGTATTCACGGATGGCCAGGTGGATGGTGTCACCGGTCAGCGCCGACAGCTCATCCAGATACGGAATGGCCAGGGTCACCAGTGGCAGCTCTTCGCGCGCCTGGAACCCCAGTTCGATCAACTTCGGCCCCAACAGGTAACCCACTTGCGGCACCACGCGCAGGTAACGCTCCTCCACCAGGCAACTGGCCAGGCGGTGAGTGGTGCTGCGAGTGGTGCCGATGCGCTTGGCGATCTCTTTCAGATCCCGCGCACCCGCCGCCACGGCCTGCACCACGCCCAGGCCGCGCAACAGGGTCTGGGTGCCAGTGGGGGCGGTATCTTTGACGGGGATGTGGGCGTTTTCCTGCATATCGGGCCTATTAGTGTGAAAGCGGGGGCATTATGGCAAATACCGACCCTCAATACAGTGGCGATCCTAATGTGGGAGGGGGCTTGCCTCCGATGGCGGCACATCAGAAAAACAGGTATCCACTGACCCACCGCTATCGGGGGCAAGCCCCCTCCCACATTCGAATCTTCATAGGGCTCGGGATCAACGCTGTTTCATGCGGTCGATGATGACCGCCAGCAACAGGATCGAACCACGGATGACGTACTGGTAGAAGGTGTCGATGTTCTTCAGGTTCATCGCATTCTCGATGATCGCCAAAATCAACACCCCGGCAATCACATGGCGGATCATGCCGATGCCGCCACTCAATGACACCCCGCCCAATACACACGCCGAGATCACGGTCAGCTCGAACCCTTGCCCAATCATCGGCTGGCCCGAGGTCATGCGCGAGGCGAGGATCACCCCGGCCAGGGCGCCGATCAACCCGTGCACGGCAAAGATGATGATCTTGGTGCGATCGACGTTCACCCCGGCCAGCAATGCCGCTTCCTGGTTACCACCGATGGCCATGGTGTTGCGCCCGTAGGTGGTGTAGTTGAGCAGCCAGCCGAAGAACACAAAGCACAGCACGGTGATGATGATCGGCACCGGCACGCCCATCAGCTGGCCGTTGCCGAACACGAAGAAGCCCTCATCCATCACCCCCACCGCTTTGCCGTTGGAGAAGATGTAGGCCAGGCCGCGCACGATCTGCATGGTCGCCAACGTCGCGATCAATGCATTAATGCGCAGCTTGGCGATGACGATGCCGTTGATCAGTCCCACCACCAGGCCCATGGCCAACGCTGCCGCGACACCGAGCACCACGCTGTCAGTGTCGCGGATCACGATGCCCGCGACCACGCCGGCACACGCAATCACCGAGCCCACCGACAAGTCGAAATGCCCGGAGGCCAGGCAGAACAACATGGTGCACGCGGCAATGCCTACGGTGGAAATCGCCAGGCCCAGCCCACGCATGTTCAGCGGTGAAAGGAAGTTGTCGATAAACAACGCGCTGAGCACAAAGATGCTCAACGCGGCGAGCAGCATCACCCAGTCATCGAGGAATTTGCGCTGGTTGAAACCCGGCCAGAAGCCCTTTGCAGTTTTTACCTCGGACATCATTCACCTCGAATTCTTCAAGCCCGCGAACGCGGGAGAGCCAGTTGCAACAGCCGTGCTTCATCCGCCTGGTCGCGGGTGAGTTCGCCGGTCAGGGCGCCTTCGCTCATCACCAGGATACGGTCGGAAATCCCCATCACTTCCATCAGGTCGCTGGACACCACAATCACCGCAATGCCGCTGGCCGCCAGGTTATGGATAATCTGGTAGATCTCCGACTTGGCGCCGATATCGATGCCTCGCGTTGGCTCATCCAGCAGCAGCACTTTCATCGGCATCGACAGCCATCGGCCGAGAATGGCCTTCTGCTGATTGCCACCGGACAGGTACATGATTTTCTGTTCGGCGTTCGGCGTCTTGACCTTCATGCTTTTGATTTGCCGGTCGGCGTTGGCCTTTTCCCAACCGTCGCGCAGCAGCCAGCCGAACGCAGAATGGGCGCCACGCGCACTGATATTGATGTTCTCGGCGACGCTGGATAGCGGAATGATGCCTTCCTTCTTGCGGTCCTCCGGGCACAGCAGCACCCCGGCGGCGATGGCATCGCGGGGTGAATGCAGCTGCAGTGGTTGCCCACAGAGTTCCAGGCGTCCTGCGGTGCTGCGGGTCAAACCACTCAGCAGCCGAAACAGCTCAGTGCGCCCTGCCCCGACCAGGCCGAACAGGCCGAGAATCTCGCCCTTGTGTACCTGAAGGCTGACCGGCTCACGCAGGCCCGGGCCAAGCAAGCCCTCGACCTTCAGCGCCACCTCGCCCTGTTCACGCGGGCGGTAGTCGTAAATGTCCTGGATATCGCGACCCACCATGCACGTCACCAATTGATCGTGGGTCAGCGTGCTCATGTCATCGAAAGTACGCACGTAGCGACCGTCCTTGAACACCGTGACGGCGTTGCAGATGCGGAACACTTCTTCCATGCGGTGGGACACGTAGAGCACCACTTTGCCTTCGTCACGCAGGCGCGTGATGATCGCCATCAGGCGGTCGATCTCCCGCGCCGACAGGCTGCTGGTGGGTTCGTCAAAGGCAATCACATGGGCGCCACGGGACAGCGCCTTGGCGATTTCCACCAGTTGGCGTTGCCCAAGGGAAAGCCGGCCGAGCTTCTCATCCGGATCGATTTCATCCGCCAGCCCCTTGAGGCAGGCCAACGCTTGCTTGCGCAACCGGCTGCGGTTGACCACCCCGAAGCGCGTCGGCAAATGCCCAAGGAACAGGTTCTCGGCCACCGTCATTTCCGGCACCAGGTGCAGCTCCTGGTGGATCACCGCCACGCCGCTGGCAATGCTGTCGGCGGCGTTTCGGAAGGCCATGGTCTGCGCGCCGATCTGCAGTGAGCCGCTGCTGGGCAGGTAGGCGCCGCCAAGGATTTTCAGCAGCGTCGACTTGCCCGCACCGTTCTCGCCCATCAACGCATGCACCTCGCGCGGCCGCGCTTCAAAGCTGATCTGCGCCAGGGCTTTCACACCGGGAAACTCCTTGCCGATGCCGTTGAAACGCAAGGCCGCGCCGGTCATTTCCACAGCCCGATCTTGGTCAGCTCTGCCTGGAAGTTGGCGCGGGTGATCAGCGTCACTTCGTCCATCGCCGTGTATTTCGCAGGCTCCTTGCCGGTGGTGACCCACTCGTACATCGCCAGCGCGGTGTTGTAACCCTCGATATGCGGGCTGGGCAGCATGGAGCCGAAGAAACCGCTTTCAGCCTTTTTCAACTCGCCGATGGCGTCGGTGCCATTGATGCCGATGCCGATCACGTTGGCCGCCTTGAAGCCGGCGCTTTCGGTGGCGCGTACGCCGCCCAGCACGGTGTTGTCGTTCATGCCGCCGATGATCAGGTTTTTCGCGCCTGCAGGCAGTTTGACCAAGGCCGAGTTGGTCGCGTCCATGCTGCCGGGAACGTCGAGGGTCTTGAGTGCGGCGGTCAGGATATGGTCTTTGGATAGGCCGGCGTCTTCCAGGGATTTGATCGAACCATCGGTGCGCTTCTTGCCGGTGTCGAGTTCGTTATAGGTGTTGATCACCGCGTAGGTGTCCTTCCAATCCCAGCCGCGTTTTTTCGCCTCCTCCGCCATCGCGGTGCCCTGCTTCTGGCCCACTTCAAAGGCCGCCATGCCCAGGTACGGCACGTCTTCCATGAAGTTGCCCTTGGCGTCGACAAAGCGGTCATCCACAGCCATGACTTTCAAGCCATTGACCTTGGCCTTGGCCACGATGGCCGGGCCGAGGGACACGTCCGGCGGACAGATCACAAAGCCCTTGGCACCGTTGGCGGCCAGGCTGTCGATGGCCGATAGGGTCTTCTCGCCATCGGGCACGGCGATCTTGATCACGGTAAAGCCGTGTTCTTTGCCGGCTTTTTCGGCGAAGGCCCATTCGGTCTGGAACCAGGGTTCTTCGGCCTGCTTGACCAGGAAGCCGATCTTCACTTCTTCGGCCGATGCAAAGCCACTGAAGGCAAGGGCGAGCGCGAGGGTGCCTAGAGTCTTCTTGAACATGAACCACCTCTTTCTTGTTATTGGAAAACGCGTTAGTCGTGGTACATCACAGACCGCCCGCCATCGATCATCAGGCAGGTGGCGTTGATAAAAGGCGCCTCGTCGGTCGCCAGAAACAGCGCAGTCATCGCCACCTCGATCGGCTGGCCGATGCGCTTGGGCGGGTGCAGGTCGAACGCACGCTGGCGCTCGGCGTGGGGGTCGGGGAAACCGTTCCAGTAGTCGACATTGAGTTGGGTTTCGATGTAGCCCGGCGCGATGGCATTCACACGGATGCCTTTGGGCGCGTATTCGATGCCGAGGGCGCGGGTCAGGCCAAGCAGGCCATGCTTGGCCACGGGATAGGGGAAGCAGCCGGGGATGATGTGGCTGGAATGGGTGGAGGCAATGTTGATGATGCTGCCGATGCCCTGCTCGATCATGTGCGGCAGCACCGTGCGGCAGCCGTACCAGGCGCCGTCGAGGTCGATGGCGAAGCAGCGGCGCCAGTCTTCATCGGTCATCTCCAGCGGGTCGCGGAACACATTGACCCCGGCGCAATTGACCAGCACATCCACCCGGCCGAAGCGCTCGATGGCCACATTGACCAGTGCCTGCCATTGCTCCCTGGACGTGATATCGACGGGTTGCGCGTAGATCTCGGCGCCACGTTCACGCCAGTGGGTCGCGACGTTCTCGACCTTTTCACCCTGGATATCGGCGATGACCAGCTTCGCCTGCTGCGCCTGGAAACACGCGACGATCGCCTCGCCAATGCCCTGGGCGGCACCGGTGATGATCACCACTTTGCCTTTGAGCCGCTCGCCGTAGATGGGCTCGGGCACGGCGGGGAGTGACAACGGTTGTGCCTGCATCGCTTCACCTGTTTTATTTTTGGTAGTGAGTGCTGATGCAGCCGACTATAAACCCATCTTTTGAAACATCTCAATATATAAATTTGCATCCCATATAGTGAGCAAAGCACAAAAAAATGTGGGAGTAGGCAAGCCCCTCCCACATTTTGATTTTCAGCTAGCCCAAGGCGAAATCACGCAGCGCATCGCCTTCCATTCGGTAACGCACCCACTCTTCCTGCGGCTGGGCGCCGATGGATTTATAGAAGGCAATCGCCGGTTCGTTCCAGTCCAGCACGCTCCACTCGAAGCGACCGCAACCGTTGTCGAACGCGATCTTCGCCAGGTGGCGCAAGAGCTTCTTGCCTGCGCCGCCACCGCGTTGCTCCGGGTTGATGTACAGGTCTTCCAGGTACAGGCAGTTGCTGCCCAGCCATGTGGAATAGCTGAAAAAGAACACCGCAAAACCAATCGGCAAGCCATCGCGCAAACAGATCAGGCCATGGGCGGTCGCCCCTTCGCTGAACAGGCTGCGCTCGATGTCCACCACACTGGCGATCACTTCATGCCGGGCCTTCTCATACTCGGCAAGCTCGGTGATGAAAGTCAGGATCTGCGCAGCATCGCTGGGCACGGCGGGGCGAATCTCGATGGTCATGGGTGAGCCTTGGCAATTTCAAAGCACACATACTAAGGCGCTTTCGTGACGAGTTGCAGCGCATTTTCGTGGTCACTGGCACACAAAATCTTACAGGTGACACAAGACCGTTCGTCGCCATCAAGGCACGAACGCAGAACACCGGCGGACCAATAGAGGGTAAGGACATTCATCATATGGAGACACCCTCATGAAGCATTCCAAGTTTGCTGCCCTCGCCCTGGCTGGCCTGTTGTCTTCGGTTTCGCTGAGCGGTTTTGCAGCCACCTCCTCTACCGGCCCGACCAATCCGGACGCCACCACCGAGTCCCAGAAATCCATGGGCACCGGCCTGGACACCAATGGCGGCGCAGTCATTGACAATACCAATGCCGCCGACCCGCACACCCAGGGTCATGACACTCAACGCCAGGCGCCAGCCGCCGTCGGCAACGGCAAAATGGGTCCATCGGTCAATGAACCCAAGATCAATAAGGGCGATGACTCGAACCTGCCCGGCGCTCCGAAACAACCTGCGCCCTGATCCAACCAACGCCTGACGAACACCCGATCATTTCCCAGTGAAGAGGTACGCATGAACGTCGACAAAGACCTTGAAAAAGAAGTCCTGACCCGCCTGCTGCACGCTCACCCTCAAGGGCTGGGCAAGGAGGTGTTGGATAACTACCGCGGAGAAAAAGTCGTCGCCAGTGCGTTGGCATTCCTGCAGGATCGCGGCCTGATCAAGGATGGGCATGTGACCACAGACGCCGCCGGTGAATATGCGTTGAACCTGCCGATCAAGCTGACGGCGTCGGGTGTGGATGAGGCGCGCAAGCTGGAGTCTGAAACGAGCCAGTAGCCTCAAATGTGGAGGGGGCTTGCCCCCTCCACATTTTTTGCCCCCCCTATTCCCGGAGCAAGGCGTCGACTTCTGCGCTGCCAGGCGATGTAGCCGGCCCCCAGCGTGTCACGGCCAGCGCTGCTGCTGCGTTCGCCCGGCGCGCTGCCTGGGCAGGTGCCAGGCCATCGGCCAACCCTGCAATAAACACCCCGGCGTGGGCATCACCTGCGCCATTGCTGTCCACCGCCGTCACCTTGAACCCCGGCACATGCTCCGGCTGGCCATTGCGGCTCACCCAGCAGCCATTCGGCCCATCCCGCACCACCAGTAAGGCGTCGCCGGGCAGATGACGATTCAGGTCGACCAGCGCCTCTGCAACCGTTTCCGCCCCGGTAAATGCCAGTGCTTCAGGGCCGTTACTGGTCCAGATATCGATACGCGGCAACAGCGCCACCATCAGCGCCGAATCCGGTGCCTTCACCAACGGCCCCGGGTCGAACACCACCTGGATATCACGAGGCAGGGCCAGTAACCAGTCGAGCAGAGCCTGAGCCTTGCCTTCCAGCAACAGGCTGTAGCCACTCACATACACATAATCGTCCGCCTGTGGAACCACCCGCGCCAAGTCGTCGGCGCTCAACTCGCCTTCAGCACCGATATGGGAAATGAACGTGCGCTCGGTGGTGGCCTCGGTCAGCGATACACACAAACCGGTATCTTTATCCGTGCTGGCCGCTTGGGCGATCTCGACACCTTCCGCCTGCATCGCCGCACGCGCCAGCTCGCCGAAACGCCCGTTGCCGTGACGGCCCAGGTAGACCACCGCCAACCCATTGCGCCGCGCAGCCGCCATCACATTGAAGCCACCGCCGGCTTCGAAACTGGCCGATTGCGCCAGCACGTCGCCGCCGGTTGCGGGCAAGGTATCGAGGGCCATGACCAGGTCGACGATGACCTGGCCGGTGTGCAGCAATCTAGACATTAGGGCTCTCGACTAAAGCCGGGCGACGGTCAGCCGCACCGCCCAGCACCGCATAAATCCCGCCGGCCACCAGGAAGGTGACGATCCAGCCCAGGCCGTTGTGGCCCAGCCAGGAGTCGGACAAAGGCCCGGCGAACCAGATGTTCTCGGCGGTGGTGCCGATGGTGGTGAAGCTGAAGCCCAGCACGATCGCCACGGCCCAGGCACCGAAGGCACGCCACTCCACACCGCCGCGATACCAGTAGGCGCTGCTTGGGCTCACGTCCAGCAGGTCCTTGGCGCTGTAGTAGTGACGGTGGATCAGGTCGACCACAAAGATGCCGACCCATGCCGTGATCGGCACCGCCAGCAAAGAGATGAACGTGATGAACGGGCCGTAGAAACTGTCGGCGATCAGCATGAAGTAGATGGAGCCGGCGAAGATCGCCACGATGTCGACGATCACCGCATGCACGCGCTTGACCTTCAAACCGAGGGTCAGCGTGGTGAGGCCCGCCGAGTACACCGACAGGTTGTTGGACAGCAGCAACCCACCGAACGCGGTGATCAGGTATGGCACGGCCATCCAGGTCGGCAGCATGTCGCGGATCGCGACGATCGGGTCGGTGGCCGAAGCCAGGTCGTTGTTGCCCACCGACAACAGGCCGCCGAGGGTGATCAACAGCACCAGCGGAATGCCCGCACCGAATGCTGCCGACGCCACCAGGCGCACCGCCTTGACGCTGCGGTGCTGGTAGCGCGACATGTCCGCGCCGGCGTTGGCCCAGCCGATACCCGTGCCGGCGGCCATGGTGCCGATGCCGATGATCATCGCGCTCAACGGTGCCGGGGTAGCGTTGAACACCGCGCTCCAGTCGATCGTGGCGCAGAGAAAGCCGCCGACCAGGATGTTCAACGCGCCGAACACGTAGGTGGCCCACTTCTGGATCACCAGCAAGGTGGCGTGGCCCAGCCCGGATACCGACAAGGTCAGCAGCACGAAGATGGCGATAAAGACCAGGGTGAGCACCGGTGCGCTTTTGGCTTCGACCGGCGAGCCGAACAGGATCGAGCACAACGACAGCAGCACAAAGGCCGCCGTGGTGGTGTTGACGGTTTCCCAGCCCAGGCGCGACATCAGCGACACCAGGGTCGGGCCGATATTGCCGCGCACACCGAAGATGGCGCGGGACAGCGTCAGGCTGGGCGCACGGCCGCGACGGCCGGCAATGGAGATGATGCCGACCACCGCAAAGGAGCCGGCGGCGCCGAGGATCGCCACGATGATGGCCTGCCAGATCGCCAGGCCGCGAAACGCGACCAGCGTGGCGCCGAGCGGCAAGCCGAGGATGCTGATATTGGCCGCGAACCACACCCAGAACAGTTGCAGCGGGTGGCCGTTGCACTCGCCTTCCGGGACCGGTTCGATGCCGCGTGTTTCCAATTGCCCGGCGCTTTGACCGGAAGATGTACTGCTCATGAGGGGGTGCTCCAGGTGCCTGTATTGTTGTGGTTGTGGCAGGTATACAAAGCGAATCTTCCGGTCGTCCTGACTCAGCGCATTTTCAACAGCTCTTGAACCAGCGATTGCAGATCCAGGCCATTGACCTGCTTGACCTGTTCGATCATCGCCTCGGGCCAGCACTGCATGCCCAGGCACGCACCGAGCATGGCGCCGAGAATCGCCGCGATGGTGTCAGTGTCGCCGCCAAGGCTGGCCGCCAGGCACAACGCCTCGAAGGCATTCATTTCGCCCACCGCCACTTGCTGGGCCAGGGCGAACGACACCACCACCGACTCCTGGGACGCGACGGAGGTGCCGATCAATTCGTACAACAGGTCGGCGAACAGGGCCTTGTCACCGCTGCCGACGCTCAAGGTCCGCGCCCAGCTGATGCGCGTGGAAATCCGCCCACCAGCGATCCAGTGACCATGGCCTTCGGCCTGCTGGGCAACCTGGGTGCCGATGTTCAACGCTTCGCCCAGGTCCACGCCGTTGATGCCGGCCGACACCACCGCCGCCACCGCCGCCGCGCTGGAAATACCCAGGGTGGTGTTGTGGGTGACCTGGCAGGCCT
Source organism: Pseudomonas sp. NFR09 (assembly GCF_900111535.1). Taxonomy (NCBI): domain Bacteria; kingdom Pseudomonadati; phylum Pseudomonadota; class Gammaproteobacteria; order Pseudomonadales; family Pseudomonadaceae; genus Pseudomonas; species Pseudomonas sp. NFR09. Next base: position 76,588 of record NZ_FOIH01000016.1, read on the forward strand.
GGATCACCGCCTGGATAAACTGCGCCGGGTCGCTGACATCGGCGGCAATCCCCACTGGCGTGATGCGCATCGCGGCGCCGTTGGTGGTGCCGTAGCGGCCGGATTCTTCCGGGGTGTGGCCGGCGAGGATCATGTCGATCGCACGCTTGGTGGAGGGGCCGAGCAAATCCTGCGAGCCCTTGGCACGCATCACCGCTTCCCAGTCGATCAGGCGCTCGGCAAGCACAGTGGGTTCGATCTTGCCTCGGCCTTCCACCAGCAACTCGCCCACCAGGATGGCCTGTTCGGTGTCATCGGTGATGGAGCCGGCGGGCATGTTCGGTGCGATGGGCTGGTCGGCATCGGCGTTTTCCAGGCCGGTGATGGCACCGAAACGCGCACGCACCTGTTCGCGGCTCAAGGACTGGGTCGGCATGCCCAGGGCATCGCCCAAGGCCAGGCCGTAGAACGCGCCGAGGGCGCGATTGAGCGGGGTCATTTCGAGTTTCCAAATTGCAGGTGCAGGCGAAAGTGCAGAGGGTCGAGCAAGCTTTCGACATACTCCATGAAACGTTCGCGACGGTCGTAGGTGGTACGCGAAGCCTTGAGGAACACCGTGCCGGCTGGGCGGCCAAGCAACTCGGCATCTTCATCGCTGAGGGGCTCGGCACCGATCCATTGGTCCCCTTCGGCGCCGACATATCCGTAGGCGGCCAGGGTGATGGTCAGGGAATTATCGATCAGGCCTACTCTTGGCAGGCCCTCCAGGCCTCCGGAAGCGGGCATCAGCGAGCGTTCCAGGGACACGGCAGTGCCATCGGTAGTGCGACGGCGGCGGTCGAGGGCAATAAATTGGTCGCTGCCGAAACGGCTGAGCAGGTCCGGGCGGGTCACCGCTTCCAGGCGCAGGATATCGGTGTTGACCTTCGCACCGGTGTCCGCCAGGGCCTGGGCCCAGCCACTGCGCTGGTCGAGCACCATGCCGTCAAAGGTCACGATGGAGCCGACGCCGCTCTGGGTCGCGATGTAGTTGCGCCGCTTGAGTTCGGCCAGGGCCTCGCGCAGGGTGCCGCGGCTGACCGCGAACTCCTCGGCCAATTGGTGCTCGCCCGGCAGCAGGAAACCGTCGGCCATCACCCCACCCTCGATACGGCGGATGAGCTCGTCGACGACGCGTTTTTTCTTATCAAATCGAACATGTCTAATCATGTACAAATTGATAACGCAAAGCGCCCATGTGCAGCAAGCGAATTATTTCAGGGAGATGATAAAACCGGCTTCAGGGCTCCAGGCCAATAGGGAAAAACTCCCCTGCGCTCCAGACGCCCAGCCAGTTCTGACCGTTGATCGGACGGCTCACTGCCAACTCCACCAACTGGTAGAACGCATTGCGGTGCACCAGGGCTTCGAGGTTGCTGCGCACTCGCAGATAGGGTGCAGGCTCCTGGGTCACAGGATCGATCACCACCCGCAGCGGGTGTTCGAGGCCGGCTTCGACCTGGTCATCGACGTTGGTGGTGAAGCGAAGCACCTGGCTTTCGCCCTGCCCTTCGACTTCCAGGGTAATGGCGACAAACGGTGCATCATCGACGGTGATGCCGACTTTTTCCACGGGGGTAATCAGAAAGTAATCATCGCCATCACGACGGATGATGTTGGAGAACAGCTTGACCATCGGCTTGCGCCCGATCGGCGTACCTTGATAGAACCAGGTGCCATCACGGGCTATGCGCATGTCGATCTGGCCGCAGAAGTCCGGGTTCCACAGGTGCACCGGGGCCGGCCCCTTGCCCTTGGGCAACTGGGCCAACAGGTCGTTGGCCTTGGCGGAATCGGTCATGGGGTTCTCCTGGGTCTTATGGATTGCTCATCCCCAACAGGCCGCGGGCGTACTGCGCCAGGGGGCGGGCAATCAGATCTTCTGGCTTGTTGTCGTGAAACGTCAGTAAACCGCCACGACTGCGTATACGTGCAGTATCAATCAAATACTGGGTGCTGGTCTCGATCAACATGATCTGGATGACGCCGCTGTCCAGGCCGACGCGGTCGAGGGCTTCCTGGTCGGCCCATTCATCCGCGTTGCCGATGCGGTCATCCGCCTTAGCGAAACGGCAGTACAGCAGGTAGTGAGCCCCCGCCGCACGGGCTTCGGCCATGGCCTGCTCCAGGCCTTCAGGCTGACGGGCGCGGCGCACCATGGGGAAGTACTCGACAAAGCCATTGAAGGCTTCTTCGGCCACCACGTTCGGCCGCGGGTAGGCACTGCCCGGCGGCACAAAGGCGCCCTGGGCGATAAAGACAAAGGAGTCCGGCTGTATGCGTACCGAGGCGGTACGGCGGGTATCGCTGTGGTCCAGCAAACCGGCGTCGCTCATCTGATAGCGGGTGCCTTCGGCCATATCGCTGACGGTCATGCAGCCACTCAGCGTCAACGACGCCAGCAACAAAACCACACTACGCATCCTAATCCTCCAGAAGCCGGTGACGGAAAACCGGCGAATGGGCGTGTGATGCAGGTTTTGCGCCATTTGGCAGCAACCTATAACAAATGTGGGAGGAGCTTGCCCCTTCCCACAGTTGGTTGTGTGCTGGCTTGGCGGGTTGGTTAGCCGCCGATGATTTTCATGATGGTGGCGCCGCCAGAAAAAGCCACCTCCTGCTTGTCACCCAACGCCTTCATCAACAGCCCCTGCAAGGCCGGGAGTGCTTGATGGCGCGGCTTGTCCAGCAGGTCGCCGACGTAGTGACGGTTACTCGACGACAGGCAGCCATGCAACCAACCCGTGGACGACAAGCGCAACCGTGAGCAGGTGCGGCAGAACGGTACGCTTTCGTTGGCGATCACACCAAAGAAGCCTTTACCGGGGATTTCGTAGCGTACGGCAGTGGCATCCACAGGCGCATTGGCTTGCAGGTATTCATGCTGCTCACCGATCAAACCCAGCAGTTGTTGCAGGCTGACAAACTGCTGCAGGAACGCGTTGGAGTCCTTGGCCAGGTGGCCCATGCGCATCAACTCGATAAAGCGCAGCTCGTAGCCACGCTCCAGGCAATAGTCGAGCAGCGGCATGACCTGGTCGAGGTTCTGGCCGCGTAACGGCACCATATTGACCTTGATCTTGATGCCGGCAGCGCGGGCCTGGTCCATGCCGTCGAGCACAGTGGCCAGGTCGCCACCACGGGCAATGCTGCGGAAGGCATCTGCGTCGAGTGTATCGAGGGACACGTTGATGCGCTTGATCCCGGCTTCCACCAGCAACGGCAGCTTGCGCGCCAGCAATTGGCCGTTGGTCGTCAGGCTGATATCGCTGAGCCCCATCCCCCCCACGGCGCCCATGAACGCTTCCAGCTTGGGGCTGACCAGCGGCTCGCCGCCGGTGATGCGCAGGCGGTCGATGCCCGCCGCTTCGATCAGGTATTCCACACCACGGGCCATGGCCTCGGCGGAGAGTTCGTCCTGGGCAGCCACCAGCCGCTTGCCGTTAGGCACGCAGTAGGTACACGCGTAATTGCAGGCTGAGGTCAGGCTGATCCGCAAATTGCGAAAACGCCTGCCTTGACGATCAACGATCATGGATCACTCCGGCAGAGGATGATTCGGGCGCGCTAAAAGCTGACTGATAAATCAGCTTTTAGCAAGAGTCCATGCCTGAGTATATTCCTGGGGTACTACGCGTGGCAGCAAATCATTACGTGGCAGGCGTTTCTGCCGGTGGCTGCTCACTGCTGTGCTTGCGCTTGTTGCCCATGCGCACACCGATATCCATCAAAAACTGGAAGAAACCTTCCTGGTCTTCCAGTACGTTGCTCCAGAACGGCGAGTGGTACAGCGCCACGGCACCGTGGACCAAGGCCCAGGCGGCGCAGTAGTGGAAATACGGCGGCACATCTTCGAGCTTGCCTTCGCTGATGCGCCCCTTGATCAGCAGAGTCAGGCGCTCGAAGTTCGAGGCGCGGATCTTGTGCAGTTCCTCGACCATCTCCGGCACCTGGTGGCCCTTGACCACCTTCTCTTCCAGCCGGTCGAACAGGCGATAGCGCTGCGGGTCACGCATGCGGAACTCGAAGTAGGCACGGGACAGGGCTTCCTTGTCCTTGTCGACATCGGCCGAGTGCAGCAACTCGTTCAAGTCGCGCTCATAGTCGAGCATCAGGCGCAGGTAGATCTCGGCCTTGGACTTGAAGTGCTTGTAGATCGTGCCTTTGCCGATACCCACGGCATCCGCGATCATCTCGACGGTGACGCTGTCTTCACCTTGTTCAAGGAACAGCTTGAGTGCGGTGTCGAGAATTTCCTGCTCACGGCGGCGAAACTCACGGACCTTACGGGGTTCTTTGTGCATGAGGAAGAGGTCTGCAAAGGTCGGATTAGGGAGGGTTGCGCAGGGCCACGGATACGTGGCGATACGATTTACCCGGTGCGAGGGATTATCCCGACTGAACGGTCGTTGGGCAATGTCTATGTGAACCCGGAATGCACTTTACTTTCAGCACGCCAACGTTTTCATAGATATCAGTCAGAAATAATACGCAACAACTGCACCCGTGCACCGGCCTGATGAGAACTCAAGCGAAGCGCGCGTATTCCAAATCTGTTTAAAAAACGATCAGCCGCGACTGGACTGAATCGGATACTGATCAATACTTGAACTGTCGGCGTGACATCTCCCCCAAGTGAAGCGCCGACCTGGGTACCAACGGACCGCGTACCCTTGTTTTACTCCTAATGGTCTTAACCCGGATTCCCCCCCCAGAACCCGGGTTTTTTTTGCCTGCGATTTGGCCCTCGCGTTAAGAAGCGACGTGGGCCAGTGGGAAAAGGCGCTTGAAGTTTTCGGTAGTCTGCTCGGCAAAACGCTCGTAGGACTCACCGCGCAGCATCGCCAGGTAATCCGCCACGTCGCGCACATACTCCGGCAGGTTCGGCTTGCCGCGATGGGGGATGGGAGCCAGGTACGGGGAATCGGTTTCCACCAGCAGGCGGTCGGCGGGCACCTGGCGTGCGACATCACGCAGGGCGTCGGCGTTGCGGAAGGTGACGATACCCGACAGCGAAATATAGAACCCCAGGTCCAGCGCCGCCTTGGCCATGTCCCAGTCTTCGGTAAAGCAATGCAACACGCCAGCCTGGGGCAATGCCGCTTCGCGCAGCAGGGTCAGGGTGTCGGCACGGGCGCCACGGGTGTGGACGATCACCGGTTTGCCGGTCTGCCGGGCGGCTTGCAGGTGCAGGCGGAACGAAGCCTGCTGCAACTCGGCGGCTTCGGGTTCGTAGTGGTAATCCAGGCCGGTTTCGCCAATGGCCACCACGCGCGGGTGATTGAGTTCACCCAGCAGCCAGTCGAGTGCCGGGGCTTCACCGGGCTTGAGGTCCAGCGGGTGGATGCCCACCGAGCAATCCACATCGGCATAACGCTCGGCCAGGGATTTGACGTCCGCTGCATTCTCCGCGCTGACGCCGATGCACAGGAAGTGCCCTACCCCACGCTGGCGTGCGGCGTCGAGGGCAGCGTCAAGGGAACCGCCGTGCTGGGCCAGGTCGAGGCGGTCAAGGTGGCAGTGGGAATCTACAATCATAGGAATCTACAACTTCAGTCACGAAAAGTGTCTGGCCGACGATACACCCGCCGGCCACGGAAATTAACGGCGTCCGAGCAAACCGACCCATTGCACCAGCAACGCTTCAAGCAGCAGCACGCGGTTGAGGTTGGCCTTGCCGAGCACCTTCTGGCGCTGGGCGAGGATCCAGTCCTGGATCGCCAGCACCTTGTCCTGGGCACTTTTCTGCGCCAGGTACTGCACCACCTTGCGCATATCCGGCAGGCCCAGACCGTTTTCATCCTGGGTCAGCTGGTAGCGCAGGATCAGGCTTGACCAGTCGCAGAACCAGTCGAACAGCAACAGCAGGGGGATGTCCTTCCAGGCGTTTTCTGCCAGCTGGGTGGCGGACACTTCCTGCTTGATCAGTTTCTTGACCCCCTCCACCACCAGCGCCCGTTGTTCACGCACGCCCTGGACCTGCAGCTTCACCGCCGCCAACGGCGAACCGGCGGCCAGGGTCAGCAACTCGACCCGTTCGTCCTGGGAGCACTCCGGCAACGCCTGTGCCAGCCACGCAAGACTCATGGCCTCGCTTGGCAGCGGGCACGCCTGCTGCACGCAGCGGCTGCGGATGGTCGGCAGCAAACGGCTGGACTGGTGACTCACCAGCAACAACACCGTATCGCCGGACGGCTCCTCCAGGCTTTTGAGCAAGGCGTTGGCAGCATTGATGTTCATCGCCTCCACCGGCTCGATCAGCACCACCTTGCGTCCGCCCATCTGTGCGGTCTGCACCACGAAGCTGACCAGGTCGCGCACCTGGTCGACCTTGATTGCCTTGTCGGCTTCCTCGGGCTCCAGCAGGTAGTTATCCGGGTGGCTGCCAGCCTTGAGCAGCAGGCAGGATTTGCACTCGCCGCAGGCCTCAAGATTGATCGGGCGCTGGCACAGCAGGCTTGCCATCAGGCGCTCGGCCAACGCTCGCTTGCCGATCCCCACCGGCCCATGCAACAGGTAGGCGTGGGCGTGCTGGGCACGGCCGGCCAGTTGTTGCCACAGGCTGTCCTGCCACGGGTAGGCTTCAGCCACGGGCGCGCTCCAGCAGTTCGGGTAGCAGCGCGTCGATGGCCTGCTGCACCTGCGCCAGCGGCTGGGCTGCATCCAGCAGGGAGTACCGCGCGGGCTCCGCCTTGGCAAGTGTGAGGAATGCACTGCGTACCGCGTTGAAGAACCCATCGCCTTCCAGCTCGAAGCGGTCCAGGCGGCCACGGGCGCTGGCACGGGCCATGCCGACTTCCACCGGCAGATCGAACAGCAAGGTCAGGTCAGGGCGCAAGTCGCCTTGGACAAAGGTTTCCAGAGTGGTGATACGCTCCACGGACAAGCCCCGACCGCCGCCCTGGTAGGCGTAGGTGGAATCGGTGAAACGGTCACAAATCACCACGGCACCACGGGCAAGGGCCGGACGGATCACCTCGGCCAGGTGCTGGGCACGGGCGGCGAACACCAGCAGCAGCTCGGTGTCCGGGTTCATCTGCTCGTCACCCGGCGCCAGCAGCACATCGCGGATACGCTCGGCCAGCGGCGTGCCACCGGGCTCACGGGTCAACACCACCTCGATGCCTTCGCTGCGCAAGCGCTCGGCCAGGTAATCGCGGTTGGTGCTTTTGCCGGCGCCTTCGGGGCCTTCCAGGGTAATAAACAAGCCAGTCACAGGCAGTCCTTAGTCAGAATTATTGCGGGCTTTGCGGCGCGGTAGCGTCCGGAGCAGGGTCAGCCGGCTTTTCTACCGGCGCCTCGGCAGGCACATCCGCCGGTGGAGTTGCGTCTTCGGCAGGCTTCACTACCGGCGCCGGGCTGGAGCGGTAATCGGCGCGTCGCTTGAGTTGGAACTCACGCACGGCGGCATTATGCGCATCCAGGTTATCCGAGAAAATGTGGCTGCCATCGCCACGGGCAACGAAATACAGGCTGCTGCCCGGCACCGGGTTCAGCGCGGCATGGATCGCCTCGCGGCCGACCATGGCAATGGGCGTCGGCGGCAGGCCGGCGACCATGTAGGTGTTGTAGGGATTGGCTTCCTTGAGGTGCGCGCGGGTCAACTTGCCGTTGTAGCGTTCACCCAGGCCGTAGATCACCGTCGGGTCGGTCTGCAGCAGCATGCCGACCTTCAGGCGCCGCACAAATACCCCGGCAATCTGCCCACGCTCTTCAGGCACGCCCGTCTCTTTCTCCACCAGGGAGGCCATGATCAGCGCTTGGTAAGGGTCTGTGTAAGGCGCGTCGGCAGCGCGCTTGCTCCATTCCTGGGCGAGTACGTCGTCCAGGCGGTTGTAGGCTTTCTTCAGGAATTCGACGTCGGTCATGCCACGCACGAAACGGTAGGTATCGGGGAAGAACCGCCCTTCTGGAAACACGCCAGGGTGACCGAGCTTGTCCATGACGTCGCTGTCGCTCAGGCCCGAGAGGGTCTGCACGATCTTTTCATGCTTGGCCAGGGCCGAGCGTACCTGGCGGAAGTTCCAACCTTCGACCAGCGTCAGGCTGTATTGCACCACTTCGCCACGCTGCCACAATCCGATCAAGCCTTGCGCCGTCATGCCGGGCGTCATGCGGTATTCGCCGCTGTGCAATGGCTGGCCGTCCAGGTTGAAGCGCCAGTACAAACGCAACCAGAAGGCACCGTCCAGTACGCCGTCAGCTTCCAGGCGATTGAAGGTGCCGGTGGGGGTCGCCCCTGCCGGTACGTCGAGCAATTGCTCCTGGGTCAGCTTCAAGGGCTGCTTCAGGGCAGCGTCGTATTTCCAGGCGCCATAACCCAACAGCAAAGCCGCCGAGAACAGACCGATCAGCAGCAGTACAACCAGTTTTCGTATCAACTCAAATTTCCAATAGCGCGCGAACAATGCCCTGCAGTTTACGGGTGAGCGGGCCAACCGACCAGCTCATCGCAGCGCACTCGCGCACCGGCCAAATGCCATAAACGCTGTTACACACGAAGACTTCGTCGGCTTGCTGCAACTGCTCGACACTGATGTCGGCCACGGCCACCGGGATGCCCAGGGTCTGTGCCTGGGCCAGAATCTCGGCGCGCATCACCCCGGCCACGCCGCAACGTGTCAGATCAGCGGTTAGTAACAAGCCGTTGCACACCAGGAACAGGTTGCTGAACACGCCTTCGATCACACGACCGGACACATCCAGCATCAAGCCTTCAGCGTGCTTGGTGTCCTGCCACTCGGCGCGGGCGATCACCTGTTCCAGACGGTTGAGGTGCTTGAGACCAGCCAGCAACGGCTGTTCGGCCAAGCGCGTGGCACAGGGAAACAGGCGGATGCCATCGGTTCCATGAGCACTGGGATAAGTAGCAGGCGGGCTGCCCTGCAAGATACGGCGCACCGGTGCGCCAGGGTGGATGCCATAACCGCGCAGGCTGTCGCCACGGGTCAGGATCAATTTGAGGACACCCTCGCCAAGGGCGGTGGCGTAGGCCAGCACTTCGCTGCGGATCACCATCGGATCCGCAACCAAGGCGAGGCGCCTGCAACCCTCGTCGAGGCGTTGCAGGTGACGGTCGAGCAGCACCGGCTGTCCGGCCTTGACGGCGATGGTCTCGAACAGCCCATCGCCATACGCCAGGCCGCGATCTTTCAGGGGCACGCTGTCCGCTGGCTGACCGTCGACCCAGCTGTGCATCACTCGGCGAACCGGCGGAACACCAGGGAACCGTTGGTACCGCCAAACCCGAACGAGTTGGAGATCGCCACGTCGATCGGCATCGGCTGCGCTTCGTGAGGCACGAAGTTCAGGTCGCAGCCTTCGTCAGGCTCATCCAGGTTGATGGTCGGCGGCGCGACCTGATCCTTGATGGCCATCACACTGAAGATCGCCTCGACCGCGCCCGCCGCACCCAAGAGGTGACCGGTCATGGACTTGGTGGAGCTGACCGCCAGCTTATAGGCGTGCTCACCGAACACCGACTTGATGGCCTCGGCTTCCGCCAGGTCGCCCGTAGGAGTCGAAGTCCCGTGGGCGTTGATGTACTGCACCTGGTCCGCATTCACCTTGGCATCGCGCAGGGCGTTGGTGATGCAACGCGCGGCACCGGCACCGTCGGACGGTGGCGAGGTCATGTGGTAGGCGTCACCGCTCATGCCAAAGCCAATCAGCTCGGCGTAGATGGTGGCACCACGCGCCTTGGCGTGTTCCAACTCTTCCAGCACCAGGGCGCCGGCACCGTCGGACAGCACGAAGCCATCACGGCCTTTGTCCCATGGACGGCTGGCGCGGGTCGGCTCGTCGTTGCGCGTCGACAGCGCACGGGACGCGCCGAAGCCGCCCATGCCGAGGCCGCAGGCCGCCATTTCGGCGCCACCGGCGATCATCACGTCGGCTTCGTCATAGGCGATATTGCGCGCCGCCATGCCAATGCAGTGCGTGCCGGTGGTGCACGCCGTGGCGATGGCGTAGTTAGGTCCCTGTGCGCCCAGGTGGATGGACAGGAAACCGGAAATCATATTGATGATCGAGCCCGGGACGAAGAACGGCGAAATTCGACGAGGGCCGGAATCGTGCAACGTGCGGCTGGTTTCTTCGATATTGGTCAAACCGCCAATACCCGAACCCATGGCCACGCCGATGCGGTCACGGTTGGCGTCGGTGACTTCCAGACCGGCATTACGCACAGCCTGAAAACCGGCTGCCAGGCCGTATTGAATGAACAGGTCGAGTTTGCGGGATTCCTTGACCGAGAGATATTCCTCGACATTGAAACCCTTTACCGAGCCGCCAAAACGGGTGGAATAGGCAGAAAGGTCCGTGTGTTCGATCAGACCAATACCACTGCGGCCAGCCAGAATGCCCTGCCAACTGCTTGGCACATCCGTGCCCAGTGGCGACAACATACCCATACCGGTGACTACGACGCGTCTACGCGACACAGCACTCTCCTTTTTCTAATGACGACACTTTTGCTTCAGCGCGTACTTTTCATCAGGGCTAAAGAAAAAACCGCACGCCGTTACAGCAGTGCGGTTTTTCCCTGACAGCAAGCGACGACTACAAACTATTACGCCTGGTGGCTAGTAACGTAGTCGATAGCAGCTTGAACAGTAGTGATTTTTTCAGCTTCTTCGTCCGGGATTTCGGTCTCGAATTCCTCTTCCAGAGCCATCACCAGCTCAACGGTGTCAAGGGAATCGGCACCCAGGTCTTCTACGAAGGAAGCAGTGTTGACCACTTCTTCTTCTTTAACGCCCAGTTGCTCGGCGACGATTTTCTTGACGCGCTCTTCGATGGTGCTCATACCTTGTTTAACTCCTAATGGACAAATTCAGGCAGCTGGCCAGTGGGTAAGTGTATAGAAAGCCTTTTCAGCTTTTCAACTGAAAGCTTCATCCTGTACCCGGTCGGCCACCTGCCTATAAATTAAGTTGCAGCTTTATAACGGATTTTAGACAGCTCGTATGACATATTTTTGAAGCGATCCGTCACAATTTAACTCATGTACATCCCGCCGTTCACCGGGATTGTAGCCCCAGTCACGTATGCCGCACCGTCGGATGCCAGGAAAGTGACCACATTCGCGATCTCTTGAGCCTGGCCCAGACGGCCCAGCGGAATCTGCGTCAGCAACGCTTCACGCTGTGCTTCCGGCAGTTCGCGGGTCATATCGGTGTCGATGAACCCTGGAGCCACCGAGTTGACCGTAATCGACCGCGAGCCGACTTCACGCGCCAATGCACGGCTGAAACCTTCCAGACCGGCCTTGGCGGCTGCGTAGTTTACTTGGCCTGCGTTGCCCATGGCACCCACTACGGAGCCAATATTGATAATTCGGCCCCAACGCGCCTTGGTCATACCGCGCAAAACGCCCTTGGACAGGCGAAACAGACTGTTCAAGTTGGTGTCGACCACGTCGTACCACTCGTCGTCTTTCATGCGCATCATCAGGTTATCGCGGGTGATACCGGCGTTATTCACCAGAATCGCCGGCGCGCCGAACTGTGCGGTGATCTCGGCCAAAACGGCAGCCACGGATTCATCGCTGGTCACGTTCAGTTCCAGGCCGGTGCCTTGCACGCCGTTTTCCTTCAGGGTCGCGGCGATACGCTCGGCGCCCGAGGCGGAAGTAGCGGTGCCGATCACAACAGCGCCCTGACGGCCCAGCTCCAGGGCGATCGCCTGGCCAATGCCACGGCTTGCGCCGGTGACCAGTGCAACTTTACCTTGCAGACTCATGCAGGCTTCTCCTAAGTTCAGGGATTCAGGCCAGTGCCGCGCGAGCGGCAGCAAAGGCGTCAGGGGTATTGAGGTTGGCAGTCGACACGCCGTCGGCGCAGCGCTTGTTCAGGCCGGCCAGGACTTTACCCGGTCCACACTCAACCAGTTCAGTCGCACCATTGGCGGCCAGGGTCTGGACCGATTCAACCCAGCGTACCGGCTTGTAGAGCTGCTCCAGCAGATCGCGCTTGAGGGTTTCGAGGTCGGCAGCCACGGCGGCGCTGACGTTCTGCACCAGCGGGATCTGCGGCGCCTGCCAGTTGATGGCGGCGATGGACTCGGCAAAACGCTCGGCCGCCGGGCGCATCAGCTCGCAGTGCGACGGCACGCTCACCGGCAACGGCAACGCACGCTTGGCGCCACGGGCCTTGCAGCCTTCGATGGCACGCTCAACGGCAGCCTTGGCACCGGCGATCACCACCTGGCCCGGGGAATTGAAATTCACTGCACTGACGACTTCGCCCTGGGCCGCTTCGGCGCAGGCTTCGATCACCACGGCGTCGTCCAGGCCCAGGATCGCGGCCATGCCGCCCTGCCCGGCCGGAACGGCTTCTTGCATCAGCTGGCCACGACGCTCGACCAGCTTGACCGCCTCACCCAGGGTCATGCTGCCCGCTGCCACCAGGGCGCTGTATTCGCCCAGGCTGTGGCCGGCGACGAATGCAGGGCGTGCGCCGCCTTCTGCCAGCCACAGGCGCCACAGGGCGATCGAGGCGGTCAGGATGGCCGGCTGGGTTTTATCGGTTTGATTGAGTTGCTCTTCCGGCCCCTGCTGGGTCAGTGCCCACAGGTCGTAACCCAGGGCGTCGGAAGCTTCCTTGAAGGTGTCCAGGATCAGCGGGTATTGCGCGCCCAGCTCGGCCAACATGCCGAGGGACTGCGAACCCTGCCCTGGAAAGACGAATGCGAGGGATGTAGACATGTAACAAGCCCCTAATGATCTGGTCGTCAAAAATGCGCACTCCTACAGTGGGAGCGCACGAAACTGACAGATTGGATGGTCAATTGAACTGGCCGGTCACATTTAAGCACTCCCGGGCCGATTCGCCTAAGGCAACAGGTCCTCAAGACGGCCGTGCAAGCGTTGCGGCAGGTTTTCCTGGATCTCGATCACTGCCCGAGCGATCGCACTTTGAAAACCCTCGACACCGGCCGAGCCGTGGCTTTTCACCACAATGCCCTGCAACCCCAGAAAACTCGCGCCATTATGCCGCGCCGGAGCCAGGTCAGCCTGCAGGCGGCGCATCAACGGCAGCGCCAGGGCGCCGACAACGCGCGATGCCAGGCTCCGTTTGAACAGCGCCTCGATACGCGTGGCGATCATGGTCGCCAGGCCTTCGCTGGATTTGAGCAGGATATTGCCGACAAACCCGTCACACACCACCACGTCCGCTTCGCCACGGTACAAGCCGTCACCTTCGACAAACCCGACGTAATTCAAACCCCGCGCGGCCTGCAGCAACGTGGCGGCCAGCTTGACCTGCTGGTTGCCCTTGATGTCTTCGGTGCCGATATTCAGCAAGGCAACGCGCGGGCGGGCCACGCCAAGCGCCTCGGCGGCCACCGAGCCCATCACGGCGAACTGGAGCAGATGCTCGGCGCTGCAATCGACGTTTGCGCCCAGATCCAGCAACTGGCAATAGCCTTTTTGCGTCGGAATCGCCGCCACCATAGCCGGTCGATCAATGCCGGGCAGGGTCTTGAGCACAAACCGCGACAACGCCATCAGCGCCCCGGTATTACCGGCGCTGACACAGGCTTGCACCTTGCCATCACGCAGCAGTTCCAGGGCCACCCGCATTGAAGAGTCAGGCTTGCCACGCAGAGCTGCCGCAGGCTTTTCATCCATGGTGATGGTTTCGCTGGCTGGCGTAATCGTCAGGCGCGCGCGATCCACCGCCGGATGGCTGGCAATCAGTTCTTCAAGTAAGGAGGGTTGGCCGACGAGGGCCAGGTGCAGCGAGGGTGTTGCAGACAGGCTGGCAATGCAGGCCTGAACAATGCTGCGGGGACCGAAGTCCCCGCCCATTGCGTCTATCGCGATGACTAGAGCAGACAAGTGATTACTCGTCAGCGCCCTTGTCGATCACTTTACGGCCACGGTATACGCCTTCTGGCGATACGTGGTGACGCAGGTGAACTTCACCGGTGGTCTTTTCCACGGACAGGGTGCTAGCCTCGAGAGCGTCGTGCGAACGGCGCATGTCACGGGCGGAGCGGGATTTTTTGTTCTGCTGAACAGCCATAATTGATTAACTCCTAAACGTTTGGGTCACGCTTTAACTGCGCCAATACACTGAACGGGTTGGACCGCGTTACCTCGTCCTCGCTCGGTTCGGGCTCGTCATCGAGGCCCGCCGGCTGCTGGCATTCTTCCGGATGATGAGCAGGCACAATGGGCAAGGCGAGCAGAAGCTCCTCCTCGATCAGTGCATGCAGATCCAAAGGATCTTCGCCCAGTTCCAGCACGTCATAACCTTTCGGCAACGACTGGGTATTCGCACCCTCCTTCACCACAGCATAACTGCACTCGCTGTGGATCGGCAGGGTGACCAGCTCAAGACAACGCTGGCAAACCATTTTGACTTCGGTGTCGATAAAACTGTGGATTACCACAGATTTACGTTCATCTCGTTCAAAAACGAATTTGGCCTGCACCGTACCGACAGTGTCGGAAAGCGGGTCGCAGAGTCTCTCCAAATCGGCCAGCAGCAACTCACCTTGAAGGGAAGTGCCACGATCAGCCAATTTGCGCGGGTCAACGTGAGGTGGAATCGGGTCATTCAACATAGGCGCAGCATTATAGGGATGCACCCAGCCATGTCAAAGGAAATTCAGCCCTGTGCGTCAGCCGGTCGCCCCGCTAGAATCCGCTGCCGACCTGAGGAGACGCCCATGCTGCCTTTATTACTCGCATCCAGCTCGGTGTATCGCCGGGAATTGCTGAGCCGCCTGCACCTGCCGTTTATCTGCAGCTCACCGGATATCGATGAAAGTCACCACGAAAATGAATCCGCCGAGGAACTGGTCAAGCGCCTGGCCGAACAGAAAGCCCGCGCCCTTGCCGCCAGCCATCCGGGGTATTTGATTATCGGCTCCGACCAGGCGGCCGCACTCGATGGCCGGATCATCGGCAAGCCGCACACCTTCGAGAATGCCCGCGAGCAACTGCTGGCCGCCAGCGGCAAGCGCGTCAGCTTCCTCACTGGGCTGGCACTACTCAACAGCAAGACGGGGCACTGCCAGGTCGACTGCGTGCCTTTTACCGTACATATGCGCGAACTCGATGCAGAGCGCATCGAGCGCTATTTGCGAGTCGAGCAGCCGTATGACTGTGCGGGAAGCTTCAAGGCCGAGGAGTTGGGCGTGAGCCTGTTCCAAAGTACCGAAGGGTCGGACGCCACCAGCCTCATCGGCCTTCCCCTCATTCGCCTGGTGGATATGCTGCTGGCCGAAGGCGTGCAAATCCCCTGAGAACACCACAAGCAAATGTGGGAGGCGGCTTGCCCCCGATAGCAGAGGATCAGCCAACTAACCCGCAGTTGACCCACCGCAATCGGGGGCGAGCCCCCTCCCACATTTTGATCTATATGTAGCCTGGGGCTCAGCGCAGGCTTGGGCCTTGGAAGCCCATGTAAAAGGCCAGCTTCTCCGCCACACTGGCACCGAGCCGCTTGGAGAAACGATCAAACGGCGATTCCTCAACCGTAAAATCCACCAACTCCTTCTCGCCAATCACATCCCGCGCCACCGAACTGGCACTGCCCAGGCCGTCGATCAAGCCCAGCGGCAACGCCTGCTCGCCGGACCACACCAGGCCGGAGAACAGCTCCGGATGGTCTTTGTCCTTCAGACGATCACCACGCCCCTGTTTCACGCTCGCGATGAATTGGCGATGGGTGGTATCGAGCACACCCTGCCAGAACTGGGTCTCATCGGCCTTTTGCGGCTGGAAGGGATCGAGGAAAGATTTGTGTTCACCCGAAGTGTACGTGCGACGCTCCACCCCGAGCTTCTCCATGGTGCCGACGAAACCATAACCGGCCGCCGTCACGCCAATGGAACCCACCAGACTGGCCTTGTCGGCGTAGATCTGGTCAGCGGCACTGGCAATGTAATAGGCACCCGAGGCGCCCAGGTCGGAAATCACCGCATACAGCTTGGTATCCGGGTGCAGACCACGCAGACGACGGATCTCGTCATACACATAACCCGATTGCACCGGGCTGCCGCCCGGGCTGTTGATACGCAGGATCACACCTTTGACCTTAGGGTCTTCGAACGCGGCGCGCAGGCTGCTGACAATGTTGTCGGCACTGGCGGACTCCTTGTCGGCAATCACTCCGCGCACTTCGATCAGGGCAGTGTAATTGGCACCCCGGGTTGCGCTTTTTTCCATGTCCACCAGTGGACTGAACAGCGCCAGCATGCCGATGAGCCAGACAAAGGTCAGCAGCTTGAAGAAAATCCCCCAACGCCGCGCGCGACGCTGCTCCTGAACGCTGGCCAGAAGGGTTTTCTCCAGCAGCTTCCAGCTTTTGTCATCACTGCTTTCAGCCTTTTCGGGCGCTTTCCACTCATCACTCATGACATCAACCCCAGCAAAGACTTATTGGGCCCGGCTGAGCCAGGCCTGCAATTCGGAAAAATGATCAATCGTCAGACGCGGCTCATATTGCTGCAACGCCTCGGCAGCCTGGGCGCCATAGCTGACCGCCACACTGTCCATGCCCGCATTGCGCGCCATCATCAGGTCGAAGGAGGCATCGCCCACCATCAAGGCCTGGCGTGGCGACACGCCGCAATGGGCCAGGATCTGCTCCAGCATCAGAGGATGAGGCTTGCTGGCAGTTTCATCGGCGGCGCGGGTGATATCGAAATAATCTTCCCAATCGTGGGCTTTGAGCACCCGATCCAGGCCACGTCGTGCCTTGCCAGTGGCGACTGCCAGGTGATAGCCCTGGGCACGGAATGCCTCCAGGGCCTGCGCCACACCGTCGAACAGCGGCGAAGGGGTGGCCTCCAATGCGATGTAGTGATCGGCGTAATGCTCGCGAAACGCGACCAGTTCGGCGTCGCTGATCTCGGGGTACAAGGTGCGAATCGCCTCAGGCAAGCCGAGGCCGATAATGCCCTTGACCGCCAGATCACTGCACAGCGCATACCCCGAGCGGGTCGACGCAGCGTGCATCGACTCGACAATCCGGCCAATGGAGTCGGCCAGGGTGCCATCCCAATCGAATATCAGCAGTTTGTAGTCAAGGCGCGACACTCAAGCGCTCCACGGTCTTGGCCCACATCTCATCGACCGGTGCCTGCAGCTTCAACTCGCCACCATCTGGCAGCGGCACGGTGAGCATGTAGGCGTGCAGGAACAGGCGCTTGCCGCCCAGATCGCGGATTTCCCTGGAGAAATCTTCGTCGCCGTACTTGGTATCGCCCGCGATGCAGTGACCCGCGTGCAGGGTGTGCACACGAATCTGATGGGTGCGCCCGGTGACCGGCTTGGCCTCGACCATCGTGGCGAAGTCGCCGAAACGGCGCAGCACCTTGAACAGGGTCAGGGCTTCTTTGCCCTCCTCATCCACTTCGACCATGCGCTCGCCGGAGCGCAGGTTGCTCTTCTGCAACGGCGCACGGACGCTCTTGATGGAACTGGCCCAGTTGCCGCGCACCAGCGCCATGTAGCGCTTGTCCACGCCATCGCCGCGCAAGGCGGTGTGCAGGTGGCGCAACATGCTGCGTTTCTTGGCGATCATCAGCAGGCCGGACGTGTCGCGGTCCAGGCGGTGGACCAGTTCCAGCTCCTTGGCATCCGGGCGCAACTGACGAAAGGCTTCGATCACACCGAAATTCAGGCCGCTGCCACCATGCACCGCAATGCCGCAGGGCTTGTTGATCACAATCAGCTTGCTGTCTTCGAAGACAATCGAGGCTTCCAGGCGCTGCAACAAGCCCTGGGCCAACGGTACAGGCTCGTCACGCTCAGGCACGCGCACCGGTGGCACGCGTACGATATCGCCCGCCTGCAACTTGTACTCGGGCTTGATCCGGCCCTTGTTCACCCGCACTTCACCTTTACGCAAGATGCGGTAAATCAAGGTCTTGGGCACGCCTTTGAGCCTGGCCAGGAGAAAATTGTCGATGCGTTGGCCGGCATATTCCGGCGAGACCTCGAGCAGCTGGACGCTGGGGGTCTGGGGGGCGGTAGTCGTCATGGCGGCGATGATAACAATTTTTTATGGAATTGAAGCACTTAATCATTGCTGCTATAGTCGCGAACGCCGCCAAAAGCGGCCTGGACAGAGGACATGCGGCAAACTGCCGGCCCTGACCATCGCAATTCATCAGGACGCGAGGCCGTCCTACGGGGCTTTCGCCACCCTGGAAGGTTCAAGATTGTAACAAGCGCAGGTGACATGAGGCCTGAAGCGAGTGCAGAAAGCAGAGTGAATACTCGCGTTCTGCGCCGATATTTACGGCCAGTTCACAAAGTGCAGTCAGTCTTGGACCAGACCACGGCGAATGCTTCGGAAACAACGCCTGTTAAGAGCTGAGTGAGAGCGCAACCGCCCACACCTAGTCTTGTTTAGCCATGAGCGTGGACTCCCCATTGGAGAACACGGTAAATGCCAACCCGCTGCGGATTCTGCGCGCGGCAGCACCCGAATTATCAGGGATACGTGTAGGGTGGAGATGCACAACCGTCGGACCGTGTAGCACTAGGCTTATATTTAGACGCTTCATCTCGTCCACAGTCGCCGGTTGATTCCTCCTCCTGACCTTAGCTTTTGTTGAAGTGGTGCCTTTGTCACCACCGCTAACAAGCAGGACGCGTCCGTCGCGGTACCGGCCCAATTGGCCTGTTATTGCTGGACACTGGAGTGGCCAACCACTCTTGACGCACCTGACACCGACCGTGAGAAGTCGTGTGTGCCGAACGCCGTTTCCGGCAGCCCGGAAACCGACGGTACAACATGAAAAGAATGCTGATTAACGCAACTCAACCCGAAGAGTTGCGTGTTGCACTGGTAGATGGCCAACGCCTCTACGACCTGGACATCGAATCCGGTGCACGCGAGCAAAAGAAGGCCAACATCTATAAAGGCCGTATTACTCGCATCGAACCAAGCCTCGAGGCTGCCTTTGTCGATTTCGGCTCCGAGCGCCACGGCTTCCTGCCCCTCAAAGAAATCTCCCGCGAATACTTCAAGAAAGCCCCCGAAGGCCGCGTGAACATCAAGGACGTCCTGAGCGAAGGCCAGGAAGTCATCGTCCAGGTCGAAAAAGAAGAACGTGGCAACAAGGGCGCCGCCCTGACCACCTTCATCAGCCTGGCTGGCCGTTACCTGGTCCTGATGCCGAACAACCCGCGCGCCGGCGGCATTTCCCGTCGCATCGAAGGCGAAGAGCGCAACGAGCTGCGTGAAGCGCTGAACGGCCTGATCGCACCGGCCGACATGGGCCTGATCGTGCGCACTGCCGGCCTGGGCCGCAGCAGCGAAGAAATGCAGTGGGACCTCGACTACCTGCTGCAACTCTGGACCGCCATCAAGGAAGCCTCCCTGGATCGTTCCGCGCCGTTCCTGATCTACCAGGAAAGCAACGTGATCATCCGCGCCATCCGCGATTACCTGCGCCAGGACATCGGCGAAGTGCTGATCGACAGCGTTGAAGCCCAGGACGAAGCCCTGACCTTCATCCGCCAGGTGATGCCGCAGTACGCCAGCAAGATCAAGCTGTACGAAGACAGCGTTCCGCTGTTCAACCGTTTCCAGATCGAAAGCCAGATCGAAACCGCCTTCCAGCGCGTGGTCGAACTGCCTTCCGGTGGCTCCATCGTGATCGACCCGACCGAAGCCCTGGTGTCCATCGACATCAACTCGGCGCGTGCGACCAAAGGCAGCGACATCGAAGAAACCGCCCTGCAGACCAACCTGGAAGCGGCTGAAGAAATCGCCCGCCAGCTGCGCCTGCGTGACATCGGCGGCCTGATCGTGATCGACTTCATCGACATGACCCCAGCCAAGAACCAGCGCGCCGTGGAAGAGAAAGTCCGCGAATGCCTGGAAGCTGACCGTGCCCGCGTACAGGTCGGCCGCATCTCGCGCTTCGGCCTGCTGGAAATGTCCCGTCAGCGCCTGCGTCCGTCCCTGGGCGAGAGCAGCGGCATCGTTTGCCCGCGTTGCAACGGCACCGGCATCATCCGTGACGTTGAATCGCTGTCCCTGGCGATCCTGCGCCTGATCGAAGAAGAAGCCCTGAAAGACCGCACCGCCGAAGTCCGCGCACAAGTGCCGATTCCGGTTGCAGCCTTCCTGCTCAACGAAAAACGCAACTCGATCACCAAGATCGAACTGCGCACCCGTGCCCGTATCGTCATCCTGCCGAACGATCACCTCGAAACGCCGCACTTCGAAGTGCAGCGCCTGCGTGATGACAGCCCGGAAGCCCACAGCGGCCAGTCCAGCTACGAAATCGCCGCTGCAGCCGCCGAAGTCGAAGAAGTGCAGCCAGCCGCCGCGACCCGCACCCTGGTCCGCCAGGAAGCCGCCGTGAAAACCGCTCCGGCCCGTGCCAACGCACCGGTTCCGGTTGAAGCCGCCGCTCCGGTTGCCGCGCCAGCCGTAATGCCTGAGCCAAGCCTGTTCAAAGGCCTGGTGAAGTCGCTGGTAAGCCTGTTCGCCACCAAGGAAGAGCCTGCTGCACCGGTTGTGGTTGAGAAACCAGCGACCGAGCGCCCTGCACGCAACGAAGAGCGTCGCAACGGTCGCCAGCAGAGCCGTAACCGCAACGGCCGTCGTGACGAAGAGCGCAAGCCGCGCGAAGAGCGTGCGCCGCGTGAAGAACGCGCCCCACGTGAAGAGCGTGCGCCTCGCGAAGCCCGTGAAGAAACCCCGACCGTAGAACGGGCACCGCGTGAAGAGCGCGCACCGCGTACTCCACGCGCCCCACGCGAAGACCGCAAGCCACGTGGCGAGCGCGAAGAGCGTGTGCGCGAACTGCGCGAGCCGCTGGACGCTGCGCCAGCCGTTGCCGGTGCAGCTGTTGTTGCCGAAGAACGCCCGGCTCGCCAGCCGCGCGAAGAACGTGCGCCACGTGAAGAACGCCAGCCTCGCGCTCCGCGTGAAGAGCGTCAACCACGTGCCGAACAAGCGGCTGCCGCCAGCGAAGAAGAAGTGCTGACCGGCGAAGAGCAACTGCAGGAAGACGGTCAGGAAGGCGCCGAAGGCGATCGTCCACGCCGCCGCTCCCGTGGCCAGCGTCGTCGCAGCAACCGTCGTGAGCGTCAACGCGATGCCAACGGCAACGTGATCGAAGGCTCGGAAGAGACCGGCGAAAACGCAGAAGCCGCTACCAGCGAGCCGACTGGCGCCGAACTGGCTGCCGGCCTGGCCGTTACCGCTGCCGTTGCCAGCTCGGTCATCAGCGCTCCGGCTGAAGCCCAGGCGCACGAGCAGGCTGAGCGCGCTACCGCGACTGTTGAAGAAGCCGTCGTTGTGGAAGTGCCTGCCGCCGAGGCCCCAGTGGTTGAAGCGTCGGTCGTTGAAGCACCTGCTGCCGAAACCCCAGTCGTAGAAGCACCGGTTGTTGAAGCGACTACCCCAATCGAAGCACCGGTTGTTCCGGAAGTGGAAGTTGCTCCGGTTCAAGAAGCCCTGCCAGAAGTTGAAGCGGTGGCTGAACAAGTACCGGTAGTCGAGCCTCAACCTGTGGCTGAAGCAGTGATTGAAGCACCGGTTGTCGAAGCGGCCCCGGAAGTTCGTGAAGTTCGTGAAGAACAGACCGCCTTCCAATGGACTGCCGAGCCTGCCGCTCCGGTTGAAGCGCCAGCGCCAGCACCTGCCCCGGCGGTAGAAGAAGCGCCGGCACCGGTTGCCGAAGTTGTGGTTGCCGAGCCAGCCCCAGTGGTTGAGCCTGCTCCGGTCGTTGAACCAGCGCCAGTGGTTGAAGCGCCGGCGGCTGCCGAAGTGGCTGCCCCCGTGGTTGAGGCTGCACCGGTCAGCGCCCTGACCGAAAACGGCCGTGCGCCGAACGACCCACGTGAAGTGCGTCGTCGTCGCAAGGAAGCTGAAGCCGCTGCCGCTGCTGCTGCCGCGGCACAGGAAGCAGAACACGAGAGCAAGCCTCTCGCCTGATTCCCGCAGCCACTGAAAAGCCCCGCCTGAGTGATCAGGCGGGGCTTTTTTATGTTCGTCCGGTTAGAGGTAATGCAACAACGCAGGCACGTCCACATCCCATGACACACCTGGGTCATCTACCGCCACCTCACGCACCGCCGCCTGGGCAAACAACGGCTTGGCTCCACGGTCACCGGTCAAAGCCATCAACCCGGGCCCAAATGCCCGGCCAAATGCCACAGGATGCCCGTACTGCCCGTCCTGCACCGGCACACTGATGCCACCCTCCTCCAACCCCGCAATCACTCGCTCAATGCTCGATGACTGAATAAACGGCATATCCCCCAACACCACCAGCCAGCCATTCGCCGAAGCACTGGCTGCAACCGCAGCGGCAATACTGTCGCCCATGCCGGCCGAGCGCAGCAGCAACACCTTGCAACCGTAGATCTCTGCCAAGCGAATTACTTCGGGACGATCGGCTGAAGTCACCACCCAACGATCAGCCACGACACTCGGCAGATTCTTCAGCACCTGCTCGATCACTGGCCGAACTACGCCATCCAGGCCCACACAATCAGCCAGCAACTTGTCCTGGTCAGCCCCTGCCTCGGCGCGGAAACGGCTGCCCTGCCCCGCCGCCAGCACAATCGCGGTGATGCTCACTCAACCACCACCGGCAACGGCTTCTTCTGCATCGGCGCCACACCATTCTTGATCGCAACAATTTCCGCCATCAACGACAACGCGATTTCCGCCGGTGTATGACTGCCGATATGCAAACCGATCGGCCCATGCAGACGCGCAATCGCTTCCGTCGACAAGCCCAGCGCCGCGAGGTTTTCCCGGCGTTTCTGGCTGTTGACCCGTGAACCGAGGGCACCAATGTAGAACGCCGAGGAATTCAGTGCCGTCAGCAGCGCCATGTCATCCAGGCGCGGATCATGGGTGAGGCAGACGATGGCCGTGCGCTCGTCGGTCTGGATATTCAGCACCGCCTCATCGGGCATACCCGGCACGAAGCGACCGTGCTGGTCTTCCCAGCCATAGACAAACTCATCGCGCGGGTCGCAGATCAGTACTTCGAAATCCAGCAGGCGCGCCATTTCCGCCACATACCGCGACAACTGCCCGGCACCGATCAACAGCAGGCGCCAGCGTGGGCCATAGATGGCTCGCAGGCGTTCACCGTCGAAGGTGACGACATCGGTCTTGCTCGCGCCACTCAACGTCACCTTGCCAGTGGCCAGGTCCAACTCCCGGGCGACGATCTGATGAGCCTCGCACCGTGCCAACAGCTCAGCCACCCATTCCCACTCGTCTACCCGCTCCTCGGTCAGGCGCAAGGTGCCGCCGCACGGCAGGCCAAAACGCGCCGCTTCATCGCGGGTAACGCCATAGGTCACCAACTGCACCGGCGGCCCGTCTTCAGGCAGCCGGCCATCCTGCAGGCGTGCAATCAAGTCATCCTCGATGCACCCGCCCGATACCGAGCCGATCACCACCCCATCGCCCCGCAACGCCAGCATGGCGCCCGGCGGGCGCGGCGCGCTGCCCCAGGTCTGGACCACGCTGTACAACACCACTCGCTGTCCGGCACGGCGCCATTCGAGCACGCTGCGCAGGACATTCAGATCCACACTGTCCACATAACCTCCTGCAAGCGTTACAACCGAGTCATTCACTGTAAAACAAAAGTCGCCGAAGTGACGCGCCAGAAACGCAAACGCCCCGAACCAGTCGGGGCGTTTGTGCGTTGCTGTCGGCGTTAGTTCACGCCATCGGCGATTTACTTGACCACAGGTGCAGGGCCTTCGGCCACGCCCAGGTCATCCAGCTCACGGGTTTCCGAGATGCCAGTACCGCCGGACGCCAGCTCGCTTTGCAGCTTGTCGGTGTCCAGTTCCTTGACCCACTTGGCCACAACGATGGTGGCAACGGCGTTACCCACCAGGTTGGTCAGCGCACGGGCTTCGGACATGAAGCGGTCGATACCCAGGATCAGCGCCAGGCCGGCAACCGGCAGGTGACCTACGGCCGACAGGGTGGCCGCCAGTACGATGAAGCCCGAACCGGTCACGCCTGCAGCGCCTTTGGAGGACAGCAGCAGCACCAGCAGCAGGGTGATCTGGTGGGTGATGTCCATGTGAGTGTCAGTCGCCTGGGCGATGAACACGGCCGCCATGGTCAGGTAGATCGACGTACCGTCGAGGTTGAACGAGTAGCCAGTCGGGATGACCAGGCCTACTACGGACTTCTTGGCGCCCAGACGCTCCATCTTGATCAGCATGCGTGGCAGTGCGGACTCGGAAGACGAAGTACCCAGAACGATCAGCAGCTCTTCACGGATGTAGCGAACCAGTTTCAACACGCTGAAACCGTGAGCGCGGCAGATACCACCCAGCACCACCAGCACGAACAGCAGGCAGGTGATGTAGAAGCAGATCATCAACTGGCCCAGTTGCACCAGCGAACCCACACCGTAGGCACCGATGGTGAACGCCATGGCGCCCAGGGCACCGATTGGCGCGAGCTTCATGATCATGTTGATGATGTTGAACATCACGTGGGCGAAGCGATCGATGAAGTCCAGTACCGGCTTGCCGTAGGCACCCAGACGGTGCAGGGCGAAACCGAAGATCACCGAGAACATCAGCACTTGCAGGATGTCGCCATTGGCGAACGCGCCGACGATAGTGTTAGGGATCACATTGAGGATAAAGCCGACGATGCTCTGGTCCTTACCGGCAGTGACGTAGGCTGCCACTTTGGAGGCGTCCAGGGTGGCGACGTCGATGTGCATGCCGTTGCCAGGTTGCACCACGTTCACCACGATCAGGCCGATCAGCAGCGCGATGGTGGAAACGATCTCGAAGTACAGCAGTGCATAACCGCCGGTCTTGCCGACCGATTTCATGCTTTGCATGCCAGCGATGCCGCTGACAACGGTGCAGAAGATGATCGGGGCGATGACCATTTTGATCAGTTTGATGAACCCGTCACCCAGTGGCTTGAGGGCCACACCGGTCTGTGGGTAGAAGTGACCGAGCAAAATACCGATAACGATTGCAACGATCACCTGGAAGTACAGGGATTTGTAGATAGGCTGACGAGTCGTCATTGCAAAGTTCCTCAATCGTCCCGTGTGGCAAATATCCGCCATTGCCCACGACACTTGAATTGCGAACCCTCCTGCACTGGAGGGATTTGTTGTTTGCGAGGTCGGTAGGTCCAGCCTGCGCTGTCATCCTTACCGCAAACGCCGTGCCACTTTGCTGAAAAACCCTGAAGGCCTTTAGACATCAGGGTTTGTACTTTACAAGTGCCCTCCCAAGCACCGAATCGAGTGGCGGATTTCCGCCCATCAACCTGATCCCGTCCTACAATTTGGCGGATATCCGCCTTGTGACCCCATCCGAGGGTGGCTACCATCCGCCCGTCCATGGAAGAGGCCTTCGCATGCGTGAACGTACCATCGCCAGCCATTACGCCCGGGCAGCCCTCGGCGGTGCGCGTCGGGTCGGTTACGACTACTCGGGCCTGCTGCTGCAAGCAGGTATCACCCCGGAACTACTGACCGAACCTCGCGCCCGCATCGCGCCGGAACAATTTACCCGGTTGCTGCAAATGCTCTGGCTGGCGCTGGACGATGAATACCTGGGGTTTGCCGACGGCCCCAGCAAACGCGGCACCTTTGCCATGATGTGCCACGCATTGATCCACTGCCGCACCCTGGAGAAAGCCCTGGAACGCGGCTTATTGTTTTATAGCCTATTCCCGCAGGGGCCACGCTGGCAGCTGACACGTGAAGGCGAAATGGCCCGTTTGAGCCTGGACGACTCGCAATTGTGGGACCCGGATCACTTCCTCAGCGAATGCCTGCTGGTGATCTGGCATCGACTCGGCAGTTGGCTGATCGGCCAACGCATCCGCCTGCACCAGGCCACCTTCAGCTACCCGATGCCGGCTCACGCCAGCGAATACGACCTGCTGTTTCCCTGCACCCAGGTATTCGGCGCACCGAACAGCAGCCTGGTATTTCACGGCCGCTACCTGAGCCTGCCGCTGTTGCAGGACGAACGCACGCTCAAGCACTTCCTCGAGCGCTCCCCCGCCGACCTGTTGTCACGGCCGGATGAAGGCGACAGCTTGAGCAGCCAGCTCCGCCGCTTGCTCAGCGGCGACCGTACACCCTGGCCAGACCTGGAAGCCGTCGCCCAGCAGTTGCACATCAGCCCGCAGACCCTGCGCAGGCATTTGCGCGAAGAAGGCACCAGCTTTCAGGCACTCAAGGATGAGCTGCGGCGGGACATCGCCATCTATCATTTGGGGCGGGCGGATTTGTCGTTGCAGGAGATTGCCGAGCAGTTGGGGTTTTCCGAACCGTCGGCGTTTCATCGGGCGTTCAAGAAGTGGACGGGGTTGACGCCGGGGGCTTACCGAGCCCAAGAGAGCTAAAGATGTAGCGCCAATGTGGGAGGGGGCTTGCCCCCGATGAGGCCTGTACCCCCCTAAAGATCACAAAGCCGGGAAGTGAATCCTGAAAGCGGCGCCACCCAAAGGCGAATCGCCCAGGGTCAACCGCGCACCGTAGCTCTCGATGATGTCCTTGACCACCGCCAACCCAATCCCCTGCCCCGGGTGCTGACGGTCCAGCCGTTCACCCCGCTGCAGAATCCTGGCACGCTGATCCGGCGGCACGCCAGGCCCGTCATCCTCAATACACAGCTCGGTGCCTTCCAGGCTTTCCACCAGGCTGATGCGCACTTCGCTCACGCACAGGCGGTAGGCGTTTTCCAGCAGGTTGCCGAGCAGCTCCAACAAGGCGCCCTTCTCGATTGGCACATCACACTCTTCCGGCAGGTCAAAGGACACGCTGACGCGCTTGTCGCGATAGACCTTGCCCAGCGTATCGCACAGGCTTTGCAGCACCGGCTCCAGGCGCACCTGGTGGCGCACCAGGCCGCTTTTGCGCAGGCTGGCGCGCTGCAACTGGTAGCTGATCTGCTGGCTCATGCGCTCGATCTGCGATTGCAGCACCCGGGCCTGCTCGCGATCTTCCGGACGCTGGGCCATTTCTTCGCTCACTCCCTGCAACACCGCGAGCGGGGTTTTCAGGCTGTGGGCCAAATCGTCGAGGGAATCGCGGTAGCGCGCACGTTGCTCACGCTCGCTGTGCAGCAAGCGGTTGAGGGAGCCGGTCAGGCGCAGCAATTCGCGGGGGTGTTGTTCGGAGAGGCTCTCACGGGTGCCGCCTTCGATCTGGTCGAGCTCCTGACTCAGCCGGCGCAGGGCTTGCAGGCCCCAGGTCAGGCCAAGCCACAGTAAGGTCAACAACACCAGCAAGGCTGCGCCGAAGCCCAGGTAGAGATTTTCGCGCAGGCCTTCCAGGGTCAACTGGTATTCGCGCACCGGTTGCAGGGCCACGATACTGAAGGCGGCGCTCTTGCCGCCCAGCAGCCTGACCTCGACGTCATACACGAAGAATTCCTGGCCGTTGGCCTCGCGAATCCGCGCAAACTCGTTACCGCGCCCGTCGTAGCGCGGCTTGTAGTTGATGTTTTCTTCTTTGGTCGCCCGCGAACGCCACACCAGGTGGCCTTCGCGGTCGTAGATATAGCCGAGCAGGCGGCTGTCAGTGAGGTTGAAGCGTTCGTCGGGCAACTGCGCCGGCATCAGCAGACGGTTGTTTTCGACCCGCGCGGCAGAGATCAAGGTGGTGACGTCCGACGCCAGGCGCTGCTCGATGGAGTCCTGCAACGCCAGGCTGAACGCCCCTTGCATGGCCGGCAACAGGCCGAGCATGAACAGCACGGCCAGGGTGGCGGCCGCCAGCATCAAGCGTACGCGTAGCGAGCGAATCAACGGCAGCGCTCATTGAACAGATAGCCCAGGCCACGCACCGTGTCGATCGGCTTGAACCCGGCCGGGCCTTCCAGCTTGCGGCGCAGGCGCCCGACCAGCACCTCGATGACATTCGGATCACGCTCGTCATCGTCAGGGTAGAGCTGTTCCATCAAGCGGTCCTTGGCCACCACTTGTTGGTGATGGCGCATCAGGTATTCAAGGATCCGATATTCGTAGGCGGTCAACGCCAGCGGCTGCTCTTCGAGCGACGCCTGCTTGCGGTTGAGATCCAGCAGCAACGGCCCGGCCACAATGGTCGACTGGGTAAAGCCACTGGAGCGGCGCAGCAAGGCATTCATCCGCGCCTCCAGCTCTTCGAACTGGAACGGTTTGACCACGTAGTCGTCAGCGCCCGCGGCCAGGCCTTCGACCTTGTCCTGCCAATTACCGCGGGCGGTGAGGATCAGGATCGGAAAGGTCTTGGCCTGGGCACGCAGTTGGCGGATCAGGTCCAGGCCGCCCATGCCGGGCAGGCCCAGGTCGATGATCGCCAGGTCATGGTTGAACTGGCCAGTCTGGTACAGGGCTTCTTCGGCATTGGCCACGGCCTCGACCACATGCCCGCTGTCGGTCAGGCGGGTAAACAGGTGATGACGCAGCAGCGCCTCATCTTCCACCACCAGCAATTTCATAAGGCTCTCCAAAGCAATTCAACTGTCCGACAGAGGGATATCATAGCGGCCCTGCAGGTCTTGCGGGCGCAGTTTAATGCCATTGAACTGGCCGGTCAGGTGTTCATAGCCGGCGCGGTAGGCCGGCTGCGGTGTTGCAAGGCCCAGGGACTGGCCCCAGGGCGTGGGTTGGCTGCCCACTTCTTCGAAGCTGACACGCTGGATCAAGGTACTGGATTTCTTGGTTTTCTCACCGCCGAATGCGGCGAAGGCGCCATCGGATGCCTGGACCCCAGCGGTTGCACTGAGCATGGTTAACGCCAACATCAGCTGTTTGATCGCAGTCATGGTGTTACCTCTATGCGTTTGGCTGTATGCCCCAGACTACGCAGCCCCCCCTGAACTCCCCCTGAACAGGCTCTGAACCTCACCTGAACCGCAGTGGGCTATCCTCACGCCCCGCAACTCGGCAAAATACCGACCATGAATCCCTTGCCCGCTTGCTGCACCCCACTCGACGCCCATTGGCCGCTGCCCGAACCGTTGCCCGGCACGGTGTTTCTCAGCACGCGCTTTGACCCGGCCCTGCTCACGGCCGGCGATTTCCAGCGCTGTGCCGTGCCGCCACCGGCGAGCATCCAGCGCTCGGTAGCCAAGCGTCAGGCCGAGTTCCTCGCCGGCCGCTTGTGCGCCCGTGCCGCCCTGCAACAACTCGATCACCTCGACTGCATCCCGGCGATCGGCGAAGACCGCGCACCGGTGTGGCCCGCGCCTATCAGCGGTTCCATTACCCATAGCACCGGGCATGCCGCCGCGATTGTCGGGCACAAGGCGCAATGGCGCGGGCTGGGGATGGACTTGGAGAATGTGCTGAGCCTCGAGCGGGCCGAGCGCTTGGCGGGGGAAATCCTGACGGCTGATGAATTACTGCGCATGGCCGCCTTGCCAAGGGAAAGGATCGCCCTGTTGGTGACGCTGACGTTCTCCGCCAAGGAGAGCCTGTTCAAGGCGCTCTACCCCATTGTGCAGAAGCGTTTCTACTTTGAGCATGCCGAGTTGCTGGAATGGTCGGAGGGCGGGCATCTGCGGCTGAGACTGCTGACGGACCTGTCCGAAGAGTGGTGCCATGGCAAGGAATTGGTGGGCCAGTTTGCGGTGGATGATGGGCAGTTGTTGAGCCTGGTCGCAGTCAGCGCCTGATCCATCAGGGTTTATCCTGATCCCTGGGCCAACTCAAGCTGAAACACGCGCCGCCCAGATTATTGCTCTTGCTGATCAACGCCCGCCCGCCGTGCCAATAGATAATCCGCCGCACAATCGACAACCCCAGGCCATGCCCGCCCGAGGCACGGGTGCGACTGTCGTCCAGGCGCAGAAAGGGCGTGAAGATGCGCTCCCAGGCGCTTTCCGGCACGCCGGGGCCGTCGTCTTCCACGTCGATGCGGCAGCGCACCTGGCCCACCTGATAACTGATCAACACCTGGCCTTGGGCGTGGCGCATGGCATTGCTCACCAGGTTCTGCAGGGCACGGTGCAGGTAACGCGGTTCGGCGTCGACCCAGGCGTCGTCCCAATGCGCCGAAGACAAGCAAATCCCTCGGGCCACAGTCACTTGCGGACGCAGTGGCGATAATTCGCCGATCACCTGATCAAGCAGCGCATCAAGGTCGACCCGCTGGAAATTCAGCTCCGGCGAGCCTTGTTCCAGGCGCGCGTAAGTGAGCATTTCATCCACCAGGCCATCGAGGTCCTGGATGTCGCTGTCCATGCCTTCCAGGTATTTTCGCCGTGCCTCGACAGTAGCCGCGTCGCCGACCATTTCCAGGCCGAAACGCAGGCGTGCCACCGGCGTGCGCAACTCGTGGGACACAGCGCGCACCAACTCGCGCTGGATCGCCAGCAGTTGATGCAAATGCTCGGCCATGCCATTGAACGCTGCCGCCAGCCGCCCCACCGAATCGGCGCCACGGGCCGGCACGCGGACTTCCAGGTTGCCCTTGGCGATGCGGGTGGCGGCGGCCTCCAGGCCACGCAGCCGACGCTCAAGCTGGCGCACCAATAGATAGACGATCAGGCCGATCAGGGTCAGGCCGATCAAGGCGATCAGGATCAGCCATTGCGCCGGGTAAGGGTTCATCTGATACAACGGGCCGATCTCCAGCACCCACGGCGTACCGACCATACCGGCAAACACGCGGATCGAATCGCCGCCCTTGCCCAGGGCCATCACCGTGTCGCCTTCCGAAACCCGACGACGCTGGTCTTCATCCATATCGGCCTGGTCGAGGGTCATCAGGTGCATATCAAAGCCAAAGCCCTTGGCTTCCTTTATATCTGCCAGGCGCTGCGGCTGTTCGGCCACCGGGAAGCGCACCAGCTCATCGGCCAGCAGGTAGATGGTCGCGCGGGCCAGTTGTTCGCTGATCTGCTGAACCTCGCCTGTAAGAACAAGCTGCTCCTGTTCGCTGACCAAACGCAGCACCCGCGCGGCATGCGGCCCGGTCTGCTCCACCAGCACCTGGCCGCGTTGCAGGCGATTGCGCTGGCTCAAGTCCAGTTGCGCATCGGCCAGCGGGCGCAACTCCAGCGGGATCCCCAGCAAACGCTCCCACACCGCCAGGGCGCGCTGGCGCTCGATGGCGCTCATGGGTTGCAGGTTGTCACCCATCAAGGCGAAGGTGCCATGGGCCAGGCGCTCGCGGTACTGGCCGCTGCGCACCTCGTTGAGCAGGTGCAGGGCCAGCACGCCGAGCAGCGCCACCAGGATCAGCGCCGCGCACATGCCGCCGTATATGCGCAGGAAGATCGAGTTCACAGCGGCATGTCGGCGGCGGCTTCGGGGACGAACAGGTAGCCTTTGCTGCGAATGGTCTTGATCAGGCGCGGGTGGATCGGGTCGTCACCTATCTTGGGGCGTATGCGAGAGATACGCACGTCGATGGAGCGATCCTGACCGTCGTAGCCGATGCCGCGCAGGGCAATGAAGATTTCTTCGCGGGAAAGAATGCGCCCGGCATTCGCCACCAGCAGCCACAGCAGGTCGAACTCGGCGCTGGTCAGTTCGATGCCCTCATTATTCAGCCAGGCCTCGCGCAGTGCGTTGTCCACCACCAGAGGGCCGAATTGCAGGCGGCGCTGGATCTCCACAGCGGCTGGCTCCGTCGCTTCGCTGCGCCGCAGCAGGGCCTGGATGCGCGCCAGCAACAGGCGCGGGCGCACGGGCTTGCACACATAATCGTCGGCGCCCATGTCCAGGCCCAGCACCTGGTCCATATCGTCGGTGCGCGCGGTGAGCATCAGGATCACGCCGTCATAGCGCTCACGCACCTTGCGGCAGATGCTCAGGCCGTCTTCGCCGGGCAGCATCAGGTCGAGGATCACCAGGTCGGGCTGTTCGGCGATGATCCGCGCCGCCGCCAGGGCGCCATCGCCTTCCACCGAGACCCGCAGGCCGTTGCCCTCCAGGTACTCACGGGTCAATTCGGCCAGTCGCTGGTCATCTTCGACTATCAATACCTGCCAGGCTTCTTGCTCCACGGGTGACCTCAATGTCTGTCATAAAAGGCGGGCATGATGTGGGTCGCTTCTTAGCCCGAGGCAGGCGATTGTAGCCATGGGCCAGCCCTCAAACACAAGCCGGGAAATCCATTCGGTGATCAGGTTTTTTTGTGATAGGGTTCGCGCCCTTCGAAAATGGGCTGCTTGTTTTGAGGCCGAAACATTTAATGACAAACGGCGTAATCCAGCAGCAATGCGGCCTACACGGCTGTTCTACCTTTCTTACACATTTTACTCACAGCGTTATCCACAGGTTACTGCGTTGCTAACCCCTCGAAAACGCATTATCTTGTACCTCGGCACTACAGAAGACCCTACATGTGGGGTTTTCGAAGAAATCGCCCAACCACACAAGTGGCTCGAAATTCAAGCGTTTTATTGCTAGCGCAGCATGGAACCAACCGATTTTCAGTAGACCAAACCGCTCACGCGGATGGCAGCTGTTTCCCATCCCCGATATGGAAAACGGTACGGGTGTTGCAGGAAGAGCCTGGCACTCGCAATCAAATATAGAACGTGGAGACAACCCCCCATGCAAACCGACACAACTCGCGAGAACCCGCAAGGCTCCGTGCCGCAGGCCGCTGATTCGAACCTGGATCTGTCCGCCACCGCACCTGGCCAACTGCGTGTGATCAAGCGTAACGGCACTGTCGTTCCTTACACCGATGACAAAATCACCGTCGCCATCACCAAAGCGTTTCTTGCAGTTGAAGGCGGCACCGCTGCCGCTTCGTCGCGCATCCACGACACCGTTGCCCGCCTGACCGAACAGGTCACCGCGACCTTCAAGCGTCGCATGCCGTCGGGCGGCACCATCCACATCGAAGAAATCCAGGACCAGGTCGAACTGGCCCTGATGCGTGCCGGCGAGCAGAAAGTCGCCCGCGACTACGTGATCTACCGTGATTCGCGTGCCAAGGAACGTGCCGTACGCTCCCCGGCCGAAGAAGCCGCCGTGCAAGCGCATCCGTCGATCCGTATCACCCTGGCCGACGGCAGCTTTGCACCGCTGGACCTGGGCCGCCTGAACACCATCATCACCGAGGCCTGCGAAGGCCTGGAAGAAGTCGACGGTGACCTGATCCAGCGCGAAACCCTGAAGAACCTGTACGACGGCGTGGCCCTGACCGACGTCAACACCGCCCTGGTGATGACCGCCCGCACCCTGGTTGAACGTGAGCCGAACTACTCGTTCGTGACCGCGCGCCTGCTGATGGACACCCTGCGTGCCGAAGGCCTGGGCTTCCTGAAAGTCGCCGACAGCGCCACCCACCACGAGATGGCTGACCTGTACGCCAAGGCCCTGCCGGCCTACATCGCCAAGGGTATCGAATTCGAATTGCTGAACCCGGTCCTGGCTACCTTCGACCTGGAAAAACTCGGCAAGGCGATCAACCACGAGCGTGACCAGCAGTTCACGTACCTGGGCCTGCAGACCCTGTACGACCGTTACTTCATCCACAAGGACGGTATCCGCTTCGAACTGCCGCAAGTGTTCTTCATGCGCGTGGCCATGGGCCTGGCGATCGAAGAGAAGCAGAAAGAAGACCGTGCCATCGAGTTCTACAACCTGCTGTCGTCCTTCGACTACATGTCGTCGACCCCGACCCTGTTCAACGCCGGCACCCTGCGTCCACAGCTGTCCAGCTGCTACCTGACCACCGTGCCAGATGACCTGTCGGGCATCTACCATGCGATCCACGACAACGCCATGCTGTCCAAATTCGCCGGCGGCCTGGGCAACGACTGGACCCCGGTGCGTGCATTGGGTTCGTACATCAAGGGCACCAACGGCAAGTCCCAGGGCGTCGTGCCGTTCCTGAAAGTGGTGAACGACACCGCCGTCGCCGTAAACCAGGGTGGCAAGCGCAAAGGCGCGGTGTGTGCCTACCTGGAAACCTGGCACATGGACATTGAAGAGTTCATCGAGCTGCGCAAGAACACCGGTGATGATCGTCGTCGTACCCACGACATGAACACCGCCAACTGGATCCCTGACCTGTTCATGAAGCGTGTCTTCGATGACGGCAAGTGGACCCTGTTCTCGCCATCCGAAGTCCCGGACCTGCACGACCTGACCGGCAAAGCCTTCGAAGAGCGCTACGAGTACTACGAAGCCCTCACCGAGTACCCAGGCAAGGTCAAGCTGTTCAAGACCATCCAGGCCAAAGACCTGTGGCGCAAAATGCTGTCCATGCTGTTTGAAACCGGCCACCCATGGCTGACCTTCAAAGACCCGTGCAACCTGCGCAGCCCGCAGCAGCACGTGGGCGTGGTCCACAGCTCGAACCTGTGCACCGAGATCACCTTGAACACCAACAAGGACGAGATCGCCGTTTGCAACCTGGGCTCGATCAACCTGCCGAACCACATCGTCAACGGCAAGCTGGACACCGCCAAGCTGGAGCGCACCGTCAACACCGCCGTACGCATGCTCGACAACGTGATCGACATCAACTACTACTCGGTGCCACAGGCGCAAAACTCCAACTTCAAGCACCGTCCGGTGGGCCTCGGCATCATGGGCTTCCAGGACGCGCTGTACCTGCAGCACATCCCGTACGGTTCGGATGCAGCGGTCGAGTTCGCCGACAAGTCCATGGAAGCGGTCAGCTACTACGCGATCCAGGCTTCCTGCGACCTGGCCGACGAGCGCGGCGCCTACGAGACGTTCCAGGGTTCACTGTGGTCCAAGGGCATCCTGCCGCTGGATTCGCAACAGATCCTGATCGAAGCCCGTGGCCAGAAGTACATCGACGTCGACCTGAACGAATCCCTGGACTGGGCGCCTGTACGTGCCCGTGTACAGAAAGGCATTCGTAACTCCAACATCATGGCCATCGCACCGACTGCCACCATCGCCAACATCACTGGCGTGTCGCAGTCGATCGAACCGACCTACCAGAACCTGTATGTGAAATCGAACCTGTCGGGCGAGTTCACCGTGATCAACCCCTACCTTGTTCGCGACCTCAAGGCTCGCGGCCTGTGGGATTCGGTCATGATCAACGACCTGAAGTACTACGACGGTTCCGTGCAACAGATCGAGCGCATCCCGCAAGAACTCAAGGAGCTCTACGCGACCGCCTTCGAAGTAGACACCAAGTGGATCGTTGACGCCGCCAGCCGTCGCCAGAAGTGGATCGACCAGGCGCAGTCCCTGAACCTGTACATCGCCGGCGCTTCGGGCAAGAAGCTGGACGTGACCTACCGCATGGCCTGGTACCGTGGCCTGAAAACCACTTACTACCTCCGTGCCCTGGCCGCGACCAGCACCGAGAAGTCGACCATCAACACCGGTAAGCTGAACGCGGTTTCCAGCGGCGGCAACCACGGTGATGATTCGGTGCTTGCTGCGCCAGCCGGCCCGGCGCCAGTGCCAAAAGCCTGCGCGATTGACGAGCCGGATTGCGAAGCTTGCCAGTAAGCTGAGCCTGCCTTGGGTTTAACCCAAGGTTGAAAGCCCCCGATAGACCTTTGGTGTACCGGGGGCTTTCTTTTGCCCGGAAACAAAGCGTATTCGACCTAAAACAACACGGTCGCTATACCCGACCGAGGCGCGCCACCGCGCCGGCCCCACAACTCGACCCGGCCGTTGATCACCGCCATCGAATGGTTGCCGTACTCCACCGTCCCCACTTTGCTGCTTCTCAAATCAGCGTCTGTCGCCGGCCTGTAATGGCCTCTCAAGCCCAAACGGTCCAGCCCTTCACGCGCGAACTCACCATCATTGAGGCTGTTCATTGCCGCCTGGAAACTGCGCCCGGCCCAACCGTCGTTGTTTTCTATCTGCGCCCGCTTGGCACTCGCGGCATACATGAAATTGGCGTCCGTCATCATCGCCGGATCATCGCCCCTGAAGCGCGCGTGAGTAGCAGCCTGTCTCAACTCATCTTTGGTCAAGGAAAGCTTGAAACCGTCTCGCATCATCACTTCATAGCCGTTGCTCGTTTCCTTAACCTCCTTGAACACATCGGTAGGTTTCTGGCCGAACTGCATCATTGCGGCTTTTATCGCCGAAACGGTGATGCAGTTTCCATCCGGCCCCTGACTGAAGCCGCTCCAGATATTGTCCGGTTTTCTACCTGGGTCACTGTTGTCTGGTTTGTAATTGAAATAGTTAGCCCCCTCGGTAATGGGCTTGTTGCTCATGGCTTCGGAGGGGCCAAAGTCTTGCGGATTGACTCTAACGCCGCCTGTGCCGCGCGGAGAAGGTGCCTGCGAGGGAGGCGCGGGAGGACGCTCATCGGGAAACAGGCCCGGAAACATTGCCTTCAACCACTCCCACCAGGCGTCAGTCCTGCCTTTCTTCAGCTCCTCGAGGATCTCCTTGAATTTCTCATCGCCAAGTTCTTCTCGTATTTTATTGAGCTTGTCACGCAGATCCCGAACGGTCTGGTTCTTCGACGTTTTCTCGGCATCTTCAAGTTCCTTGAGCAACTGACTGATCGTTTGCTTATTGGAGCCTGTGTCTTGCGCTGCACTCTGCGAACGGTTCACATCTACCGGGTAATACCGATCCCAGGCCACACTATGACGCGCACCTCCAGCCTCTTGGGCAGATGCTGACGACCCCCACATACCTAGCGCTCCCCCTGTATGATCCAAAATGTCTTACGTCTGGATAAGTGGAAAGAACGGAGTGATCGGTTCCTGTTGGAAAGATCGGGATATAGAACTGCACGCAAAAAAAAGCCCCTCTCTCGAGGGGCTTTCCTGGGCTGGAACGTCAGGCCAACAGCATCACGTCATCTGAATGATGGTCTGCATGATGGTGCTCTGGGTGGAGATGGTCTTGGCGTTCGCCTGGTAGTTGCTCTGGGCCTTGATCAGGTCCACCAGCTCGTTGGTCAGGTTGACGTTGGAGTTCTCCAGGGAGTTGGCCACGATCGAACCCAGGGTACCGGCTTGCGGGGTGTCGTAACCCGGCTGGCCGGAGGCGAAGGTCTCTCTCCAGGTAGTACCGCCGGCTGGCTGCAGGCCCTGCTCGTTGTTGAAGCTGGCCAGGGAGATCTGGCCGATGGCCTTGCTCTGCTGGTTGCTGAACGTGGCGAACAACACGCCGCTGCCGTCGATTTTCAGCCCGGTGATCTGGCCGGTGGCGTAGCCATCGGTGACCGGTGGGTTGCGGTAGGTGGCCGAGTTGTACTGGGTGATGTTGGCCATGTTGACGGCGATACCTGTTGGGTTCGCATCCGCACCGTTGGCCTTCCACACACCATTGGTCACGGTGCCAGGAACCCAACCGGTAATGGTCAGGGTCTTATCGGAGACACCACCGGTGACCACACTGGTGAGCTTGCCGGCGCCGTCAAAGGTCAAGGTCGATGGCACAGGTGGGGTCGATGGGGTGCCGGTTGGCGCCGAACCATTAGGGTTGCGACCATCGATCAGGGTATAGGCATTCCACTTGTTACCGTCGGTTTTCACCAGGTATTGCACCATCGGGTGCGCGTTGCCCTGGGAGTCGTACAAGGTGGTGCTGTACTGGGTGGTAAAGGTGCTGGTGTCGTTCGGGTTGAACGGCTTGGCCACCTGGTCGATCACCGGCTCCGAGGAGTTCAGGTTACTGGTGGAATCCACTTTGGTGGAGGCCTTGGGCGGCAGGTTCGACAGGTTCAGTTGCAGGTCGGTCAGGCCGCCCTTGATGATCTTGCCATCCGCATCTGCCGCGTAGCCTTGCAGGCGCGAAGTGCCGGTGTTGTTGGTGATGTAGCCGTCTTTGTCGGCACGGAAGGCACCGCTGCGGGTGTACTCCAGCGAACCGTCGCTGCCCTTCTGCACGAAGAAGCCGCCCCCCTGGATCGCCATGTCCAGGATCCCGCCGCTGCCGTTGACGTCACCTTGGGTGAACTGCTGCGACACGGCCGCCAGGTTCACACCGTTGCCGATGCTGTTCTGGCCGGTGCCCAGCTTGGACGCGGCGTAGATGTCGGCGAATTCCGCACGGGACGACTTGAAGCCCGTGGTCGCGACGTTGGCGATGTTGTTGCCGGTCACGTCCAGTTGTTTGTTGGCCGCATAGAGGCCGCTAAGGCCGATGTTAAAAGACATGTTTCTCTCCCTCTGCCGTATTTAGCCGGCTCTATGTACCGATAGTCTGAATTTGCGACAGCTTGACGCTGCCCATGCCGCCCGCCAGGTTCAGCAGCATTTCGCCGCCGGTCTTGCTCAGGGTCACGCTCGTTACCGTCGCGGGCAGCGAAGTGGCCAGGGCCACGGAGTCGCCCTTGTCGTTCTTGGTGGTGGCGTTGAAGGTGTAGGTGCCCGCCGGGGCAACCTCGCCCTTGTCGTTCTTGCCATCCCAGATGAAGTTCTGGGTGCCGGCGCTCTGGGCCCCCATGTCGATGGTGCGCACCACGTTGCCGTCTTTGTCGGTGATCTTGACGGAGACGTTGCCCACCGCCGAGGTCACCGCCACCGAACCGGTCATGCTCTTGCTCGTATCCACCATGGCCTTGTCGGTCTGGATGATGATCGAGCGCCCGACCAGCGACGAAGCCTGCAACGCCTGCGACGAGCTGAAGTTGCTGGAGATCGCATTCACCGAGTCGTTCAGGGTGTTGATGCCTTCCAGGCTGCTGAACTGCGCCAGTTGCGCCACGAACGCGCCGTTGTCTTGCGGCGACAGCGGGTTCTGGTTTTTCAGCTGGGTTACCAGCAGTTGCAGGAACGCATCCTTGCCCAGTGATTGGTTGCCCGTCGCCGACTTGGCGGCGTCGCCAACGCTGCTGTTGTCTTGCGCGGTCTTGACCTTCGAATTGAAAAGGTCCTGGACCGGCGTGTTGTTTGATGTATCAACGATGGCCATTATTTGGCGCCCCTTATCACTGACCCAGGGTCAGGACCTTCTGCATCATGGTTTTGGCGGTGTTCATCATTTCCGCATTGGTCTGGAACGAGCGGCTGGCGGAAATCATGTCAGCCATTTCCTCGACCACGTTGACGTTGGGGTAGTAGACATAACCCTTTTCGTTCGCGGCGGGATGGTTGGGTTCGTAGCGCGCTTCAAGGTTGCTCTGATCTTCAACCACACCGAGCACCTGCACGCCGGAGCCGGCGGCACCCTGGTCCTGGAACAGCGAATCACTGCCACCGTTCTGGCCAGCCTGGAACATGGTGGCGAACACCGGGTGACGGGCGCGGTAGGTCTGGTCAATGCTCGAAGACACGGTCTCGGCGTTGGCGATGTTACTGGCGACGGTGTTCAAACGCGTGGTCTGCGCGCTCATGCCACTGCCGGCAATATTGAAAACACTGGACAGGGACATG
The DNA here is from genome assembly GCF_900111535.1 of Pseudomonas sp. NFR09. Lineage (NCBI taxonomy): Bacteria > Pseudomonadati > Pseudomonadota > Gammaproteobacteria > Pseudomonadales > Pseudomonadaceae > Pseudomonas > Pseudomonas sp. NFR09. The sequence continues at coordinate 115,862 of NZ_FOIH01000016.1, forward strand.
GCTTACTCTCCACGCAGGGCTGACATCAGCCCTTTGAATTTGCTGTTGAGCAGGGTAAAGCTGGCTTGGAAGTTCACCGAGTTCTCGGCGTAGGCCGATTGCTCCAACTGGGCGTCGACGGTGTTCTGGTCGATCGACGGCTGCATCGGCGTGCGATACAGCAACGACTCGTCGCCATTGCTCAAGCCTTGCGCTTCGATATGACGGCTGTTGGTCATGTTCAAGGCGAAGGTGCCGTTCTTGGTCTTGTCTTGCTGTGCGGCGAGCACGGCGGAGAAGTCCAGGTCCCGAGCCTTGTAGTTCGGGGTGTCGGCGTTGGCAATGTTGTTGGCCAGGACTTCGGCACGCTGGGCGCGGAAGCCCAGGGCTTGTTCGTGGATACCGAGCGCTTTATCGAAGCTGATGCTCATGGCGGAAACCTTCAAGGGCTGACCTGCTTTTCGTTACCAGGGTTATAGCAAGGTGCATGCCAACCTTGCGAAGGCCCGTATATCAAGGGTTCTGGAGGAGGTTGCCAGCGGCAATGCCAGAAAAGCGGCAAGCGGTTTCCGCGTGGCGCCAGTAAAGCGGCAATGAGGGTTGCCGCTTTACTTGGGTTTGCCGCAAACAAATGTGGGAGGGGGCTTGCCCCGATGGCAGCGGTTCAGTTGATACATCGATCACTGACACACCGGCATCGGGGGCAAGCCCCCTCCCACATTTTTTTACCGCGTCAGCCTTACTTGGCCTGGTAGATGATCCCCGGGCTGCATTGCACCATCTGGAAATGGTCCGGCAGACCGTTCAGCGCCTCAGAAGCGCCAAGGAACAGATAACCACCGCGCTTGAGCGTGCCGTGGATGCGCAGCAGGATGTCTTTCTTCACTTCGGCCGAGAAGTAGATCAGCACGTTGCGGCAGAACACCATGTCGAACTTGCCCAGGCTGGCATAGCTGTCGAGCAGGTTGAAGGAGCGGAACTCCACACGGTTCTTGATCGGCGCCTTGACCGCCCAGCGTCCCGCCCCTTTCGGGTCGAAGTAACGCTGCAGGCGTTCCTGGGACAAACCACGCCCCAAGGCCAGGCTGTCGTACTCGCCGGTCTTGCAGTTGGTGAGCATGGTGCCGGACAGGTCGGTGGCCACGATTTGCGCCCCGGCCTTCAACTGGCCCATGTTGGTCCGCTCGAACTCATCGATGGACATCGAAATAGAGTACGGTTCCTGCCCCGAGGAACAGGCGGCCGACCAGATACGCAGGCGCTGGCCCGGGCTGGCCTTGATGGCCTCCGGCAGCACTTTGCTCTTGAGCACTTCAAACGGGTAGGTATCGCGAAACCACAGGGTTTCGTTGGTGGTCATGGCATCGACCACCATCTCCTTGAGCCCGCTGCGCGGCTGGCCCTGGATGCGCTGGACCAGCTCACCCAACGACTTGATACCCTGCTGCTCCATCAGTTTGTTGAGACGGCTGGATACCAGGTACTGCTTGTTTTCACCGAGCAATATGCCACAGGCTTTTTCCAGGAAGACCCGGAACTGTTCAAAATCCAAATTACCTGTAGACACTGATACCGCCTCTAAAATCGTATGACCGCCAAGGGAAACACCTTAGCTGTGATCTGCTGCCTTGATCCGGTCGACAACCCGGGATGCCAGGTCATCAGGACGGAATTTGGCCAAAAAGTCATCGGCACCGACCTTCTTGACCATCGCCTGGTTGAATACACCCGACAACGAAGTATGCAGGATGATATGCAATTTTTGCATGCGTGGATCGTTGCGGATCTCGGCCGTGAGGGTATAGCCGTCCATTTCCGGCATCTCGATGTCGGAGATCATCATCAAGAATTCTTCCTCCGGCTTCTTGCCGTCGTCCACCAGCTTGCGCAGGTAGTCCAACGCCTGGCGACCATCATTGAGGGCGACCACTTCAACCCCGACGGTTTGCAGGCAACGGGTCACCTGCTTGCGCGCCACGGACGAGTCGTCCACCGTGAGCACGCGCAGTGAGACTGCCTTGTGCGCGGTTTCGGCGTCCACCACACCCACGGAGATCGACTCAGAGGTAGGCGCCACTTCGGCGAGGATTTTCTCGACGTCGATGATTTCCACCAGCTGGTTGTCGACCCGCGTCACCGCCGTAAGGTAGTGATCGCGACCGGTGCCCTTGGGTGGCGGATGGATCTCTTCCCAGTTCATGTTGACGATGCGCTCCACCGAGCGCACCAGGAAACCCTGGGTCTTGGTGTTGTACTCGGTAATGATCACGAACGGGTTTTCGCGGTCCTGCAACCCGGCGGAACCGGTGGCCAGGGCCAGATCAAGAATCGGGATCGTCGCGCCACGTATGTTGGCAACGCCACACACCACCGGGCTGGACTTGGGCATGATCGTCAGCTTGGGGCATTGCAGCACTTCCCGCACCTTGAACACGTTGATGCCATACAACTGCTTGCCATCCAGGCGAAAAAGCAACAACTCCAGGCGATTCTGCCCCACCAGCTGTGTGCGCTGGTTTACTGAATCCATTACTCCTGCCATGCCTTGACTCCCACGCTAAAACCTTCGGCCATACCTATAAGGGCAGTGACGCGCACCCAACACTAAACGGCACGAGCTTTGCTATTTATTGGTCATGGATATTAAAACGACAGTTTCCCGACGCCTCCACCTGACACGGTATTGCAGACTGCTCTGCGCGCCGCTGGCACTGCTTGCCTTGGGCCTGGGCGCCACGGCCCGCGCAGATAACGTCACCTTGCCTGATCTACTTATCGGCGTCACCCAGGGCTTTCTTGAGTTCACTGTAGAAGATTATCTGGCGACCACACAGACGCCGGGGCGTTACGAAATCCAGGTCAACCAGTTGGACCCGCGCCTGCGCATGCCAATGTGCGACAAGGAATTGACAGCCACCCTGGAAAGCCCCGCCCAGCCCATCGGTCGTGTAACGGTCAAGGTGCGTTGCGACGGCGCCTCACCCTGGACGGTGTTCGTGCCCGCTCAGGTCAAATTATTCCGCGATGTGGTGGTGGTTGCCCGTCCACTTAAACGCACGGGCATTATCGGTTTCGAAGACGTGGTGTTGCGCGAGCGCGACATCAGCATGATCAGCCAGGGCTACCTGACCTCCCTCGACCAGGCCGTCGGGCAGAAACTGACCCGACCAGTGGTCACCGATCAGGTCATCACCCTGGTGCAGTTGGAGCAGGCCGAGGTGATTCGCAAAGGCGACCAGGTAGTGATTTCCGCCAGCAGTGGCGCGCTGCAGGTCAAAATGCCGGGGGAGGCCTTGTCCAACGGCGGCATGAGCGAACAGATCCGCGTGAAGAATCTCAACTCCAACCGGGTGATCAAGGCGCGGGTCACGGCCCCCGGCCAAGTGGAGGTGGCTTTATAGACCACTGGTATCAGACGCCAGCTTTTCCTACACTGTCGGTTGGATGCCGGCCTGTGCAGTTTATTGTCATTCGAGCCTAAAGTTTGTCCAGATATGGCCGAAAACATGGCAAGCGTCCAAATACCCAGAGGTTTTTTGATCATGGTCATCGATTTCAGCCGTTTGAATAACACCCCGACGACGTCGGCCCCTACGCGCACTGCCGGCACCAAGGACAGCGTAGAAGCCAAGGCCCAGCCAGTGCCCGTCAAGGCAGAACAGGCCAGCGCCAGCCAGAGCGGGGAATCCGTACACCTGAGCAATGAGGCTCAACAGTTGCAGAAGGTCACTGACTCGCTGCGCGATCAACCGGTGGTCAATAAAGCCCGTGTGGCCGAATTGAAACAGGCAATCGCCGATGGCAGCTATAAAGTCGACAGCAACCGTGTAGCCAGCAAGCTGCTTAATTTCGAAGCCGAGCGCTAGGCAAAGGCCTGCGCCGGGCTTTTGGACGCTTAAACCCCAAGGCCAGCCATGCATCACGACGAAACCCTGCTTCAACTGATCATTGATGATCTAGCACCGACGCAATTGCTGCTGGAGCTGCTCAGGGAAGAATCCCTGGCCCTTTACGGCCGGGACATGCCCCTGCTGGAAGAAATTCTGGCGCGCAAGCAATCGCTGATTGTCCTGCTGGAACAGCACGGCAAAAAACGCAGCGAGATCCTCGTCAGCCTGGGCCTGCCGGCCGACCATGATGGGCTCGCGCAGCTGGCCAGCCACTCCTCGGTCGGCGATCAACTACTGGCCCAGAGCAAAGCACTCAACCAATTGCTCACCCAGTGCCAGGAAGCCAACCAGCTCAACGGTCAGTCGATCCAGCTTCAGCAAGCCACGACCGCCAACCAGTTGCGTATACTTCACGGCGGAGAGCCTCCAGCGCTTTACAACGCTCAGGGTTCCACCTCGCGCCTGGTCAAGCCAAGCACCCGCAGCCAAGCCTGACGCCGGTTTACAGCGCGGCCTATCCAAGGCGCGCCACATACTGGCAGAATGCCTGCTCTTGCGTGTAGTCGTATTTTGTCTGGAGATGGAAGAACCGTGTTCAACGCCCTTAATGCGGAAGATGCCCCGCAGCCACCCAAGGTCCTCACCACGCCTCTGGAAATCGCCAGTACCTTGCGCATGCTGCAAGAAAGCCATGACCCGCTGATCATCACCTTCCATGAACGCAGCCAGCGCTTTCAGAGCTACCTGGTAGACGTCAATCGGGACAGCGGCACGTTGGCCCTGGATGAAATGATTCCTCGCGATGGCGAACGCCACCTTGAAAACGGCGAACCCTTCCGTATCGAAGGTTTCCACGACGGCGTGCGTGTCGCCTGGGAAAGCAATGGCAACCTGAGCATCAGCGAAAAGGACGGCCACCGCATCTACACCGGTAGCCTGCCCAGCGAAGTGGTCTACCACCAGCGTCGCAATGCCTTTCGCGCGGCATTGAAACTGGCGCAACTGGTGAACATCGAGCTGGGTGGCGAGAAGCTCAAGGCCCCGGCCAGCGGCAAGCTGCTGGATATTTCCGCCACAGGTTGCAAATTGCGCTTCGAAGGAGACATCTCCGAGCGCCTGCAACTGGGCCAGGTCTACGACCGCTTCATCGCCGCCCTGCCCTTTGGCAGCATGACCACTTCGGTCGAACTGCGTTACCTGCATTTCGAAGAAAAGATCAACACCACGTTTGCCGGCGTGCGCTTCCACAATATGAGTGGTTTGGTGCAGCGCCAGGTCGAGCGCTTTGTGTACCAACTGCAACGCGAAGCACGGCGTTTCGACAAAGACGACGATTTTTAAACTCAAAGATCGCAGCAAAAAAACGGGCAGCCCCTGATGGGATCTGCCCGTTTTTTTTGCATTCAGGGGCGCGCCCTGCTCAAGTCGTGAGGATGCTCGTCCGGGCCCGGTGGCTCAGGCGGCCCCTCAAAAAGCGGCTCGTCGACCGGCGTGACCGTTTCCGGCTCGGGTTCCGGCGTGGCGGTTTGCATCTGCTCCTGCACCACCGCCTCGTCCACCCGCGGATCGAGGCAGGCGACCAACGGCGAGCTGGACATGCTGTCGGGCATCGCCACGTGATGCAACGGCGCGTCATCCACCTGATGCAGGTTAGTCACGGCTTTCGGCCGAATCCGCCACACCAGGATCAGCGCACACAGGCTGAAAAACGCATACAGCATGTGACTGCCAAACATCTTCATCACCACACCGGCCAGCAACGGCCCGATGCTCGCGCCGACACCGTAGGTCACCAGCAGCATGGCGGTAAGCGAGACACGACGGTCGCCTTCCACATGATCGTTGGAGAACGCCACCGCCAGCGGGTACAAACAGAACTGCACCAGGGAACACAAGAAGCCCGCCACGAACAGCACTTCAAGTGGCACTTTGGTCAGTATCGCCAGCGGTAGCGCCGCCACCGCCAGGCACAGGGCAAAGCAACGAATCAGCAGCGCGCGATCATAGCGGTCCGACAACCAGCCCAACGGCCACTGCACCAACAGGCCGGCAAAAATACAGCTACCCATGAACAGACCCACCTGCTCGGTAGTCAGGCCTTGCTGGGAGGCATAAAGCGGCGCCAGGCCGTAGAACGAGCCCACGATCACCCCTGCGCCCAGCACGGTACTCAACGACTGCGGCACGCGCTTTATGAAGAAGCGTGGCTCCATCGGCGCCGGATGCAGGGGCGCAGGGTGAATACGGCGAGTCATGGCCACCGGCACCAGGCACAGCGCAAAGCACAGCGCGACCAGCATCAGCAATTCGAGGCCGAGCTGAGGGTGCATGACCAGGATCAACTGGCCGAGCACCAGCCCCAGGTAGGACGCGATCATATAGCCGCTGAACACCACGCCGCGCTGCTTGGCGTCGGCCTGTTCATTGAGCCAGCTCTCGATGACCATGTACTGGCACATCATCCCCAGGCCCACGATGATCCGCAGCACGATCCAGGCCGGCAGCCAGTCGACCAGGCCATGGCCCAGCACCGCCGCGCCGACAATGCCGGCGCAGGTTGCATAAGCACGTATATGCCCGACCCGGGCGATCAGGCGGTGGCCGATCTTGCCGCCCAGCACCAGGCCGAAATAGTTGGCCGCCATCAGCGCACCGACCCACAGGCTGTCCACCTGGTCGGCCGCCAGGCGCAAGGCCAGGTAGGTACTGAGCAGGCCGGAGCCGATCAGCATCATCAAGGAGGCGAAATAAAGGGCTCGAAAAGATTTCCAGATCTGGCGCATCGGCGTTCCGAGCGGCTCCTTGCAGTGAGAGACAGGGCTACCGGCATGATAGTCCGGGGTGGCCGGGTCCGGACAGGCGGTATGCGCTGTTTCCGGGGGATTATTTGCTACAAGACTCAGACGCAGTCCGGCTGCTCATGGGATACACGAATCGCTATAAATACACGATGCCAGTGGTGTGAACCTAGAACCCTGGCAAGGTTCGACCCATCTTCGGAAAACGCCCACAAAAAAGCCCCGCCAGACGAATCTGTACGAGGCCTCGAATCTGGTGTCCCAGGGCCGGTTCGAACGGCCAACCTTCCCCTTAGGAGGGTCATATCAAGCCCAACCACCATTGAGGCGGCCCAGTATTTATTGGCCTTAGCGTCCGGTTGTGTCCGTAAAAACGACCCCGTATAGTTCTTTTTGCACCCACCATGCACCCATGGGAACAAATTGAAAGAGAAGCTAACAGCCAAACTGCTGGGATCACTGCAGGTCACTGGCAACGAATACGAAGTTCACGATACCACCGTCGGCGGTCTATTCGTGCGTGTTACTGCCGCGGGTGCAAAGTCTTACGTCGTCTCCTGGGCCCGTGGCCGGAAGAAGACATTAGGCCGTGTCGGCATACTCACGCTTGATCAAGCGCGCACTGAGGCCACTCAGTACCTCGCAGAAGCCAGAGCACATGGAGAGCCTCTAGCGGTCACTCAAGGCCGAAGGGGCGCCACCCTGCCCTCCTTGCGCGACTTCATTGAAGACACCTATATGCCGTGGTTCAAGGCTCATCACAAAGGCCACGAGAAGACGCAGCATACCCTCAGTAATAACTTCGACCCAATCATGGCCCAGCGCCTGGACGCGATCACCGGACGAGACCTGGAGCAGATCCGCACCGGATGGATGCAGGCCGGCAACAAGGCCTCGACGGTGAATCGAAAAATGGGCTCGATCAGTGGTGTTTTCAGTCGCGCTGTTGAGTGGGAATACATCAACACACACCCGCTGGCCAAGCTGAAACAGCTCAAAGTCGATTCAAAGGGGGTGATTCGCTACCTGGCTGCTGACGAGACCAAGCGCCTGCGCGACGCCCTGGACGCTAGACAGGACGAAATGAGGGCCGAGCGTGAGAGTGCAAACACCTGGCGGACGGAGCGCCACAGAGAGCCGATGCCAAGCCTGCTGGAACTGCCCTTCACCGATCACCTGAAGCCAATGGTGTTGGTATCGTTGAATACAGGCATGAGGCGCGGAGAGCTATTTGACTTGAAATGGTCAGCGGTGAACTTCGACACGAAGACAATCACAGTCGCCGGGGCCACCACCAAGACAAGCGATACGCGCCACATCCCGATGAACAAGGAGACTATAGGTGTGCTGGAAGCCTGGAAGAAGCAGGTGAGCAAGTCGCCGTATGTCTTCCCAGGTCAGGGCGGCGGTCGCTTTGAGGACGTCAAAAGCGCCTGGCTCAAGTTACTTGAGCGGGCTCAGATCGACGGGTTCCGTTGGCACGATATGCGTCACGACTTCGCTTCACGCCTTGTAATGGCCGGCGTACCGCTCAACACGGTACGGGATCTGCTGGGGCACGCCGATATCAAGATGACTTTGCGCTACGCACACCTTGCGCCGGGGACAAAAGCCGCTGCAGTGGAGTTGATCTAGAAAGGGATTGGTTCAAAAAACTGTTTCACGTAGCTGCTAGTTTTGTTCTCTTCCACGTGTTGCATAAGTTCTTCCCAGTTCTCGCGAAGAAGTGGCACGTTCAGTTTATTCGGATAAAGGGCCGATCCTTCCTTTACACCCCAGAAATATCGAGAAACCTTGATCGTCTCCCAAATTCTGAGCTCGTCGTACGTCAAAGCTTGGGGCATCCGCTCAGCGAGGTTGACTAGCCGATTAATCTCGTCCGTGGACCAAATCTGATCTATCTCGCTTGATAGGTTTGTGTGCTGGTCAAGATATTCTCTTTCTAAGGTATTGAGGATCGCCCACTCAATCACCGCAGTCAGAGAGCGCTTTTGCAGGCGCCCCATAATATCGAGCGCGAACTTGATTTTCGGGTCAATCCGAATCCCAACGCTCACAGTAGTGCTCGTTTCGCCCGCGCGTTTGCTCGTCTTAGTAGCCATACCCTTCCATCTGCTCTGATGAGGTCAGCCTTACTGACCTGACATTCACAGCTTGCGTGACACGCAAACCGCTGTCAATCCGTGCGAGTACGAGCCTGTTTAGCATTTGCTTGCACTGATAGATTTATGCGTTGTAACCTAGCAACAGCCGACACCCGCTTCGGCGTCGGAATTTAGGGAGATAACCATGGAACAAGCTCAGCAACAAATGGCACCGCTATCGGTGGGAGTCGAAGAGTCTGCCCGCATCCTGGGTATCTCGCGCTCGGCCACTTACGAGCTAATCGCTCAAGGCGAAATCAAGACTTTCAAAATCGGCCGTCGGCGCCTGGCATTGGCATCCGAGCTGAAGGCCTTCATCGAGCGCGCAGCAAAGGTCGGCGCACGGTGAAGTGCGAAAAGAATAAGGATTGGGGGTTGCGCATGGCTGCGCGAGAGGTTGCCAAGGCGGTGCTCGAACACCGCCTTAGCGAAAACACACTGGATAGCACCAACGTGAAGGGCAAACTATGACACGTCATTCTTCAACTGAGCAAGACCGCAAGATGATGGAGGCCCTGCGAAACGGGCCGGTATCGACCATCGAAGCCGCCAAGGACCTGGACATCGTCCAGCCACCCAATACCATTCGGCGCCTTAGGAAAAAGGGGCACGAAATCCGCACCTACTGGACGCACCAGTCCACCGAGCCAGGCCGCCCACCTCACCGCGTCGCCAAGTACATCCTGATGCGCGAAGCGTCGTAATCCAAAGGTAGCGGGTGCCTCCATAACGGAGACACCCGTTCCGCCTGCCTGTGAGCCGCTAATGGCCAGAAAAAAATCCTACAAAGTCGATTTTGGCGGCGGCCGTGTTTTGGCGCTTCCCTATCGGCTCTTGGTCAGCGATGCCTTCGACAATCTGTCGACCAAGGCGGTAACGGTGCTGATCAAGTTGGCCAGGAACTACAACGGCCGCAATAACGGGGATCTTTCTTGCACTGCCTCAATGATGGCCAAGGGTAAGCCTATGGACGCGAAGACGCTTGCCTCAGCCCTCGCTGAGCTTATGGAGGCTGGGCTGATCGTTCGCACAAGGGAGAGCCGTAAGGGCGGCAGAGAGCAGGGAATGGCCCGTTGCGCGCTGTATGCGGTCACGTGGGCAGCAATTGACGACTGCCCGGGAAAGGAGCTCGAGATTTCCCCTGGGCCACCGCGCTTCAAGTTCATCTGATTTCGAGTTTTTCGGTGGGAATTTTTCCGCCTAGTACTCGGAATTTTTCCCAGTCATCACCCGCTCATTGTCCGGTTGCGTCCGGTTATTTTGCTGAAATGGTGCAGTACTGGGATTTTTTCCCAGTACCTTTCAATGAAATCGGGGCCTCCAGAGGAGTGTGTAAACGGAAAAAATCCCACCCTTTATAAATTACCACCACCAGGGGTTATTAAGATGGGACCAACGACCTACCAGCAGGCCCGCTGCACTCATGGTTATGCTGGGAAATGTAAGCGCATCGGAGGCTTCACTTTCCTTGTTCTCGACTGGCGACCTTGGACGATGCTTGGAATGTGCAGACCGTGCGCCGAGGAGGTGAGGAAAGACCTTATCTATCTCGCCGAGAAGGCACCAACGGCCAACAAATGAAAAAAGGGCACCACCCTGTTTCGGGGTAGTGCCCTTAATGCTGCGAAGGTTTCGTAGTTTGCCAGCCCTACTCCAACACCACCGCGCGGTATTGCTGATCGCCGCCAAGGTCATCCGAGCCGAACAGAGCCTGATTAACGGCCTTCCTACTCTCAAGCAGAAGGTCATGCTCATCATGAGTGCCGATGTCTGCCGCAACCCACTCAGGGAGCTCCTTACGCCGTCGCATCTCGTTGAGATGCGTCCACCACCGGGTAGCGTGGCGCCGCTCTGCAAGGATTAGCTCCACCACCATAGTTCGCTGGTTGTCGGTGAAGAGAGGCAGGTGTACGGCGCTAGAGTCACCCACCTCAGTGCCTACCGAGCCATCCCTTTCAAATTCGGACTTATCTTGGCCTTTCAGAGCGTTACTGATATTTTGGTAAAGTTGCATGACGTCTACCTTCAAGTTGTGTCTTGCGATAGCCGGCCCGGTGGTTGCACACCGGGTTGGCACCCTTTCAAATACTGGACGTTCCCGCCGCTTACCGAGCTGAAAACTCAGTCCGGGTCTTGCCTATTCTTTTCGTCAATCCAGCCCATGGCCCAGCTCAGTGGGTGCCGGGTGCTCATTGGCTCGCATGGCAGGCCATCCAGTGCTGCCTGCCTCCCTTGCGCCTCTGCTTCCTTGTGAACCCACACTGTCCGCTGAGCGAACCCTAAATCTCGCTGCCGCTCTCTGAATTGGCGCTGCCTTTCGGCTAGGCCTTTCGGTTTCTTCTCGTCTGTCATAGCCACCTCGTTACCCGTAACGGAAAGTGATCATGCCACTCCGTTACGGGTAACGCAACAAAGGCCGTAAAATAATTGCAGCTGCCAAAAAATGGGGTATATGGTCAGGCGAGATAAAACGAGGTTGCGTGGCATCTACCCGAATGCTGGGTAGTTTCGTGAGCATCTCGTAAAAGGCGTCTCGCTCCTGGAAACGGCATCCACCTGGATTTGAGCTATGGAGGGGCAGCCGTCACACAGAAACGGCCAAGGAGCGGGGAGTGACAACGCTTGCCGGGTGACGCACGACCTGGTCGACGCCAGGTAGATAATTCAGATGCACAACAAGCCAGACGAGCGCAGCTGCATAAATGCCTCACGCCAACTACGACGCCCATTCTTTACCAGAACCGTTCATTCGCACTCCCGATGTGCTCCAGCCCCCTCTTATAGACAAGCGCCGATACAGGTAAGCCGTCGGGGCGCGACCGGAAATTTATAAAATTTCTTTTATTAATCAATAAATTAAGGAGTAAGTCGCGAAAGCATAGGGCAGGAATCTGGCATTTTTAAGGGTGCTGAGGATTTTACAAGCCGAGCACCTACTGACGAACTGCCATCAAATACACATCACGTTTAATGCAGATTGCACTATGATGCCGAAATTAGCTTCGTCTAGCCTACTTACGTGGACGTGTGACGAGGCATGCTCAACATGGACGAGCGGGTAGTCATTCAGCGCAGTCCTATGACCTTTCAAGGATTTTTATGGGACCCAACGCTGTACTCAAGCCGCTGAGCAGAACGCTACAACTCAAGCCGATCAAATTTTCCGTCCAAAAACCGGGGGAGGAGCTGAATCTGGTAGATCTGATGGACGCATTACACGTCAATCTACCAACCGTTGGACAGCGTACCTGGACGATTGGAATGACGTTGGGAGACTCCACTTTTATTCCGCAACTATGTTACTTCTTCAATAACTATAAAAAACTAGATGAAAACACTTGTTTGTTTGAGGTGTGGTCATATGAGCCAGGCCTAATACCTTTAACCCTAACTCCGGACCCAAATTCACTTAACGCTATTATCGATGGTGAATTATTGGAAGATGAGGTCGACGATAATGAAAGCGATGAAAAAAAACGCTCTGAATTTATCGAAATCTCGCATGTTCTTGTTTTTGGTGGCGCCGCCATTATTGAAAGTACACGCAATACCGGCGGGGTGAATTATATCCAGCGTTACCTTAATAAAAAAGCAAAAGAAATAAATTTAGGCCGACGGTCGACGTTCTTCTTTACTGATGCAATATCCGGCGGACTTCAACAAGAAATTGATGCTGGCGGAGGTGCTGTAGGCTTCACTGTTGGCATGAGTCGTGCAGCGACTGATAGCGATAATGAATTACTGGGTGTGCTTTCACAGGTCAGAAGCTATATGCCTAGCTCTGGCATGCTAACGGTCGACTGGCGCTCGAAAGATAAGCTCCCAACTGCTAAAGTGATTGAGGCTTATTCTGAGGCGCAGGACCTAGAAGAAATCGAAAACGTGATCATTCATTTGAATAGTGGGTCGTCGATACGTAACGTTTCCCAGTATAAGATTAAGCGGACGATTCATGTTACTGATGCAGGTGGGAAAAATCCTGATAGAGGTGAACTATGTCGTAAAATGGTCCTCTACCTAGAAGAGCTTACCACTCTAGACGCAAAGGGTGAGAGGATACTTGATGACAACGGGGAGCTAGTGAATAATGAGATATTTATACCTAATTCCAGAAGAGTTAAGGAACGCAAAAAAAGTCAATGACGCTCTTGCGACTATTGCTAACACTTCAAAGAGCAACAGAGCCTACCTACTATGGAATTTTTCAATCTTTATAGTAGGCGCAGCTCTTGGCGGCTATTTTGCAAGATTTGTTGACGATGGGTTTCTGAACTCGATAATCACATTTGACGGTGTGATAATTGGTTTCGTTATTACTGCCATGCTTTTTTCGGGGCGGAGCCAGTTCGTCTCGAAAATGACTCTTGAGCAAACAAAAATATATGCTGCTAGAACTAAGTATATGCTTATGTCGCAAATTAATACTTTGTTTTCTTTTTTGTGCTGCTTGGGATTTTCGCTACTAGCTTTGCTTGCGGCTAAAACCGACTTGATGCTGGATCGGACTATTTTGGTTTCAATGGTCTCCGGTTATTTTATTTTAGGCTGTTACAGGATGATGCTACTGCCTTTTCAAATTTATGATATTCATGCTTTTGCTTTGGACAACCTCATCCATGATAGCGCTGTAGAGGCTCGCGCTAAAACCAAATCTGCAACGGAGAGCAGGTTGAAAATACTGGGCAAGTAAAGCACCGCCTTTTTTTTGTGTTTGTTTATTCCTTCGAAATACTTCCAAGTTCGTTAGGCAATTCGACGCCCATCTATTTCGTGCACAACTCAACAAGCATTGTAAAATTTTCATGACGCAGATGCTTCGAGATGACCGCGACGTTTCCTCAAGCAATTAGATACCAGCAAGCGTAAGTATATTGAGTCTGGGATGCGCGGCGCGGACGTATGCCCGAACGTCTATGGACTGCAGCCCACAGCCCCGCGCGACCTCGCTCCCACAGTGAAATATCTCGATGTGTGACGATTTGGTCTCACTGAGACGTTTTGGTCTCACTAGACTTGTGTTGATCTCTTCAGCAACCATTGACGCCCAATGCTGAAAGCTCGAAAGCAAGCCGGCCGGGCGTCAGCTATGCTCCCTCTCGCCCCCCATCCCTTAGAGGCATGCCCTAGCGTGCCAAGGATCACCACAGAGCTAAAGCTCAAGGAAGCGCTTGATGTACAACCTTTTGATGACGGCCGGTGAAGACGACTGGGATAGCCCTACATGGTCACTATCTACGGGCAGATACCTTGAGCACACAGTTCAGATACTGAGAAACAGGTTCGAGATTCTTTCCCCCGACACGCTACAGCAACTCAAACAAATGCCAGCCTTATTTGCATATGAGGACTTTCGCGATCAGCCTGCCACGGTAGGACGCATTACTGAAATACAACAGCTCCAACACGAGCTTCGGATCACTCTCGCCATAGATCCAGCAGTGACTCCGATACCACAAGCTGTATTAAGGACTCTCTACCAGGACCTTGACATCAACACTAGGAACTTGGAGCACTGCCGCACCCATTGGGCGGTAAAAGATATTGATCTCGTTGGCGTGTTGGTGAGAGCCAACCTTATAAATCTTCCCCTACTACCACCTCAGCCTAGGCCTCCCAAAGTTTTCATATCCTACTCGTGGGACTCGCCGGAACACCGGCAGTGGGTTGCCTTGCTGGCAGGGACACTGCGATCCAACGGAATCGATGCGACGTTAGATCAATGGCACGTTAGAGGAGGTGAAGATCTAGCGGGCTTTATGGAAAGGTCCATCCGCGAAGCAGACCGCGTTCTGGTAATTTGCACTGAAGCATATGTGGAGAAGGCAATTGGTAGGCAAGGCGGGGTGGGTTACGAGCACACGATGGTAACCGGCGAACTCATGAGAAACGTAGGAACCTCCAAGTTTATTCCAGTAGTTCGCCAGACCAGTCGACCGGCCACCCTGCCAACAGAACTGAACACTCGCCGATATTTCGACCTGAGCCCAGGTGCGGAATATCCAACACAGCTGCAAGAACTCATCAGAGACTTGCATAACGTGCAGACCCCCATTCCGCCACTGGGGCCAAATCCCTTTCAATGAAACAGACCAGATGAGCCGAATCGGCCCGTTTGGTCTGCTTGGCGCTAACTCCTCCTGACAGCAGGCTGGAACAGGTATTGCGATGAATGCTGCACCTGATCAAACTGACGAGGATTGCTCGGTAGTTACGCCGCGGCATCGGATATCCGCGCCACGTTTTCACATATCGCAAAACGTGGCGCGGAAACCTGACATACCGAAACGGTAGGTCGGCCCCCCGCTCCATCCTCAATCTGAGATCGGCCTGGGCCGAAAACCCGGCTGCGTATCACTTTGCCTATCCCCGACTTACTGCAACAAAAACGCCCTCTTCAATCCCGCCAAAACTAACTATTTCAGTCCCGTTTAATCCGGTTATGTGTATCACCTAGAGTGCACCTAAAAAGCACTGGATAAATGATCATATCATGCCTAATGTGAGTTTTTGAGCCACTCAAAACCCATTCGAGGCAGCATCTATGAACACAGCTAAGCCCGCCCGAGGACGCCAGCACAAACCAACTCGATCCGAAGTTGCCGCCGCCTGGGGCCGCCTTCGCGAAGCCGCAGCCGACGGAAGCGTTCAAGCATCCGCCCTTCTGATAGCTCTCGCTGAAAACAAACCGGTCATAGCCATGGAATCGCCCACCGCATGACTGATCGCGATAAAGCCGGCAAATGGAAGCCGGGGCAGTCAGGCAATCCAGGTGGCCGCTCTGGCCAGACGCAAGAGCTGCGCGCCCGACTCGCGGAAGGTGCAGACGCCGTGACAAAGAAGGTTCTGACAGCGGCCAAGAAGGGCGATATGCAGGCTTGCCGACTGATCCTTGAGCGTCTGGTACCACCAATCAAACCAACTGCCGAGACCGTGTGCTTCGACCTGGACGACACCGACCTGCCCAGCGCAGCCAAATCAATCCTTCGCGCAGTTGCCGCCGGCGAGCTACCGCCCGACCAGGGCAAGGCTTTGATCGAAGGGCTAGGCGCTGTTGCCCGGGTCATCGAGGTTGCCGAGCTACAGAAGGCCGTCGAAGAACTCCGCGAACAGATGGAGGGAATGCGGCAATGAGCATTAAGTGGATGCGCGCCGAGCTCAAGCGAATTGCAGAAAAGATCGGCGCCGAAGACGAAGAAACAGTGCTCGTTATGTTGACGGTGGTGGACTGCAGGGTTGACGCGGTTGAGGAGGAGATGGACTACCCCAAGACAGTGGGCCACTCCTTCAACTATCCCGTCCTCGGCGTACAGTCGGTCATGCACTTCCCACTGTGCACCATGAACAGCTATGACGCGGCCAATCTGGCAGAGGCGTTCATTCTCCACGTCCGAGCAATTGAAAGTCTCCGCCGTCCCGCTCCAGTAGGTGTGATGGATATGCGGCCATTCCCAAGCGCTGGCGCCTGGATCTTCCCTCCATTGGCTGACGGGCAAGACATCAAAAACCACGTCGCCGAACAGTACCGACTGATCATCGAGGCCCGCCATGAACATCCGTAGCCAGGTGGCCAAGCTGCGCCAGCAATCCGGGCTCACTCAGTTCAATCGTGACGTGCAAGAGATCAGCGCCCTTATGGACGAGTTGCACGTAGCAGCAGCCGGCGGTGGCACCCGAGACAACGTTTCCCTACTCGAGATCCTGAGCGAAGCCTCAGACCAAAACCGGCCGAACCATGGCCAGACAATCAAAAGGTAACCCAATGAAAATCGGCAAACGATCCGTCCTCAAAGTTGGCTTGGCCAACCTCCACTACTCCGAATACGAGCACTCCCAGGTAGAGGCAAGAACCTTCAATATTCAGCGCCCCGATGGCACGAAAGGCACCTGGCAGGCAGGTGGCTTGCTGAAGTCTGTTCGCCATTTGCAGGGTTTGTCGCTAGAGGCGTTCAAGGACCTCGGCGAAGAAATCCTCTCGATTCGCGAAAACAAGGACCTCAACGCCGCAGCCATTGAGCGCAAGGGCAAGGAGCAGATTGATGGAATCATCCCCGCCCTGATGCCTGCGATGGAGAAGGCGGCAAAAGATATGCTCACGCTGGCCCAAACAGTCGCCAGCGGGTTTGCAGCGGTCACGCCTCGCGCTAGCTCGGACGTTGTTGGTTTCCTGGCTGATCAGGAGCTGCGAGCCATCGTGCGAGGCCTCAAGCCGGAGGAGCGTCAGCGGCTAGTAGCTGAAGCCCGAACAGGTAGTCACCCCGACGTTGTAGAGGCCGTGCTTAGGGCAAACCCAATGCTATCCGGGCTATCGCCAGAGGCCGCTGACAGCCTTTCGCGCGCAGGCATTGCCGCGTCGCGCGCCGAAGACATTGAAGGGCTCAAGCAGATGCTAGCGATCTACGATGACGTGCTGGCCACAGCCTCCAATGCCGGTGTCGCACTGAGCGGCATGGTTGCCAATTCGAATGGGTACACCGGCCGATTTGAGAAGTGGCGATCGGGCTGCGAGGGCTCCGAAGCACTTCGCGAGTGGCTGGCGAAAATGCCCACTCGCACCTCTGCAAAAGCGACCCCTGATCAATCCGAAGCGGCCTAACTGACCATCCGTGCGCTACGCAAGTATTGGTAGCGCCCATCAGCCGGCTGATTCTCTGAGTAAGAAGACATGACGTTTCAAGAGCGCTTTACCGAGGCGTGCAAAACGCAGAAATTCAAACCCTACGAACTGATCCAGGGGCCGGACGCCGGTTACACGGTGTGGGAGGTCCAGCACGTCAGTGGTGGCCAACAGGTGACAGTCGACGGCCCCTTCTTCACCGAAGAAGAGGCCAGGGTTTCGGCCGACCTGCTGAGGGGTACATTTCGCGGCGCCCGGGCCAGCGAGACGATTTACAACCGGGTGTGGAACTACGACCCGCGCCAGGAGCAACTGACCATCGACCAGGCGCGTATGTCGCGCGCAGTGCTCGCCATTCGCCTTGGGCTGCCAGCCCCTTCGACCAATCCATAGGAGGCCCCATGGCCGCTACAGCATTCGATAACTCCCCTATGACTACCATCAAGCTCTACGGCCAGCTCCGACAGTTCGGCAGGTCCTACGACCTTGCAGTGCGGACACCGGCAGAAGCCTTGAAAGCACTGTGCGTGCAGATTCCCGGCTTGGAGCGCTTTATCTCAAACGCCAGGTCGCGCGGGTTGGTATTCGCCGTTTTTCGGGGCAAGAAAAACATTGGGGAGAGTGAGCTCAACTACCAGGGCCAGGGAGACATCATCATCGCTCCCGTGATCGTAGGCAGTAAGCGCGCAGGCATCTTGCAAACGATCATAGGGGCTGTACTGATCGTTATGAGCCCCTTCACAAATGGCGCAACTCTCGCGCCAGGCATTGCCTTGGCCGCCGGCGGCGTGATTCAGATGCTGAGCCCACAAGCCCAGGGCTTAAAGTCCAGCGCCGCGCCAGAGAACACACCTGGCTATGCTTTTGGTGGTGCGAAAAATACTGTGGCATCGGGCTTGCCCGTACCTCTCTGCATCGGCCACCGACGCTGGGGCGGCGCCATCATCAGCGCGGCTATTTACGCTGAGGATCGGGTATGACTGCCATCGAATATTCACCACGCACAACCATTCTGCTCAGTGGCTCACTGGCCAAAAAATATGGCCGTCGACACACCTATGCCCTGTCCACTCATGGCGATACCAGGGAGGCGCTGAGGGCAATCGATGTCAATCACCCGGGCTTCCTGAGCGATATCGCGCGAGCAAGGTCTATCGGCCTGGAGTTCGCAATTTTCCGTAACAGGAAGAACGTAGGCGAATCCGAGTTGACTCTCGGCGGAGCCAAGGAAATACGGGTGGTTCCAGTGATCACCGGGAGCAAGCGCGCCGGGATACTTCAGACCATCGTCGGCATTGTGCTGATTGTGGCCAGCGCATTTACCAACGGCGCAACGCTTGCCCCAGGGATTGCGCTCGTGGCCGGCGGCGTAATCCAAATGCTCAGCCCCCAGCCTGGCGGTCTAAAGACCAGCGCCGCGCCCGAAAACACACCTGGCTACGCTTTCGGCAGTGCCAAGAACACCACGGCATCCGGTAACCCGGTACCGCTCTGTTACGGCAAACGGCGGGTAGGAGGCGCGATCATCGGTGCCGCCATTTACGCAGAAGACCAGATGTAACTCGCCGAACCTACTCAATCGCGAGAATGTGAACGTCAAGTGGGTAGTTCAAAAGAATAATTCTGCGGAAGCCGCACGTAGCTAAGGAAGCAGTATGCGGGACAGTAAAGCGTCCCGCTTCGGTGGTTCTATCTATCACAAGCAAGAGATCCACGCTGTCTGCCTTCTTCCGGTACGCATTCAAGCAAAGGGCTTTTTTCTCGATAGCCAGCTCCACCGTTTCTATCCCAATTTCCCGCACAAACCCTGCGTCTGCTACCTGCCATCTCTCATATCGATGAAACTCTTTCTGATCAGATGGTAGCGGAAGCACCCACATCTTCACATTCTCGGAATTGATGATGACCTCAGTGAGGCCTAGTGCTGCAGCCTCACGCAGAAGACAGTCGGCAATGGTTTCAGGATCGGACAGATCACCTAATAAATTTACACGCACAGGACGTCCGCCACTGTCGTAGTACTTCCTAACAATCTCGCGCAAATTCCACTGCTGCCTACCTCGCGCCTCCATGAGCGATGAACCGCCACCATCAAGAGGGCTGTCGTTCAGCTCCGTAACCTCAAGTCCGAACGACGCGCCGCCGGCTGGATGAACGATGAAATCCAACGGTTCAGCGATATTTTCTAGGTGCCAAGCTTCGCCCAGCCCTTTTGAGGCGGCCTCAGCGAATGAACGCTCCCTATTTTTTTTGGACAGCCGAGTCATCTGTTTCGTCCATGAAGTAAAGCGTCAGATTACCGTATGGCCAAGCGGACCTATCTGTAGGAGCTAGATTCGTTCACCAATCCAATGCAAATGAAACAATCTCGAAAATCGAAAACACACAAAATAAATAAAGTCAACAACTAGCTTGACAATAATTTGAATATAGTGGATAATTCGTCACACAGGTTAGCAAGGATCGCTAAACGAATATGGTGGGGAAGGGTTCGACTCCCTTGGTGGCAATAACTGCATCTATGTTGCTGATTTCATTTGTTTTTTTTACCTTAGACAGTGTGAGAAGTGACGTAAAAAATAGTGTAGTACCTGACGAAACCAATAAAATGGAGGATAAACCTATGAGAAATATGCTTAGAAAAATTGTTAATAATGCCGTAAAAAGTGTTCTTTCAACCCTAAGCAACATAGGTGCAGGTATTGTCGCTGGCTTGTTACTCGTGGATTGTGACCTGCCACTGCATAACCGTTAACTTGAGTTAACAAAAAAAAACGGCCCTGAGCCGTTTTTTTTTGCCTACGCGAAAGACTATAAAAAATGGGTATGCCTATCCAGATACAGGCTTATTTTGCCTTTTTCGGGCTTTCCGCTTGATAAAGAACACCCAAAGTGCAACAGTATTAGTAGAACGCCCTAACTGATACAGGCACCCATCATGTTCATCCGCGCATACCTCCGAGCCTCCACCGAAGAACAAGACGCCGGCCGTGCCCACGCCTCGCTTGAGCAGTTCGCCAGCGACCATAACAAGGTCATCGCCAGCGTGTACCTTGAGAACGCCAGCGGCGCCACCGCAGATCGGCCTGAGCTGCTGCGCCTGCTCAAGGATGCCCGCAAGGGTGACGTGTTGCTGGTGGAGTCGATAGACCGACTATCCCGTTTGCCGGTGGAGGATTGGCAAAAGCTGAAGGCTGCGATCGACTCCAAGGGCCTGCGCATCGTCGCGCTTGACCTTCCGACCAGCCATCAGGGAATGAAGGACACCAAGGGCGACGAGTTCACCGGGCGGATGCTCGGGGCTATCAACTCAATGCTGGTGGAAATGATGGCCGCCATTGCGCGTAAAGATTACGAGCAGCGCCGCGAGCGCCAGGCCCAGGGGATCGAGAAAGCCAAAGCCGCCGGCAAATATCAGGGACGGCCGGTGGACGCCGATTTGCACAAGCGCGTGACTGAACTACTCAGCGCCGGCCTCGGAATCCGCGCAACAGCCAGACACGCCAGCTGTTCAACAACAACCGTGCTAAGGATTCGCGATCTGAAGACGTAAAAAAACCGGATCTCTCCGGTTTATTTCATATCGGCCCGGGTGGGCAAATTGAACGGGTCATGATGCCGATAATCGACGATGCGAATTCGATCTTTAGACGGGAAGTGCTGATAGTGGATAACCCAATCGGAGGTATAGGGATAACTGCTTCCATCCCTCGGCGGGGTCCACAATGGGTAGCCAATGTGGCTATGCCAGAGGTTAAATTCTTTCGCTAAAGCTATGCGCTCCTCCCGATCTGGATAATCGAGAGGTACCAATGCGCTCGACTTGGTAAGGCCTTTCCAGCCTTGCAAGCCATGATTTTCAACATGAGAGATGAATGCCGCGACTAAATTGAAATCTTTTTCCGGAAAGCCAAAATAGATTTTCCGAAAATATTCACTCAAGTCGACGGTATAGGTCATTTGCTCTCCATCTCTCGCAGCCACTTCCTCAACTGATCGGGGGTTAACCCGCGCGGAACTGTCACAGTCCCGCTTTGAAGGGAAGCGCGCATCTGCTGAATGTCAAAGCTTGTTACGGGCTCTTTTTCCCCGGTCGGCTTAACGTACACCAGATGGGTAATGGTCATTTTTTCTCCTCGGCCGAAGGTCAGTCGGCCAACGATTCGCTTTGGGCAGAAAAATCTGCACAAAGGCTTTATCGGCTTCATCTCAGATATCTGCAATCCGCCGTGGAGATGAAGATAGTTGACATATGCGTCAACGTCACGGGCCGGCGATCTTATATTTCTAAGACGTGTGAAGTCACGTGCTGGTTCAGGAATTCAGACGTACAGCACGCAGGGCACCGATGCTGATGCACCCGCCATGCACCCGCGAAGACTGAAACCTGATTAGAGTTTGGCGGAAAGCCCAATGAAATATGGTGTCCCAGGGCCGGTTCGAACGGCCAACCTTCCCCTTAGGAGGGGGATGCTCTATCCAATTGAGCTACTGGGACAAATGACAGGCGCCGCGCCTGGCAAGCGGCGACGGACGGCGTGCATGTTAACGGCCAGGTTAGGTTTTGTCATGTCGTCCGTAGGCTTTTTGAGTGTAGGCAGATACTTGCCGGGCGGACCGTGTCTTGACCCCGTCGATACAGGCGCAAGAACCGCATCGTGCAAAATGCACTCCCGCGAAATGCCATCATTGCAAATTGCAACCTGAAAGTCTCTCAAATCAGACTTAAGCCTCTGATTTTATTGAAATAATACATTGGCATGACACCTGCAATACTTCTCCTACAAACCCTAACAAACCACGGCGTTAAGCGGAGAACATAATCATGAACAGTGCCCTTCTGTTAGCCCTCAACACCGTAGCCCTGGCGGCACTGCTCATGTTCCATTTTCAATCGAGCAACAGTAACGACCCCGCGCAGATCACCCAGGCCGTCCCTCATCACTTGCAACAACGTCCGCAACTGGCGGTGATGGCACCGAACGTGCAATCGCCCATACGCCTGACCCAGGATACCCAAGTGGCACCTGCATCTGAACACTGGGTATTCTGAGGAAGCCCCTGATGACCAAATATGCCTGGCTATTCCTTTGCCTGACCGTTGTCACAGCGGTTCTAGGCTTGGGTGAAGACTCTCAAGACGGCGCCACCACCGCTTTCATCGCCTGTGGTGTATTCGCCACTCTCTTGTTGCTGACGCTCATCGTGGGTCGTCGTATCAAATTCGACCCCGTCCTGCGCTGATCCCCGCCACGCCCGACCTTATGTCGCCTGGTCCTCGCATATCGGCAAATTGCCACTAGTCTTAAAACCAAGGGCAAAAGGCCACTTTGGTATAGCATGTGCGGCCTGAAACCCTGTGGTGGCCTGGGCTTGCGGAAGTTCCCCCGTGGATTCACAC
This sequence comes from Pseudomonas sp. NFR09, assembly GCF_900111535.1. Classification (NCBI taxonomy): domain Bacteria; kingdom Pseudomonadati; phylum Pseudomonadota; class Gammaproteobacteria; order Pseudomonadales; family Pseudomonadaceae; genus Pseudomonas; species Pseudomonas sp. NFR09. The sequence goes on from NZ_FOIH01000016.1 coordinate 138,688, forward strand.
GGTGAAAAATTTTCCAACCAGTCCGCAAAAATGTAAATGAGTGCTGGCATAAAGCCTTTAGGCAGTTCAATATTTGTCACAGAATTGACGCCAAGGAACTGTCAAATCTGAGGCATGATGCGGCCTCTTTGCAATTCAGGTTGAACTTTGGTCGTGAGCCTTGTCTTAACACTCATCTTGCGGCCAATTCCAAAAACCGCTCCCCTGAACTAACCGGTTAAATATATGCGCCCATTGAAACAGGCAATTTATTCCAGCCGTACGGCTGACAAGTTCGTCGTACGTCTGCCAGACGGAATGCGTGAACGCATTGCCGAGGTGGCTCGCAATCATCACCGCAGCATGAACTCCGAAATCATCGCTCGCCTGGAACAAAGCCTCATTCAGGAAGGTGCGCTGGGCGACGAGTTGAGCATGCGCCTGGACAGCCCAGAGCTGTCGTTGCACGAACGCGAACTGCTGCAGCGTTTTCGTCAACTCTCCCACCGCCAGCAAAATGCTCTCGTTTCGCTTATCGCGCACGACGTTGAGGCGGCCGCAGAAGCCAATTGATCCGCAACTGAAAGCCGAAGCCAGCCAAGTGCTGGCTTTTTTTTGCCTGGGATTTGGGAAGATAATGCAAAGCGGGGGCAGATGTGCCCCCGCAGGATGGAGTCAGAGCAGGAAAATCGTTGCCAAGCCCAGGAAGATGAAGAAACCGCCGCTGTCGGTCATGGCCGTGATCATCACGCTGGCACCCATGGCAGGGTCGCGCCCAAGGCGAGCCAGGGTCATCGGGATCAATACCCCCATCAACGCCGCCAGTAAGAGGTTGAGAGTCATCGCAGCCGTCATCACCACACCGAGCGACCAACTGCCATACAGCAAGTAAGCCACCACACCGATCACCCCACCCCACACCAGGCCATTGATCAGGCCCACCGCCAACTCTTTGCGCAGCAGGCGCGACGAGTTGGCCGTACTGACCTGATCCAGCGCCATGGCGCGCACAATCATGGTAATCGTCTGGTTACCCGAGTTTCCGCCGATCCCGGCCACAATCGGCATCAGCGCTGCAAGCGCCACCAACTTCTCGATCGACCCTTCGAACAAGCCGATAACCCGCGACGCGATAAAGGCTGTGATCAGGTTAATGGCCAACCACGCCCAACGGTTATGCAGCGAGCGCCAAACCGAGGCAAAGATGTCTTCCTCTTCACGCAGACCCGCCATGTTGAGGACTTCGGTCTCGCTTTCTTCACGAATCAAATCGACGATTTCATCGATGGTCAGACGACCGATCAGCTTGCCGTTCTTGTCGACGACCGGCGCCGAGATCAGGTCATAGCGCTCGAATGCCTGGGCTGCTTCATAGGCATCCTCGTCCGGATGAAAGCTCACGGTGTCACTGGCCATCAGGTCGGCAACTTTCTTCTCCGGATCATTCACCAGCAGGCGCTTGATCGGCAGCACACCCTTGAGAATGCCTTCGTAATCCACCACGAACAATTTGTCGGTGTGGCCTGGCAGCTCTTTGAGTCGGCGCAGGTAACGCAGGACCACTTCCAGGCTGACGTCTTCGCGGATGGTGACCATCTCGAAGTCCATCAGGGCGCCGACCTGGTCCTCGTCATAGGAAAGCGCGGAGCGCACACGCTCACGCTGCTGAGTGTCCAACGCTTCCATGAGCTCATGGACAACATCACGAGGCAGCTCAGGGGCAAGGTCAGCCAGTTCGTCGGCGTCCATCTCCTTGGCTGCAGCCAGGAGCTCATGATCGTCCATGTCGGCGATCAGGGTTTCACGAACCGAGTCAGATACTTCGAGGAGGATGTCGCCGTCGCGGTCGGCCTTGACCAACTGCCATAGGGTCAGTCGATCATCCAGCGGCAAGGCTTCGAGAATATAGGCGACGTCGGCGGAGTGCAGGTCGTCAAGCTTGCGCTGCAACTCGACGAGGTTTTGCCGGTGAACCAGGTTTTCAACCAGGTTGTTATTCGGGCCATCCTGGCGGTGCGTAAGGTCTTCGACCACGCGCTGGCGCTGCAGTAGCTCGATGACTTGAGCCAGGCGATCCTGCAGGCTTTCTTGCGTTTTCTTTACTTCTACTTCGGTCATAGGCGAACTCCACTCCCAGCAGCGGGGCACGCCGGAAGGATCAATCAGTCAATTCATGATTGGTAAAACGGGGTACTGAGTAACTACTGGGTAAGTCCATGGAGGTATTCCACAAGCCCCGGCGGGGCTGACGGGCGCAATGATACACCGCCCGGCCACTTTAAACGTCAAAAAACTGGAAAGAACAAGCGCTTGCGAGCCAAAGCTGAGCAAAGGCCGCATCTATGAACTGCGACGACGCAGCGGATGAGGAAAACACATGAAAGCGAGGGAAAAAGAAGAAATCCTACACAAACCCCAGACGGCAAAAAGCCCGCACTAGGCGGGCTTTTTGTTTGTATGGTGCACTCGACAGGATTCGAACCTGTGACCGCTCGGTTCGTAGCCGAGTACTCTATCCAGCTGAGCTACGAGTGCAGATTGTGTTTTTAGACCAGATCACAACTGGCTGTAACCGAATCACCTGCATGACTGCAACTGACTCTTAAATGGTGCACTCGACAGGATTCGAACCTGTGACCGCTCGGTTCGTAGCCGAGTACTCTATCCAGCTGAGCTACGAGTGCATTTGTTGCCGCGCATTATAGGCCGTTCAATCTCTATGTAAAGCTATTTTTTCGAGTAATTTCAACAACTTACCGAAAAAACCAGATTGCAACGTACTAAGCAAATAATGGCGGAGAACGGGGGATTCGAACCCCCGACACCCTTTTGAGGTGTACTCCCTTAGCAGGGGAGCGCCTTCGGCCACTCGGCCAGCTCTCCGCAACACGGGGCGTATATTAACCACGTTCATCCCCGTTTGCAAACATAAAAAACGATAAAAATTAAAGGCTTGGTTCTTCGTCCTTCTCTTTCTTGATCCGCAGGTAAATTTCCTCGCGGTGCACCGCTACCTCTTTCGGAGCGTTAACCCCGATACGTACTTGATTGCCTTTGACGCCGAGCACGGTCACGGTGATTTCGCCATCACCGATAATCAGGCTTTCTGCGCAACGACGAGTCAGAATCAGCATACCTTTCTCCTCACGCATTTCAGTTCAGGAACAACAGTCTGCAAAAAAAAGGCCTTCGACCTACAACCCAAAGGCCATAGCCCTACCGCCTAAGTATTGTCGAGCGCGCGCAAAAGAACATGCGCCCGACAAAAAAAGGAAAGGCGCGGTAAACCGCGCCTTCCAGGCACTGCGTCACTCGCCCTGTCGGGCCGGAGCGTCCAGCTCAAAAGCGGTATGCAGAGCGCGTACAGCCAGCTCCAGGTATTTCTCTTCGATCACCACCGAGACTTTGATTTCCGAGGTGGAGATCATCTGGATGTTGATGCTTTCCTTGGCCAGTGCCTCGAACATGCGGCTGGCAACGCCGGCATGGGAACGCATGCCCACGCCCACGATCGACACCTTGGCAATCTTGGTATCGCCGACCACTTCACGGGCGCCGATTTCCTTGGCAGTGTTCTGCAAGATCCGCTCGGCCGCATCGTACTCGTTGCGGTGCACAGTGAAGGTGAAGTCGGTGGTGTTATCGTGCGAAACGTTCTGCACGATCATGTCGACTTCGATGTTCGCACCGCTGATAGGACCCAGGATCTTGAACGCCACGCCCGGGGTATCCGGCACGCCACGGATAGTCAGCTTGGCTTCATCACGGTTGAAAGCGATACCGGAAATGATCGGCTGTTCCATGGATTCCTCTTCATCAATAGTAATGAGGGTGCCCGGACCCTCTTTGAAGCTGTGCAATACGCGCAGCGGAACGTTGTACTTGCCGGCGAATTCCACCGCACGGATCTGCAACACCTTGGAACCAAGGCTGGCCATTTCCAGCATCTCTTCAAAGGTGATCTTGTCCAGGCGCTGGGCCACGGACACCACACGCGGGTCGGTGGTGTAGACGCCATCCACATCGGTGTAGATCTGGCATTCATCAGCCTTGAGGGCCGCTGCCAGCGCCACGCCGGTGGTGTCCGAACCCCCACGCCCGAGGGTGGTGATGTTGCCCTGCTCGTCCACACCCTGGAAGCCTGCTACAACTACCACGCGCCCGGCTTTCAGGTCCGTACGGATTTTCTGATCGTCAATCTGCAGGATACGCGCCTTGGTATGCGCGCTGTCGGTGAGGATGCGCACCTGGCTGCCAGTGTAGGACACCGCCGGTACACCGCGCTTATTCAACGCCATGGCCAGCAACGCGATGGTCACCTGCTCGCCGGTGGACACGATCACATCCAGCTCACGCGGCAGCGGCTGTTGGTCACCGCTGACTGCCTTGGCCAGATCGATCAGGCGATTGGTCTCGCCGCTCATGGCCGACAGCACCACCACCAGGTCGTCGCCGGCATCGCGGAACTTCTTAACCTTGTCGGCCACCTGCTCGATTCTTTCGACAGAGCCGACCGAGGTGCCTCCAAATTTCTGTACGATCAAAGCCATTTCTAAGCCGCCTCAGCCCGTAAAGGGGCGCCTAATATCCAATCAACCAGCACCACACCGGCCCGTGACTAGACCACGGGCCAGTTAAAAGTGCCTTAAATACCTGCCTCGACAAACGGCACGGTCAGGGCCAGGGCCGCGTCCAGGGCACCGGCGTCTACACCACCGCCTTGCGCCATGTCCGGACGACCACCACCCTTCCCGCCCACTGCCGCGGCGGCTTGCTTCATCAAATCACCGGCTTTGAGTTGGCCAGTCAGGTCCTTGGTCACACCCGCAACCAGAACGACCTTTTCCTCATGGACACCGCCGAGCAGGATCACTGCGCGGCCGAGCTTGTTCTTCAACTGATCGACCAAGGCCAACAGCGCCTTGCCGTCCTGGCCGTCCAGGCGTGCAGCCAGGACTTTCACATCCTTGACGTCCACCGCCGAAGCCGACAGGTCGTCGCCAGCCGCACTGGCCGCCTTGGCCTGCAACTGCTCCAGCTGTTTCTCCAGGGCGCGGTTGCGCTCCAGCACAGCGGACAGCTTGTCGATCAGGTTGTCGCGGCTGCCCTTGACCAGGCTGGCCGCTTCCTTGAGTTGTTCTTCCGCCGCATTCAGGTAGGCCAGGGCCGCAGCGCCGGTCACCGCTTCGATACGACGCACGCCGGAGGCTACGCCGCCTTCGCTGATGATTTTCAGCAGGGCGATGTCACCGGTCCGGTTGGCGTGGATACCGCCACACAGTTCCACCGAGAAGTCGCCGCCCATGCTCAGTACGCGCACGCTGTCGCCGTACTTCTCGCCGAACAGCGCCATGGCGCCCTTGGCCTTGGCGGTCTCGATATCGGTTTCTTCGGTTTCTACCGCCGTGTTCTTGCGAATCTCGGCGTTGACGATGTCTTCCAGGGCCTTGATCTGCTCAGGCTTGATCGCTTCAAAGTGGCTGAAGTCGAAACGCAGGCGCTGGCTGTCCACCAACGACCCCTTCTGCTGCACGTGCTCGCCCAGAACCTGACGCAGCGCGGCGTGCAACAAGTGCGTGGCCGAGTGGTTCAGCGATGTGGCGTGGCGCACGTCGGCGTCCACCTGGGTTTCGACCGACGAACCGACAGTCAGGCTGCCCGACGCCAACACACCGTGGTGCAGGAACGCACCGCCGGTCTTGGTGGTATCACGCACATCAAAACGACCCGAAGTCGCCTTGAGGAAACCGCAGTCGCCAATCTGGCCACCGGATTCGGCGTAGAACGGGGTCTGGTCCAGAACCACAACACCGTCATCGCCTTCATTCAGTACATCAACCGACTGGCCGTCCTTATAAAGGGCAACCACTTTGGCCGAACCGCTGGTGGCCTTGTAGCCGGTGAATTCAGTGGCTACGTCAACCTTGACCAGGCTGTTGTAGTCCATGCCGAACGAGCTGGCCGACCGTGCGCGCACGCGCTGGGCTTCCATCTCACGCTCGAAACCTTCCTCGTCAAGGGTCAGGTTGCGCTCACGGGCGATGTCGCCGGTCAGGTCCATCGGGAAACCGTAGGTATCGTAGAGCTTGAACACCACGTCGCCCGGCACCACGGAGCCTTGCAGGTTGGCGAGGTCTTGCTCGAGGATCTTCAGGCCCTGCTCTAGGGTCTTGGCGAACTGCTCTTCTTCAGCCTTGAGCACGCGCTCGATATGCGCCTGGTTCTGCTTGAGTTCCGGGAAGGCTTCGCCCATCTCGGCGACCAGCGCCGCGACGATCTGATAGAAGAAACTGCCGTTGGCGCCCAGCTTGTTACCGTGACGGCAGGCACGACGGATGATGCGACGCAGCACGTAGCCACGGCCTTCGTTGGACGGCAGCACGCCGTCGGCAATCAGGAAGCCACAGGAACGGATGTGGTCAGCCACTACCTTGAGCGAGGCCTGGTCTTCATTGGTGCAACCAATGGCCTTGGCCGCAGCGGCCAGCAGGCTCTGGAACAGGTCGATCTCGTAGTTGGAGTGCACGTGCTGCATCACCGCACTGATCCGCTCCAGGCCCATGCCGGTATCCACCGACGGCGCTGGCAACGGATGCAACACGCCATCGGCGGTGCGGTTGAACTGCATGAACACGTTGTTCCAGATCTCGATGTAACGGTCGCCGTCTTCTTCCGGCGAGCCCGGTGGGCCGCCCCAGATGTCAGCGCCGTGGTCATAGAAGATCTCGGTGCAAGGGCCGCACGGGCCGGTATCGCCCATGGTCCAGAAGTTGTCGGACGCGTACGGCGCGCCTTTGTTGTCGCCGATGCGCACCATGCGCTCAGCCGGCACGCCGACTTCCTTGGTCCAGATGTCATACGCTTCGTCATCGCTGGCGTAGACGGTGACCCAGAGTTTTTCCTTCGGCAGCTTCAGCACGCCCGTCAGGAAGGTCCAGGCGAAGTTGATCGCGTCTTGCTTGAAATAATCGCCAAAGCTGAAGTTGCCGAGCATTTCGAAAAAGGTGTGGTGACGAGCGGTGTAGCCGACGTTTTCCAGGTCGTTGTGCTTGCCACCGGCGCGTACGCATTTCTGGCTGCTGACGGCGCGGGTGTAGGCGCGCTTTTCCTGGCCCAGGAAGCAGTCCTTGAACTGGTTCATCCCCGCGTTAGTGAACAGCAGGGTAGGGTCATTGCCTGGGATCAAGGAGCTGGAGGAGACACGGGTGTGACCTTGCTCTTCGAAGAAGCGAAGGAAGGCTTCACGGATTTCTGCGCTTTTCATTAGGTTCTTCCACGGAGGCTGCGGCCAAAGGCCAGTGCGCAACATCATCAGACGGAGCGACGGCAAAGGGCCGCATTATATCGGCCCTTTGCCGGTGGTACAGCGTGTTTATGCGATAGAGAGGCTCAATTAGACGGTCTGCACAGTCATTTGCGCGAAAATTCGACGAATGTCGCGAGCACTTGCTCGACCTGCGCCCGGCTCACATCCAAATGAGTGACCATGCGCAAGCGTGGTGCGGCGCTCAGCTTGATCCCGCGTTCGGCGGCAAACGCCTTCAAGGCCTGGGCCTGGTCGCCGATCTGCACATAGACCATGTTGGTCTGCACCGGCTCCACCTCGTAACCCGCCTTGCGCAACTCATCCCCCAGCCATTGCGCATTGGCATGGTCGTCGGCCAGGCGCTGCACCTGATGATCCAGAGCGTACAGCCCCGCTGCTGCCAGGGATCCGGCCTGACGCATGCCGCCGCCGACCATCTTGCGCAAACGCCGGGCCTTGGCGATCAGCGCCGTTGAACCGCACAGCACCGAGCCGATCGGCGCGCCGAGGCCCTTGGACAGGCACACCGACACAGAATCGAAATGCCGGGCAATCTCCCGTGCGTCCACCCCCAGCTTCACCGCTGCGTTGTAGAGCCGTGCGCCATCCAAATGCAGGGCCAGGCCATGCTCCCGGGTAAACGCGCGGGCTCTGGCCAGGTACTCCAGCGGCAACACCTTGCCCTGCATGGTGTTTTCCAGCGCCAACAGACGGGTACGGGCAAAGTGGAAGTCGTCAGGCTTGATTGCCGCCAGCACCTGGTCCAGGTCCAGCGAGCCGTCCGGCTGGACTTCCAGCGGCTGCGGCTGGATCGAACCGAGCACGGCTGCCCCGCCACCTTCGTATTTGTAGGTGTGGGCCTGTTGGCCGACGATGTATTCCTCGCCGCGCTCACAGTGGGCCATCAACGCCAGCAGATTGCTCATGGTGCCGGTGGGCACGAACAACGCGGCGGCGAAGCCCAGGCGCTTGGCCAGTTCCGCCTCCAGCCGGTTGACGCTGGGGTCTTCGCCATACACGTCGTCACCGCTGGCGGCAGTGGCCATCGCGTCGAGCATGCCGGGGGTGGGTTGGGTCACGGTGTCGCTGCGCAGGTCGATCACAGACATGAAACAAGCCTCTCTAGGGTTCAGTAAGGTCCTTTTGTGAGTGATTACTGCGGGCAACGCCACGCAATATCAAGCCCCAACTGCATTCAATCGAATACCAACCAAACAAACCGATATAGCTTATCGATATCGCGGTCGTGCAGTTTTCGAAAAACCGTGTTAAAAACTCTCCGCCGCCAGGGTTCTGGTGGCAACGTTCTCAGGGCGGGGTGCAATTCCCCACCGGCGGTAATTACACGCAATGTGTATAGCCCGCGAGCGCTTGGCGCCTCGAACTGCTCACGCAGGACGGCGACAAGGTCAGCAGACCCGGTGTGATCCCGGGGCCGACGGTCATAGTCCGGATGAAGAGAGAACGGGATTGGCACCTGAGGGCCGCGCACGATGTGTGCTTGCGTCCCCTTAAATCCCATTCGATTCATAACGCCCTGTTTTTTTCTTAAACAGGAGTCAGAACATGCAACCCACCGCAATCGACAGCAAAGCCAAGCACCATCACGGCGAACGTATCGCGTTTATCCAGGCTTGCTGGCACAAGGAAATTGTCGACCAGAGCCGTAAAGGCTTCCTCGCCGAGATCATCGCCCAGGGCTACCAGGAATCGGATATCGACTTCTTCGAAGTCGGCGGCGCCTTTGAAATGCCGCTGCACGCCAAGCTGCTGGCCAAGACCGGCCGTTACGCCGGTATCGTCGCCGCCGCGCTGGTGGTGGACGGTGGCATCTACCGCCACGAATTCGTCGCCCAATCGGTGGTCAGCGGCCTGATGCAGGTGCAGCTGGAAACCGAAGTGCCGGTGTTCTCGGTGTCCCTGACCCCGCATCACTTCCACGCCGGCAGCGAACACCAGACCTTCTTCTACGAGCACTTCGTGCACAAGGGCCAGGAAGCTGCACGTACGTGCGCCGACACGCTGAAGAAAGTCCGCGCGATCCGTCGCAGTGAAGAGCCGCAGAAACTGGCGGTCTGACGTTGTTCCAAACGCCCCGTTCTTTAGTGCGGGGCGTTTTGATCTAGATAAGTACCGCCCCGCGCCAGGGCACATGCGGTCTAGTGAGGCATCCCCTTACTAAAGAGCATTACCGCATGACCACGCATCCGTTCCATACCTTTGATACTGCTGGCTACGTCCGAATCAATGGCAGTACCCAGCCAAGCACGCCACATGAGTTAATCCATGACGGTGACGGCATCGAAATTTTCCGGCAATCGAACCATGCAACCCTGCGTGACCAACTCGTGTTCGTCATATCCGGACCGAGCAAAGTCGACGTATTCGTCGACGAGCACGACGCCGACGCCCAGGTAACGCAGACCCTGATCGTCAGAATCAACGATGAACAGGGCTTTATCGTCAAGCCCGCTTCAAACACTCAGGTAATGACGTTCCTTACCAGCGAGGGAAACGACGAGATAGGTCTCGGCCCACATATTGTGAACCCATGCGTCGTCCATGCCGGCGGCGGCCATGACGAGATCGACAGCTCTGCCCATCACGCGTCTATCTTCGGCGGTGAAGGGGATGATCATATTACCGTCATCGAAGGCAAGTGCTACGCCGACGGTGAAGAAGGCGACGACCATCTTTACTCAATGAACGACACCCCTGTCACCTTCCATGGCGGACCCGGCAACGACACGCTCGAAGGCAGCCGGCATACCGCTCTCTCGTTTATTGATGGCGGCGAGGGGGATGACGTGCTGATTGGCGGTGGCGGACCGAATGTACTGGTTGGCGGCCCGGGTGATGACCGGATCGAGGCAGGTGACGGCCACAACGTGATTTACACCGGTGATGGCTATAACCAAGTGGAAAAACTCAAACCCACCGACATCACTTACCACAATGTCAAAAGTGACCTGACGGTTGACCACACGAAGATAAGCTACGAAGAGCTGGATAAATTTCCACAGGGAGAGCTGGCATCCCGCGCTATCCATGTTGAACCGCGGCCGCTCAACCCGGCAGCCTTCACCTTCTCAGGCAGCACCGAATTTATTGAGCGCACCAAAGATGACATGCGGCTGCTGCTCGCCTCCCCCACTGGGCAAAGTTTACTGAATCAATTGGAAAATGCGGCATTGGCCAGCGGTAAACCCATCGAAATCAGTGAGCTACTTTCAGACACAGACGCGCACTTCATTCCAGGAGACGCCGCCGGTGCAGCCGGCGCGTACATCAACAACGGCCAGACCGGCACACCGTGCTACGGAGGCAGCATCAGCTACAGCCATCTGGATGTGGCAGGGGACACGCCAAGCGTCGTCACCCTGTTCCATGAACTGTGCCACGCCTATAACTACATGACCGGCACCTTGCTGCCGGGCACCAGCGCACAATTCATACCCGGCAGTCTGCTGCCCCCTACCCAAGTGCCGAACACCGAGCTGCAAGCAGTTGGTCTACCGACAACTGCAGCGCCGTTCGACTTCGACGGCGACCCAGGCACACCGCCCACCAGCACCAACCCGCAGGCGTTCAGCGAGAACGGCCTGCGCATCGAGCTGGGCCTGCCGCCACGCACCCGCTATTAAGCGAGGCCTTCCTCGCCACAGGGCACAATCAGAATCCCCGCCCGAAGACCATTCTTCACCTTCGGGTTGGGGAAGATAATGCGCGCGCCCTCCTCCTCGATCACCCAGCGGGTCTTGGCCACATCTTCGGCCAGCAGGTAGCCCTGGGCCAACGGCGAGAAGTTTTCCACGTCTGCCGGCAGGTGCAGCAGGAAGGCGTCGCTGTGCTTGATGACTTCGCGGGAGACGGCAAACAATTGCAGGCCGTCGAGGCTGTCAGTCGTCGGCTCGGTGCCTTCGATGATTTGCTTGAGGCGTGTTTCCAGGCGGGACACGTCCACGCCCTGGTTTTGCCCGAACGGCCGCGCCTTGCCCAATTCCAGGGTGAACGCCTCGGCATCGAGTTGTTCGTAGGTAAACGCGGTGAACGTGATTGAGGTCTTGTTCTGCAGCAGCACTGCTTGCATGCCGGCAGCGTTCAGGCGCGCCAGCTCATGGCGTGAATGCTGGCGACCTTCTTTCCACGGGTACAGGGCAAACTGCTCGATCTTCGAACCACGAATGGCCGTGTGCAGGTCGTAATGCAGGCGTGAGCGGCCCGGCAGGCTGAAAAAGCTGCGGGCCAGTTGCTCCAGCTCGGCGGCGCGCATGGCCTCCGGGCCGATGTTTTTTTCATGCCGGCCGTTGAACAGCCGGTTGACGTCCAGTTCGAGGTAACGCTCGCCGCGGCGCATGGCCTCGGGGTTGCCGAACAGGAACAGAATACGGGTACGGGGCTTGATCTCCCCACGGGCAATGCCATGCAACAGGCGGTCGAGCAGCTCGATCGGCGCGGTTTCGTTGCCATGGATGCCGGACGACAGCAGCAGGTCGCTGCCGTTGTCCTTCGCTTCAGGCGGGCGCACTTCGAGTGCGCCCTCGCTGAGCCAGCGCATCTGCACGCCGTCGACAGTCAGTTGAATTTTTTGCGCCGGTTCACGACCGGCGAGGGTCAGTTCAAGCAGTTTGCCAAGGGCGAGCATACGCAGCTTCCTTAGTGGTTGCAGCCTGGGCCATGGACGTGATCGTCGTCATCACCTTCAACATCGGCCGGTTCCATTTCCAGTTGCAGGCTCATCAGGTTGGTGGCCAATGGGCGCATCAGCAGGTTGGCGTATTCGGCGTCGCCCTCTTCCACGTCCACGCCGATCAGCAGTTGGCCACGGCCGTCGTGCTGGATCCAGATTTCCTTGCCCTGCCAGACCACGGCGACGCGGGTGCAGGAAGTTTCCAGCTGGGTGCCGTCGGTGTCTTCAAGAATCAGTTTCAGGGTGTCGGTGGTCATAATAGATAGTTCTCAGCCGTACGGCGTTAATTGATCTGGAAAGGATAAACCGCGCCCAGTTTAAGGATTTGCGTCAGTTCATCCAGTGCCGTCCGGCACTCAAGCAGCAATTGTGGATCAGCCAGGTCGCTTTCACGCAGGCTGTCACGGTAGTGCTTGCCGACCCACTGGGTCAGGGTGTCGTACAACGGCGCGGTCATGATAACGCCTGGATTCACCGCCGCCAGCTCCGTTTCGTTCAAGGCCACGCGCAACCGCAGGCACGCCGGGCCACCGCCGTTCTGCATGCTTTGCTTGAGGTCGAACACCTTCACTTCGCGGATCAGGCCGCCGGCAGCGGTCAGGTTTTGCAGGTACTGCCAGACGCGTTCGTTGGCGCGGCATTCTTCCGGCACGATCAGCAGCATCGAACCATCGGCGCGGCTCAGCAGCTGGCTGTTGAACAGGTAGGAACGCACCGCGTCCTCGACACTGACCTGGGCGCGGGGCACGCACACCGACTGGAAGTTGCCGCCCAGCCTGGCCAGTTTGCCTTGCAGCTCGCCGAGCATCTGATCGGTATGGAGGAACGCGTCCTCGTGGTAGAACAGCACTTCGCCGTTACCCACCGCGATCACGTCGTTGTGGAACACGCCGGCATCGATCACCGCCGGGTTCTGCTGGGCGTAGACCACGCCGTCATCCTTCAAACCGTGCAAGCGCGCGACGGCCTGGGAGGCTTCGAGGGTCTGGCGCGCCGGGTACTTCTGCGGCGCCGGGTAGCGGGGGTCGAACGCGCTGCGACCAAACACGAAAAACTCGACGCCCGCCTCTGCGTACTCACGGCAGAAACGCGTGTGGTTAGCCGCACCTTCATCGCCAAACTGCGCCACGGCGGGCAACGCGGCGTGGTGGGCGAAGTGCTTCTGATCGGCAAACATCGCCCCCAGCACACGACTGGTGGTCGGGTGTTCGATGCTGCGGTGGTACTTGCAATTGAGGTTGGCGGCAGTGAAATGCACACGACCATCCGCCGTATCGGCACTCGGGCTGACGGTGGCGGCGTTGGCCACCCACATGCTCGACGCGGAGCAACTCGCGACCAGCAACGGCATCGCGTCTTTGGCCGCCTGTTGGATCACTTGCGCGTCGGTGCCGCTGAAACCCAGGTTGCGCAAGGCGGCCACGTCAGGACGTTCCTGGGGCGCCAACACACCTTGTACAAAGCCCATGTCCATCAGGGCTTTCATTTTCTGCAGGCCCTGCAACGCAGCTTCCTTCGGGTTGGAATGCTGCTGGCTGTTGCTCTGGGACGCGACGTTGCCGAAGGACAAACCGCCGTAGTTATGGGTCGGCCCCACTAGACCGTCAAAATTGACTTCATAGGATTTCATCGGCGAGGCTCCACGAACATCTGTTTTTATAGGCAATCTTCAGTACTACAGAGATCCAAATGGGGGGCCAGCCCCCTGCCACATTCAGATCAGTGTGATGCCGGGGGTCAGCGTGGCAGGCACCACCAGGCTCGGGGTCTCAAGCGAGGCCACCGGGTACGCACAATAATCCGCAGCGTAGTAGGCACTGGCACGGTGGTTACCCGACGCCCCTACCCCACCAAACGGTGCCGTACTGGCGGCGCCGGTCAGCTGTTTGTTCCAATTGACGATACCGGCGCGGCTTTCCAGCCAGAACTGCTGGTAACGCGCTTCGGAATCCGACAACAAGCCCGCGGCCAGGCCGTATTGGGTGTTGTTGGCCTCGGCAATTGCCGCTTCGAAGTCAGCGTAGCGGATCACCTGCAACAAGGGGCCGAACAGCTCCTCGTCTTCGCGCTCGGTCACACCGGTCACGTCGATGATGCCCGGCGTGAGCAACGCTGCCTGGTCCTGTGGCTGGGTCATCTCCAGCAGCGCTACGGCGCCATTGGCCAACATCAACTCCTGGGCGTCCATCAAGGCTTTGGCGGCGCCAAGGGAAATCACCGAGCCCATGAACGGCGCCGGTTGCTGGTCGAACGCACCGACTTCGATCGTCGCGCTGACCGCCACCAGACGCGCCAGCAACGCATCGCCCCAGGCGCCTTCCGGCACCAACAGGCGACGGGCACAGGTGCAACGCTGGCCAGCCGAGATAAAGGCTGACTGGATGATGGTGTAGACCGCCGCATCCACGTCGGCCACCTCGTCGACCACCAACGGGTTATTGCCGCCCATTTCCAGGGCGAGGATCTTGTCCGGGCGGCCGGAGAACTGCTGGTGCAGATGATTGCCGGTGCGGCTGGAGCCGGTGAAGAACAACCCGTCGATGCCGGGGTTGGCCGCCAGGGCGATGCCGGTTTCCCGCGCGCCTTGCAGCAGGTTCAGCACGCCCGCCGGCAGGCCGGCTTCAATCCAGCACTGCACAGTCAGCTCAGCGACTTTAGGGGTCAGTTCGCTCGGTTTGAACAGCACGGTGTTACCCGCCAGCAAGGCCGGGACGATATGCCCGTTCGGCAGGTGACCAGGGAAGTTGTAAGGGCCGAACACAGCCACCACACCATGGGGTTTGTGACGCAATACGGCGGTGGCATCGCCCAGCGGGCCGCTCTTCTCGCCGGTCCGCTCGCGGTAGCTTTGTACCGAGATGGCGATCTTGTTGGCCATGCTGGTGACTTCGGTGGCCGACTCCCACAGTGGCTTGCCGGTTTCCTCGCCGATGCAGCGGGCGATTTCGTCGGCGCGGCGTTTCAGGGTGGCGGCGAAGGTTTCCAGCACGTGGATGCGCCCTTCCAGCGGGCGCCTGGCCCAGGCCGGGAATGCCTGGCGCGCGGCCTGCACGGCGGATTCGACCTGCTCGGCGGTGGCGCCATTGCCGGCCCACAGCACCTGCTGGGTCACCGGGTTGCGCGACTCAAACAGCTCACCCTGGCCAGCCAGCCAGCTACCTGCGATATACAGCGAATTCATTATTTCGACTCCCGAGCAGCGGACAACGGTACGGCACGCACTTGATCACCCACCACCAAGCGCAGACGCTTGGCGGTCTGTGGGTCGACCACCAGGGTTCCGGCTGCCAGGCGGGCCGGGGCAGCGGTGATGCGGCAATCTTCGCGTTTGCGGTTATGGATCAGGAACGGCGTAGCGTCGTCACCTGGGGTGCCGATCGCCAAGACCAGTGTTTCGCTGTCGCGAACGGCACGGATCTTCTGGGTCTCACACTCCACCGCAGGTCCCGCATCGAAGATGTCGACGTAGCCCTGGTAGCTGAAGCCTTCGCTCTTGAGCATGCTCAGCGCCGGTTCGGTGTCCGGGTGGACCTTGCCTATCACGTTGCGCGCATCTTCGGAGAGGAAGCAGCTGTACAGCGGAAACTTCGGCATCAGCTCAGCGATGAATGCCTTGTTGCCCACGCCGGTCAGGTAGTCGGCCTGGCTGAACTCCATCTTGAAGAAGTGGCGACCCAGGCTTTCCCAGAATGGCGAACGCCCGGCGTCGTTGGACACCCCGCGCATCTCGGCGATGATCTTGTTGCCGAACAGCTGCGGGAATTCCGCGATGAACAGCAGGCGCGCCTTGGCCAACATGCGACCGTTGAGGCCGCTGCGGTAATCGGCGTGCAGGAACAACGAGCACAGTTCGGAATTGCCGGTGAGGTCGTTGGCCAGGAACAGCGTCGGAATTTCGCGATAGATGTTCAGCTCCTGGGAAGCGCTGACGGTCAGCCCGACCCGGAAGTTGTACCAGGGCTCACGCAGGCCGACGGCACCGGCAATGGCGGAAATGCCCACCACACGGCCTTCGTCGTTTTCCAGCACGAACAGGTAGTCGGCATCGCCGCGCCCGGCGTCGCCGCGAAAGGTTTTTTCCGCCCAGCCCACGCGGTGGGTCAGGCGCTCTTCGTTGGCCGGCAAGGTGGTGAGGCCGGTGCCGGTGCTGCGCGCCAGATCAATCAGGGCCGGTAAATCGCTGCTGCGTACGGGACGAACGATCATGCTATCTCCTCGAACGGGCCGCTGTTGTCAGCCACCCGCGAAACTCTCTTTTTAAACCGCAACCAGGCGCACGCTCGCGCCTTCGCCAACACCCAGGGCTTCGGCCGCTGCCAGGTCCAACGTCACCGGTTTACCCGGCGCATAGTCCAGCTCCAGCATCACCGCACGGTAGTCCTGCAATTGCGCGTTGCTCACCAGGTACTGGCGGCCGACGCCCTTGGCCATCTCGCCGATCTTCACCGGCACCACGCGGCTCTGGGCAATCGAGCGAATGCCCGAGACCCGTGCGTGCAGCGTCGGGCCACCGTCGAAGATGTCGATGTAGTGGTCGGTCTCGAAGCCTTCGCGCATCAGGATGTCGAAGGTGATCTGCGCACGCGGGTGCACCTGGCCCATGGCTTCCTGGGCTTCGTCCGGCAGCAGTGGCACGTAGATCGGGTAATGCGGCATCAGCTCGGCGAGGAAGGTGCGGCTTTTCAGCCCGCACAGACGCTCGGCGGCGGCGTAGTTGAGGTCGAAGAAGTTGCGGCCGATGGCGTCCCAGAACGGCGAGTCACCGTTCTCGTCGCTGTAGCCGACGATCTCGGTCACCACCGAGTCGGCAAAGCGCTCGGGGTGGCTGGCGACGAACAGCAGGCGGCCACGGGAATTGAGTTCCGACCACGGCGAACCGACCAGCTCGGGCACCACGTAGAAACTGGTGAGCAGGCTGTTACCGGTGAGGTCGTGGCACTGGGAAAGCACGTGGATCTTGTTGTGGATCTTCAGCTCGCGGGAGGCGTGCACGAAGGTCTCGTTACGGAAGCTGTAGAACGGCTCGGAGTAACCGGCCGACGCGACAATGGCCGAGCAACCGGCGAGCTTGCCGGTCTCGGTGTCTTCGAGCACGAAGAAATAGCTTTCTTCACCGTTGAAGCTCACCTCGGCGGCGAAGGACGCTTCGCTCGCGGCGATCTTGTCGCTCAGGCGTTCCACATCGTCCGGCAAGGAGGTGACACCAATCGGGCTGTCCGCAGCCAGACGCTGTACCTCGCCCAGATCAGCCATTTGCGCGGGGCGCATCACCAGCATGGTGTCACTCCTTAACTCGAAAAACTCATAGGAAAAAATACCGGACAGTTGCTGATTCAACGCAGGTCAAATGTGGGAGGGGGCTCGCCCCCGATAGCAGTCTGTCAGTTGATAAATCAGGTGGCTGACCCATCGCTATCGGGGGCAAGCCCCCTCCCACATGACACGGTCCGGCAAATAAGTGTGTATCAGGCTTGCGTCAGCGTTTTCACTGCACGTTCAAAACGGTCCAGGCCTTCGTTGATGTCCGCCTCTTCCACCACCAGGCTCGGCGCAAAACGCACCACATCCGGGCCGGCTTGCAGGATCATCAGGTTCTCTTTCTCGGCCGCATTGAACACGTCCTTGGCCTTGCCTTTGAACGCATCGCTCAACACGCAACCGAGCAACAGGCCCATGCCGCGCACTTCGGTGAAGATCCCGTATTGCTTGCCGATCTGCTCCAGGCGCGCCTTGAACAGGTCGTGCTTGGCGTTCACGCCAGCCAGCACTTCGGGGGTGTTGATCACGTCGATCACCGCCTCGGCCACCGCGCACGCCAGCGGGTTGCCGCCGTAGGTGGTGCCGTGGGTGCCGACCACCAGGTGCTTGGCCAGGTCTTCACGGGTGAGCATGGCTGCAATCGGGAAACCGCCGCCCAGGCTCTTGGCGCTGGTGAGGATGTCCGGCGTCACGCCGTAGTGCTGGTAGGCGAACAGGTGACCGCTTCGGCCCATGCCGGTCTGTACTTCGTCAAATACCAGCAAGGCGTTATTCGCGTCGCACAGCTCGCGGGCGCCTTGCAGGTAGGCCAGTTCGGCCGGCAGTACGCCGCCTTCGCCCTGGATCGGCTCCAGCACCACAGCGCAGGTCTTGTCCGACACGGCGGCTTTCAGCGCAGCCAGGTCGTTATAAGGAACGTGGGTGATGCCGGTGATTTTAGGCCCGAAGCCATCGGAGTACTTGGACTGGCCACCGACGTTGACGGTGAACAGGGTGCGGCCGTGGAAGCTGTTCAGCGCGGCGATGATCTCGTACTTCTCGGTGCCGAAACGGTCGAACGCGACGCGACGGGCCAGCTTGAACGCGGCCTCGTTGGCTTCGGCGCCGGAGTTGCAGAAGAACACGCGCTCGGCAAAGGTGGCGTCGATCAGCTTGTGCGCCAGGCGCAGCGCCGGCTCATTGGTGAACACATTGGATACGTGCCACAGCTTGTTGGCCTGTTCGGTCAGCGCGCCAACCAGCGCCGGATGGGCATGGCCCAATACGTTGACCGCGATGCCGCCGGCAAAGTCGATCAGCTCACGACCGGCCTGGTCCCACACGCGGGAACCTGCGCCACGCACGGGGATGAAGGCGGCAGGTGCGTAGTTGGGAACCATGACCTGGTCGAAATCGGCACGTTGCACCGGGGCTTGCTCAACGGACATCGGAGTCTCCTGAAGAGGAACGCCTGCCTGGAACTGGCGGGCGATGCAGGGATTGTAAGGACAGTTTTCAGTAGGGCCTTGTCGCCAAGCGACAACTTCTTATAGCGCCAACCCGCGTTTTACGTGGGTTTACGCCAATGCGACAAATAGCATCGCAATGGCGCAGTTTAAACGCTGTCGCATAATTACGTGAGACCTGCGCGCACGCTCGGCATAACTATCTAAAGGCCGGTGCGCGCAGGTGACTGATTAACTCGTGGTTTTCAAGCCCTCCATGGATGTGAGCATGACGACCCCAACGCCCCCGGCACCCGCAATCACCCAAAGCAGCCATCCCGATCGCCACTACGAACCCTTGACCCGCGCACTGCCGGCCTGGCTCGGCAACGCGTCCGCCAGCAAGCGCTCCGCCCTCAAAAACGCCACGCCCCTGCCCCTGCCCGCCACCGACGCTGCGCAACAGGCAACCCTCAAGCAGCTCAATGGCGCCCACTGGCACGCCCAGAACCGCGTCGACCAGGCCCTCAAGGACCTCCAGGACGCCAGGACATACTCCATCCCCTTGCTCAAAGACGCCTTGAAACGTCAATCCGGCCTTGAACTGGATGTGGAAACCACGTTTATCCGCCTCTACATCCCCCAGACCATCCCCTGGTTTACGGTACGTTCCGGCGGGGCGCGCGCCTGGACCGTGTCCCTGCTGGACGCCGCGCTGCATAACTTCGAACACAAAGAGACCCTGGCGGATGCCTATGAGCCGGACTCCACCTACATCACTCAACCCGATGCCAACGGCCAGTTCGACACATTGCCCGCCATCAAGCGCCGCCTGCCCATCGCGGCGTTCGCCCAACTGTGTCGCGACCTCGACCTCGGCGCGCGCTATATGGGCTACCTGCGCGAGCAACTCGGCGTCGACCACCCGGTCGCCGGCGCGGTGCTGCAAGCCAAGGTCGACGCCAGCCAAAAAGCCGCTCTGCGTGCGGCGGTACAATTGGCGCGGATCCGGGGCGACATCCAGGAAGACTACGCACGGTTGATCGAAGGCCTGATCGACGGGCTTTCCGGCATGCGCCTTGGCTCAAGCGCCGTGCACATACATGACTTCAGCATGATGGAGGCCCCCCTCACCGGCATCCTGCTCTTCGCCCCGGACCTCGAAAACACCCGCACGGTGCAACGAATGGTGGCCTATGTGCCGGACGACCCGGAACATCCGCTCAAGGAGTACCCCTCCCCCCTGGCCTTCAAGCAGGAACTGACCCGACAACTGCGCGTCGCCGATTATCAGGTGTTTTTCAGCCGATTCGTCGCCCACGAGCACCGCGGCGCGTTTTTCGCCGACCTGGGCCAACGCCTGGAAAAAATCACCTGGCATCCCAGTGAATACGGCAGCGGCCTGGCGCCCTGGCGCGCCGACCCCACCGACGATCCGTCATTGCAGTTCACCGCCAGCCCGATTCTCATCGCCCCCTGGGACTACCTCTACCAGTCCAGGCTCAACCAGTTGCTCAACGACGCCCGCACCCTCGCCGTCGCCACCGCGACCGTGGATCGCAATGCGCGATGGGCCTTGTGGGACAGCTTCGTCAACGTCGCTTCATCCATCGTGAATGCAGCGTTGCTGGTGGTCGCACCGTTTATTCCGGGGCTGGGGGAATTGATGCTCGCGTACATGGCCTATCAACTGCTCGACGACGTGTTCGAAGGCATTGTCGACTGGGCCGAAGGACTTGACCGCGAGGCCTTCGCACACCTGATGAACCTGCTGGAGAGCGCGGTTCAACTGGGCTTGTTCACGGCGGGTGGGCAGATCGGCGTACCCGAGTTGCGCAAGCTGATGTCGCCGCAGACCCTGGCCTTCATCGATCGCTTCAAACCAGTCACCCTCGCCAGCGGTGCGCGCCGTTACTGGAAACCCGACCTGGCCCCCTATGCGCAAAACCTGCAGTTGCCGCCGAACCTGGGCATCGACGAACTGGGCCTGCATGCCGTGCGCAAGGAATCGATCCTGCCGCTGGAAGGCTCGTTGTACGCCGTGCAGAAGTCTCCTGGAGACGGACAGTACCGGCTCAAGCACCCGAGCCGGGCCGACGCCTATCAACCGCTGCTGATCCATAACCAGGCGGGCACCTGGCGTACCGAACTCGACCAGCCGTTGCAGTGGCAAGGCCCGGATTTGCTCGGCCGTCTCGGCCATCGTGCGCAAGGCCTCAGTGACGCCGACCGGCAACTGGCCATGACCCTGAGCGGTACCGACGAAGCCATCCTGCGCAAGATGCACCACAACAGCGAGCCGCTGCCGCCGCTGTTGGATGATGCCCTGGCGCGACTCAGGATCGAGCGGGAACTGGACACCTTGATCGAACGCCTGAGCAGCGATGACCCGGCACTCTACAACCGCATCGCCGCCCAGGACCTGCTGCAATTGCTCACCGGCAATGGCGCCTGGCCGCACACCCGGGGCTTGCGCTTTCTGGATGATCAGGGCCGCGTGGTCTGGACCTTTGGCGACCAGACCAAGCCGCTGGTACAAATACACGAAGCGCAACTGAGCAACGGCGATCTGCTCAAGACCGTGTTGCAGACACTGACCCCGGAAGAGATCCGTGCACAATTCGGCGAGCGTGCCAGCGACCCGCAACTGAGCCTGGAAACCCGCACACGCAACCTGAGAAAAACCCTTGCTGGGATCGCCCGCAAGCATCGCGTCGCACTTTTCGACTCACGCTACGGGCCCTTGCAGCACGCCGAACACCCCCAAGCCCGACAGTTGGCCGATGAAGCCCCCGGCTTGCCGGCCACCGTCGCCGAGCGATTGCTGAGCCAGGCCACCGGTGAAGAGCTGCTTGAGCTACAAGCCGAGCGCACACCGCCACGCCTGGCGCAGTTGGCCCAGGCGGCGCTCACCGAAGTCCGCCTGAACCGCGCCTACGAAGGACAGCACCTGGACTCACAGGTCAACCTCGACACCGACCTGCTGGCCTTGAGCGCATTGCGGGTGCTGCCAGGCTGGTCCACGGAGATCAACCTGCAAGCCCTGCACCAGTCCATCGACGGCGAGGCCTGGCACAGCGTCGGCCCTGACGACGCACCGATCCGCCGCAGCCTGGTGCGCCTGGACAGCGGTCGCTACGTGGCCTACGACGAAAAAGGCCCCCTGTGCGGCGAGACCGACCTGTACTCGGCCATTCTCCATGCCCTGCCTGACGCCCAGCGTGAGCAGCTGAACATCGACATTCATCAAGGCCACGAACTGCGCGAGCGCCTGCGCCAACGCCCGCCGCCGCGCGACGAAATGCGCGTGCTGCTGGGGGGCGACACTCCCGAACCGGCCACCGAGACCCTGCAACTGCTCGGTCACGATGCCGGCTACGCCCACCAACCCGCCATCGAGGGTGGTCCGGCGAGTCTGCATCAGCGCGCACGCAGCCTGTACCCAAGCCTGGACGACAGCCAGTTGCACGCGCTCATCCAAGACTGGCAGGCACACCCCGGCGGAGCGGCAGCCAAGCTCGCGCAACTGGCCGAGGAATATGCGCGACTGGACAGCGACTTGCAGGCCTGGCAAGCCGATGTCCCTCACCATCACCCGGTGACGGGACAAACCTTGTACCGGTGGGAGCGCCAGTTGGAAAAACAGAATCGCACCGCGATGGCCCATCGGCTCAAAGCGGCCTGGCGGCGTGAAACAGTGATCGACAACTACTACGAAGACCCGGCGCGGGACGGCCACACGCTCAAGCTCAATGGCAACATCCTGGGCGAGATGCCACGACTGCAAGCCAATTTCGATCATGTCTCTCTGCTGTCCCTCAACGGATCAGCCAACTTGCACGGGGTGTCCTCGTTCCTGGGCCACTTTCCCAAACTGCGCCAACTCAGTGTCATCAACACGCCTCTACGGGGCCTGCCTCAGGAGATCACGTCGATGCCGGACCTGAACGCCCTGCAACTGAACACCTGCCAGATCGCCCTCACCCCGCAAAGCCAGGCGCAGTTGGCCGCCATGCACCAGATGCGCTCGCTGGACCTGCACGGCAATCCGTTGGGTCTTGTCCCCAGCGTCGAAACAATGCCCGACCTGGTCGCCCTGGACTTGTCGCGCACCAATATCGACCGCCTGCCGGCCGGCGTGCTCAGCCATCCGGAGCTGCAAGTCGCCCTGTTGAGCAACAACCGGATCAATCACTTGCCAGATGGCATTTTCCAGCTTGCGCCTGAATCCAGCTTGCGCTTCGACCTCTCGCGCAACCCGCTGAACCGCGAAACCCTTGAAAGGATCAAGGCCTATCACCAGCGGCACGGCACCCGCTTCGAGGCCAGCGCCTTGCAGGCCGACCGGCGCGACGCCAAGCTATTGTTTCCGAAATTCAGCGAAGAGCAGATCAACCGATTCATCTTCAACCTGCCCGGCGATATCGAAGCGGGACGACGGGAGCTGGCACGGCTGGCAGGCGACTACCAGACGCTCACGGGCGAGTTGCAGGCCTGGGCCCAGGCACCGGCGCTTCCCGAGCTGGAAACGGCGCGCAGGGCGGCGCTCAAAGACCTGCTGGAACGAAGCTGGCGGCGCGAAACCCCGCAGCAGACCCAGGTAGGCTCCCTGGAAATTCCCGCCACCCTGGCAGGCGAACTGCCGCAACTGAGCATCACGTTCGACCACATCGGCGGGCTTCGCATACAAGGCAACCAACGGCCCCTGCACCTGGATCAGTTCCTGCGCAGCTTTCCCAATGTTCACGCGCTCTCCATACAGGACGCACCGCTGGGGGACCTGCCGGCCTCGTTGCTCAGCCTGCAACACCTGGAATTCCTGAGCCTGCCCGGATGTTCGATCATGTTGTCGGCCTCATCCGCGCAAGGCCTGGAAGGCATGAAGGGGCTGACGTTCCTGGACCTGAACCATAACCCCTTGGCGCACACACCCGACTTCAGCCAATTGCCCAGCCTGCGCCGGGTGCTGTTGCGCAATACCGGCCTGCGCGAGGTGCCGGCGGGTCTGCTGCGCAGCGATCAGCACGTCACGGTGGACCTGAGCAACAATGCGATCGAAAACCTGCCCCCGACCGCCTTCACATTGCCCAGCACTGCGGTGCGAGGCATTGATCTGTCGGGAAATCCGTTGTCCAAGCCGACGCTGGAACAGGTCAAGACCTATTGCCAACGCACCGGCGAGTTCTTCAAGGCAGAAGCCAACCCTGGCGAGCGCGAACGTATCCAACAGCTTTACCCCACCTTCGTCGACAGCGAAATCAATCGGTTCATCTTCAAACTGCCGGGCGACATGGACGCCGTTACCAACCAAATCAGCCTGCTCGAAGAGGAATACCGGCAATTGGGCACCGACCTCAACGAATGGGTGTTGGATGTCCCGACCCATCACCCGATTCTCGGCACGCTGATGGATGAACAGGCACGCGCCGAACAACAGTTGATCCGGCAGGATTTCAAGACCCTGCTCGAGCAAGCCTGGCGTTTCGAGAGCATCGAAGACGAAGAGAGCCTGGACGAAGAGGTGACCCACAGTTTGATACTCGATACCCCAATACTCGGGGCCCTGCCGCAACTGCGTGCGCGCTTTAATCACGTGTCCACTTTCGAACTGATCGGCGACGGCATCACGACCCAGGTCGATGGCACACTCGGCAGCTTCCCCCAACTGGAGACACTGACCCTCAACAAGTGCTCACTGCAAACCCTGCCCACCTCGATATTCAACATGCCCAAGCTGTCCTCCCTGGACCTGTCCGAATGCAACATTGCGCTTTCACCGCAAAGCGCCCGCGCACTCGGGGACTTGAAAGACATCGAGTTCATCGACCTGAGCAACAACCCCCTCGGCCACGCGCCGGATGTGAGCCAGCTCCATAAATTGAGCTCACTGCACCTGCGCGATGCTCAACTGCGTCACGTACCCGAAGGCGTGTTCCAGGAGTCGTCGGTGCTGCACACCCTGGACCTGAGTAACAACCACATCGAACAGTTGCCTGCGTCTCTCCTGGAAATTTCATACACCCTCGACAGCGATTCGGACCTGCGCGGCAACCCGTTGTCGCCACACAGCCTGGTGTTGCTCAGGGAGTACTACCGGCGTACAGGGTTTGCTTTCCATGTCGAAGCCGCCAGGCAAGACGCCGAGGGCAACCCGCTGATCCCACCCTTGGGTCGGGAAGAAGAGTAAAGCCTGTGTTCAGCCGCGTTCCGACGGCACCGACGACAGTTCGAACGGGCTGCTGCTGCGCCGCTGGTTGCGGTCTTCACGGGGGGTGGCGCCGAAGAAGTTGCGGTAGGCGCTGGAGAAATGCGGCCCCGAGGAGAAGCCGCACGACAGGCCGATCTGGATGATCGACTTGCTGGTTTGCATGAGCATCTGGCGGGCCTTGTTCAGGCGCAGTTCCAGGTAGTACTGGCTGGGGACGCGGTTGAGGTATTGCTTGAAGATGCGCTCGAGTTGTCGTCGCGACACGCACACGTGCTGGGCAATTTCGTCGGTGGTCAGCGGTTCCTCGATGTTGGCTTCCATCAGCAACACCGCCTGGGTCAGCTTCGGATGGCTGGAGCCCAGGCGGTTCTGCAGCGGGATGCGCTGGCGCTCGCCGCCTTCGCGGATGCGCTCCACCACCAGTTCTTCGGAGACCGCGCCGGCCAGTTCGGCGCCGTGGTCACGGGCCAGCACCGCCAGCAGCAGGTCGAGCACCGACATGCCCCCGCAGGCGGTGAGACGGTCGCGGTCCCAGTCGAACAGATGGCTGGTGGCGATGACCTTGGGGAAACGCTCGGCAAAATCATCCTGCCAACGCCAGTGCACGGCGGCGCGGTAGCCGTCGAGCAGGCCGAGCTGGGCAAGCGGATAGACACCGGCCGACAGACCACCGATCACACACCCGGCCCGCACCAACTGCTTGAGCGCCGTGCTCAGTTGCGAGGCAATGACGGTGGGTGGTTCATCCGCCAGCAGGAACAGCTTCTGGAAACCTTCGAGCTTGCCAGCCCACGGCTCGCCCGGCAGTTGCCAGGCATTGCCAGTGGGAGGTTCGGCCTGCAGGAACGACAGCTCGTAGACCACCTCCGGATGCACCCGCTGGGCAACGCGCAAGGCCTCCTCAGCCAGCGCAAGCGTCAGGGCTTTTGTGCTGGGCCAAATCAGGAAACCAATTTTGTGGGCGGTCATGGGAGTGCTATCCGAAGCCAGTAACAGTAATGAAGACAAGGGCCAATGCTAGCCCGTAATCGAGTACAAATCTCAAAAACGATGCATATCCAATGTGAGAGGGGGCTTGCCCCCGATGGCGGTGTGTCAGATAAACACGTCTAACTGATATACCGCTATCGGGGGCAAGCCCCCTCTCACAGGGGTTACCTATTCACAGGAGGTCATTATTTCAGGCTGCCGGACAGGAACTGTTGAAGGCGCTCGGACTGCGGGTTCACCAGCACTTCCCGCGGGTTGCCACGCTCTTCGACGATGCCTTTGTGCAAGAACACCAACTGGTTCGACACCTCACGGGCAAAGCCCATTTCGTGGGTCACCACCACCATGGTGCGGCCTTCCTGGGCCAGGTCCTGCATCACCTTGAGCACTTCACCGACCAGTTCCGGGTCCAGCGCCGAGGTGGGTTCGTCGAACAGCATCACCTCCGGCTCCATCGCCAGGGCGCGGGCGATGGCCACGCGTTGCTGCTCGCCGCCGGACATGTGGCCGGGGAACGCATCCTTGCGATGGCCCACGCCGACCTTGGCCAGGTAGTGTTCGGCTTTTTCACGGGCGTCTTTCTTCGACATGCCCAGCACGTGCACCGGCGCTTCCATCACGTTTTCAAGCGCGGTCATGTGCGACCACAGGTTGAAATGCTGGAACACCATGGACAGGCGCGAACGCATGCGCTGCAACTGTTTAGGATCGGCAGCCTTCATGGCGCCGTCCTTGTTGGCCACCAGCTTCAACTCTTCGTTGTTGAGCAGGATCTTGCCGGCGTGGGGTTGCTCCAGCAGGTTGATGCAGCGCAAAAAAGTACTTTTGCCCGAACCACTGGAACCGATGATGCTGATCACATCACCGGCCGCAGCGGCCAGGGACACTCCTTTGAGCACTTCATGACTGCCATAGCGTTTATGCAGGTCTTGGACTTCAAGTTTGTACATGCGGTCGGTTCTCACAAAAACAGGTGGTCAGTCGTTGAGCAAGCGCCCGTGACGCAGCGCTTCGCGCCC
This sequence comes from Pseudomonas sp. NFR09, assembly GCF_900111535.1. Classification (NCBI taxonomy): domain Bacteria; kingdom Pseudomonadati; phylum Pseudomonadota; class Gammaproteobacteria; order Pseudomonadales; family Pseudomonadaceae; genus Pseudomonas; species Pseudomonas sp. NFR09. The sequence continues at coordinate 165,563 of NZ_FOIH01000016.1, forward strand.
CGCCACCTTGGCCAGCCAGAAACCCGCTTGGGCATAACGTAGCCGTTCAACGGCAAACAGCACCCCCGAGGTGCCCGCGCAGATCGTGCTGACGCGGTCTTCCAGGGGGTCAATCACTTCAAAAATCGGCTCGCCTTTTTCGACCACATCACCGGCTTTACGCAGGTAACTGATCACCCCGGCATGGGGCGCGAACAACAATTCGGTGCCTTCAAACGGCAGGCCTTCACAGGGCTCGAACTGTGGCGCGGGCCACTCCCCCTTGATCAAGCCCTGCTCAGCGAGGAACGCGAGAATACCTTCGGCGTGAAAGATCGCCTCGTCACGCCCGGTATCGGCCTGACCGCCCAGCTCCAGCGTAGTCGCCAGGCAGGCCAACGGGATTTGCGACTCAGGAAACGCCTGAGACAAACGCAACCACGGCAGCGAACAGGCCTCATCGAACGAACTGCCGCCGGAGTCTTCCGCCAGCAGGCCGACCTTCACATTCAAATGCGCCGACAGCGAACGCCACTGCGGCCAGTGCTGCGGCAGTGCATACATGTGCAGTGCGGCTTCGGCATCGCAATGCAGATCCAGCACCACATCAGCGGTGCAGGCGTGGCTCAGCAAGATGCGCTGCATGCCTTGCAACTGGCTGCTTGGCTCGGGCAACGCGCGGAGTACATCGCTCATCGCTTGACGGATCAAAAGCACATTGGCGTGGGGGTCATCACCCAGCTTGCCTTCGAGCAACGCGGCAACCGGCTCGCTCAACTCGACAAAATCACGGTTGAAGTTCTTGCCACTGCCCACCTCGAAACGCCCCTGGTGGCTGCCTTGCAGCAGTTGGCCCAGGCCCATCGGGTTGGCGACTGGCACCAGCTCGATCACGCCATTGAGCGCACCTTGCTGTTCCAGTTCGACGAGGCGCTTTTTCAGCTCCCACGCGGCGCGCATGCCGGGCAATTCGTCGGCGTGCAGGCTGGCCTGGATATAGGCCTTGCGCTCGCCCTTGCCGAAACGGAACACGCTCAGTTGGCGCTCGCAGCCCAGGTGACCCCAGGGCAACCGGTGATCGATACGTTGCATATCAGTGCTTCCGTGGCGCCAGGTAGCTCAGCCAGCGGCGCTCGGCCAACTTGAACAGGCGCACCAGGATGAAGGTCAGGCACAGGTAGAACACGCCTGCGGTGATATAGGCCTCGAACGGCAAGTAGAACTGCGCGTTCACCGTGCGCGCTGCGCCGGTGATGTCGATCAGGGTGACGATGGAGGCCAGGCTGGTGGTCTGCAGCATCATGATCACTTCGTTGCTATACTGCGGCAGCGCACGGCGCAGGGCCGACGGCAGCAGGATGCGGCGGTACAGCTTGTAGCGCGACATGCCCATGGCCTTGGCCGCTTCGATTTCGCCATTGGGCGTGGCCTTGAGGCTGCCGGCAATGATCTCGGCGGTGTAGGCGCTGGTGTTGATCGCGAAGGCCAGGCACGCGCAGAAGGTGGCGCTGGACAGCAGCGGCCACAGGAAGCTTTCGCGCACGGCGTCAAACTGGGCCAGGCCGTAGTAGATCAAGAACAGCTGCACCAGCATCGGCGTGCCGCGAATCACGTAGGTATAGAGCCAGGCCGCACCATTGACGATCGGCTGCTTGGACACGCGCATCAGGCCCAGGGGCACGGCGGCGAGCAGGCCGAAGAACAGCGAGATGGCGAGCAGTTTGAGGGTGGTCACCAGGCCGCCGAGGTACAGCGGCATGGCCTCCCAGATGACGTTGTAGTCGAAGATCATAGATCAGCCGCCCTTACGCCTACCGAGTAGCGCTTCTCAAGATGACGCAGGGCCAGCAACGACACGCTGGTGATCACCAGGTACATCGCCGCCACCGCGAGGAAGAAGGTAAAAGGCTCGCGGGTGGCGTCTGCCGCCTGCTTGGCCTTGAACATCATGTCTTGCAGGCCCACCACCGAAATCAGCGCAGTGGCCTTGGTGAGAACCAGCCAGTTGTTGGTGAACCCGGGGATTGCCAGCCGGATCATCTGCGGCACCATCACCCGGAAGAACACCTGGAAGCTGCTCATGCCATACGCCAGGCCGGCCTCGGCCTGGCCCTTGGGAATGGCCATGAAGGCGCCACGGAAGGTTTCCGACAGGTAGGCGCCAAAGATGAAACCCAGGGTGCCGATACCGGCGGCCAAGGGGTTCAAGTCGATATAGTCGTCGTAGCCCAGCATCGGCGCGACGCGGTTGAGCAGGTCCTGACCGCCGTAGAAAATCAGCAGGATCAGCACCAGGTCGGGGATCCCACGGATCACCGTGGAGTACAAGTCACCCAGCCAAGCCAACCAGCGCACCGGCGACAGGCGTAACGCGACCCCGATCAGACCCAGAACAATGGCCAAGGCCATGGACGACAAGGCGAGCTGAAGCGTCAACCATGCGCCATCGAGGATGACGGCCCCGTAGCCTTTCAACATGATTCAGGTCCTCGAAAAGGGGGATGAAAAAATGGCGCAAACCGCAGGAATTCTGTTGCTTGCGCCATTTGGGACAGACCGCTGCGACAAGTTACTTGGCGTCAGCGCCGTAGATATCGAAGTCGAAGTACTTGTCCTGGATTTTCTTGTACTCACCGTTGGCACGGATCGCGGCAATAGCTGCGTTGATGCGGTCCAGGTTTTCCTTGTCGCCCTTGCGTACCGCGATACCGACGCCGTCGCCGAAGTACTTGACGTCGGTGAACGCCGGGCCCACGAACGCGTAGCCTTTGCCAGCAGGGGTTTTCAGGAAACCGTCCTGCAGCAGGGTAGCGTCAGCCACGGTGCCATCGAGGCGACCGGCTTCCACGTCCAGGTAGATTTCGTTCTGCGAGCTGTAAGGCACCACGGTGGCGCCTTTCGGAGCCAGGACTTCCTTGGCGAAACGATCGTGGATCGAACCGCGCTGCACACCGATTTTCTTGCCCTTCAATTCATCCAGGCTGTCGCTGACGGTAGTGCCTTCCTTCAACACCAGGCGCGCCGGGGTCAGGTAGTAGCGGGTGGTGAAGTCCACGGACTTCTTGCGGTCCTCAGTGATGGACATGGACGACAGGATCGCGTCGATCTTGCGCACTTTCAGCGCCGGGATCAGGCCGTCGAACTCCTGCTCGACCCAGGTGCACTTGACCTTCATCTCTGCGCACAGGGCGTTGCCGATGTCGTAGTCAAAACCGACGATGCTGCCATCCGGCGCCTTCGAGGCAAACGGAGGGTAAGCCGCTTCGATACCAATCTTCAGGGGCTTTTCATCAGCGAAAGCCTGCATGGACAGCACGGACAGCGCCAGGGCGCCCAACAGCACGAGTTTCTTCATCTTGGGACTCCATCGGTATAGGGCAAAACAGCAGTATGAGCCATGGCCCACGATGCGGCGTAAGGGAAACCGAATAGCGGTGCTGCGTCTTACACCGATTCAACACCGGAGACGACGAGCGAGTGATCGGCATTCTAACGACAGGCTGGAAGCCGATATTTCCTCAATGCGACAACAATTTACAGAAGCACCGAGAAAGCGGTTCCAGCTCATTGACAGCCTCTGGATTTTATGCAGAGACAAAAGACATTAAACCTGTAGACGCTGCAAATTGCGGGCCTATTATTCGCAAACCCTTCTGGCACGGCAAGTCTGGCGTTTAATCTTATTTCCAGGGGTGTCTGGAATGGGGTTTTTCGGGGCAGAGGCGTAGCGCATTGCCTCAGGTTTGGGCGCGAGGTTACACATTCAGGGCTCGCGGTAACATTCAGAAACGCCCTACACGAAAAACCGATATTTATTGATCTGCCGCAGATCCCATGTGGGAGGGGGCTTGCCACCGATAGCGGTGGATCAGCGCCAAATATGTCTACTGACACACTGCCATCGGGGGCAAGCCCCCTCCCACATTTGATCTCCATTGGTTTCAAGATCCCACAAAAAAGCCCCACCCGGCTTACACCGGGTGGGGCTTTATCCGACTATCCCGCCTTACGCGACGTTCATGGTCTTGTGGGTCTCGATCAGATGCGCCACCACACCCGGGTCCGCCAGCGTGGAGATATCCCCCAGCCCGTCGTACTCAGCCGTGGCAATCTTGCGCAGGATGCGCCGCATGATTTTCCCCGAACGGGTCTTCGGCAAGCCCGGCGCCCACTGGATCACGTCCGGCGAAGCAATCGGCCCGATTTCCTTGCGTACCCAGTTTTTCAGCTCCAGGCGCAGCGCTTCGTTCGGTTCTTCACCATTTTTGAGGGTGACATACACATAGATGCCCTGCCCCTTGATGTCGTGCGGCACACCCACCACCGCCGCTTCGGCGACTTTGGGGTGAGCAACCATGGCACTTTCGATCTCGGCAGTGCCCATGCGGTGGCCGGACACGTTCAACACGTCGTCCACACGGCCGGTAATCCAGTAGTAACCGTCCTCGTCACGGCGCGCACCGTCACCGGTGAAGTACATGCCACGGAAGGTCTTGAAATAGGTGTCGACAAAGCGGTCATGGTCGCCGTACAGGGTACGCGCCTGGCCTGGCCACGAATCGAGGATCACCAGGTTGCCTTCGGCCGCGCCTTCGATCAGGTTGCCGAGGTTGTCCACCAATGCCGGCACCACGCCGAAGAACGGCCGTGCCGCCGAACCCGGCTTGAGCGCATGGGCCCCCGGCAGCGGGCTCATCATGTTGCCGCCGGTTTCGGTCTGCCACCAGGTATCAACAATCGGGCAACGCGATTGGCCGACATTCTTGTAGTACCAGTCCCAGGCTTCCGGGTTGATCGGCTCGCCCACCGAACCGAGCAGGCGCAGGCTGCTGCCATCGGCGCCTTCACAGGCAGCGGTGCCGGAGGCCATCATGGCGCGGATCGCGGTTGGGGCGGTGTAGAGGATGTTGACCTTGTGCTTGTCGACGATCTTCGCCACCCGGGTGATGTCCGGGTAGTTCGGCACGCCCTCGAACAGCACGGTGGTCGCGCCGTTGGACAGCGGGCCGTAGACAATATAAGTGTGGCCGGTGACCCAGCCGACGTCGGCGGTGCACCAGTAGATTTCGCCCGGGCGGTAGTCGAACACGCGCTCGTGGGTCAGGCCGGCGTACAACAGGTAGCCGCCGGTGGTGTGCTGCACGCCCTTGGGCTTGCCGGTGGAACCGGAGGTGTAGAGGATGAACAGCGCTTCTTCGGCGCCCATCTCTTTGGGCGCACACACGGTGCCCGCCACTTTCATCAGGTCTTCGTACCAGATATCGCGATGCTGGTTCCACTTGATCTGGCCATTGGTGCGCTTGCACACGATGACCTTCTGGATGCTGCTGGTTTCCGGGTTGGTCAGGGCGTCGTCGACGTTGGCCTTCAGCGGAATCTTCTTACCGGCACGGATGCCCTCGTCAGCAGTGATCACCACCTTCGACTTACAGTCGATGATGCGACCGGCCAGGGCCTCCGGCGAGAAACCGCCAAACACCACGGAGTGAATCGCACCGATGCGGGTACAGGCCAGCATGGCCACCACGGCTTCGGGAATCATCGGCATATAGATAGTCACCACGTCGCCACGGTGCACATCCTGGCCACGCAGGGCGTTGGCGAACTTGCAGACTTCTTCGTGCAGCTCGCGGTAAGTGATGTTGCGGCTCTCGGCAGGGTCGTCGCCCTCCCAGATGATCGCGATCTGGTCGCCACGCTCGGCGAGGTGACGGTCCAGGCAGTTGTAGGAAACGTTCAGGGTGCCATCGGCGAACCACTTGATGTCGACGTGGTGATCGTCGAAAGAGGTCTGCTTCACCGTGGTGAAAGGCTTGATCCAGTCAAGACGCTTGGCTTGCTCGCGCCAGAAACCATCGGGGTTGACCACCGACTGCTGGTACATGGCCTTGTAGGTCGCCTCGTCGGTCAGCGTGTTGGCTGCTACTTCGGGGCGAACGGGGTACAGGGAAGCCGCACTCATCTTTCTTACCTCGGTGACATAGTTGTTTTTGTATGGCCCTGTTGTAGCCGGGGCAGCCCTATAGAACCATTCGACGATGGTAGTAACAAGCCCCTACAAATTGCCCTGATATCTCCGTTTGCGGCTCTGGCCCGCGGGCTGTGGCGCTTTGCGGCTTTGTGAAAAAAGCTTTACCACCGGATTGTTACAAAAACCGCCAATAGTGTTTATCAAAAGCACGGGTATATGAATATAACCCGGGAGCCTAAAATCACTTCCGCCAACACGGCACTTTAGTTAAATACAGCAGTGATTAACAACGCAACAGCCCCCACGAAGGCAACGTTAATCCGAACTTCCCAACTCTTGAGTTACACACGTGGCCTCACAAGGGCCCCGTGACCCCTTTCGTCCTGAAGAAGGTAAATAGAGAAATGAAAGCTTTAGTAGTTATGGCCCTCAGCAGCTTGTGCGCCACCGCCGCCCTGGCCGACGAAGCCCCGACTGACGTAGCTGGCAGCAACCCTCCGATCGTTGAAGACTACACTTACAGCACCCATCTGGACGTGGCAAAAGTACTGTCCATGAGCAGTATTCCGGAAGTGTGCGAAGTTGTACCGGTGAAGATGGAATATGAAGACTCGCAGGGCCAGCGGCATATTCTTAATTACCACGTGATGGGCAATGGTTGTTCTAACGGTTAATCACTTGGTTAGTTTGAACGTATTCGCCGCAAGAAATCGTTCTTGCGGCAAAGCACCGACCCCGCCCAAATGTGGGAGGGGGCTTGCCCCCGATAGCGCTAGCTGCCACACCGCACCTATAAAAGCCTGACGCACCACGCCGCTCCTCCCCCCACAAAAAACATCCCACCGCCCGTCAAAAAAATCCAACCCCGGCAAAGCCTTGTAAACCCGCACTCTGGCCGAAAAACACGCCATTCTGGCCGCTCTCCGTGACCATCCGCCTCAACACAAACCGGTTTTTTTCCCCTACAATGCGCGGGTAAATCGGGCCTGCAATATCCCTTTACACAGGGATGAAGAGCCAGACCTGAGGCATCCCGCAGGAGCAAGCAACCACCGCTCCGCACCTCAAGCCTCACGCAGAGCACCCGTAAGCCTATTCCGTTTAATGCGTGCGCTAGCTGCAACAAACGATTCCTTAAGATCCACCGCGGCCTCAGGGCCGTGTGAACACCCAACCATCCGGTTTCACACGGGCACCTTTGAGCCCTCACGCAGGAGACGACACGTCATGCTGAGCTGGGACGAATTCGACAAAGAAGAAGAAGGCGAAGTAGCCACCAAAGGCGCCAACGCCGGCCACGCCACCGAAGCCAACATGGACCGCCTCGACGGTGCGGGCGCCGCGGCTGCGCTGGAAGCCCGTAACGTGACCGCCAACGACTCCGCCGCCATCGTCCGCGCCAAGGCTGCGCTGGACAAACTCGACGTCGCCGAAGGCCTCGCCGAACTCGAAGGCGCCTCCGCCCGCGTCGCCGTTGACGAAAAGCGCATGATCAACTGCCGCGCCGACCTCAACCAACTCGTGCCGTTCAAGTACGACTGGGCCTGGCAGAAGTACCTCGACGGCTGCGCCAACCACTGGATGCCGCAAGAGGTCAACATGACCGCCGACATCGCCCTGTGGAAAAACCCCGAAGGCCTGACCGACGACGAACGCCGCATCGTCATGCGCAACC